>DXEA01000039.1 GCA_019115225.1 Candidatus Evtepia faecigallinarum
TCGCAGAAAGTAACAAAGGCCCGCCGCTTGCGCGGCGGAAAAGAAAGGAGGGATTGATTTGAAAAGGACGATCAGCGCCACGGTGGGGCATGGGTCGGTGAACCACAACAGCAGGAAGTTTCACGCTAAGAACACCGCCCCGGAACGCTCCCATCTGAATGTAACATACTGCCAAAAGAATATCAAGGCGGTGTACCATGAACTCTTTGACGATGCCCTGGAACGCTACAACGCCAAACAGACCAGGGCCGACAGGAAGATAGAGAACTACTATGAAAAAATCCGCTCTGGCAAGCAGGAAAAGCCGTTCCATGAAATTATCCTGCAAGTGGGCAACAAAGACGACATGCGCGCCGACAGTGACGAGGGGCGGCTTGCGGCGGCGGTGCTGGACGAGTACATGAGCGCCTTTCAAGAGCGCAATCCCAATCTCCGGGTATTCTCGGCCCACCTCCACATGGACGAGGCCACGCCCCATCTGCACATCGACTTTGTGCCGTTTACTACCGGGAGCAAGCGTGGGCTGGACACACGGGTATCTCTGAAACAGGCGTTAGCGGCCCAGGGGTTCAAGGGCGGCACCAGAGGTGACACGGAGTGGAGCCAGTGGGTGCGCTCGGAAAAGGAGCGGCTTTCCCTGGTTATCTTGCAAAGGAGGACATTATGAAAAAACGAACGATCACAAGCCGGCAGGCTGCCGCCTTCGGAGAATTTTTGCGGGAAGAGGAGCGCAGTGCCGCCACGGTGGAAAAGTATTTGCGGGAAATGCGGCTGTTTGCCGCCTTTCTGGGCGGGGACGAGGTGAGCAAGGCGGCCGTGGCCCGGTGGAAGGCCAGCCTGCTGGAGAAAAACTATCAGCCCGCCACCGTCAACGGGAAGCTCTCGGCCCTGGACCGCTTCCTCTCCTTCCTGGGCTGGGAGGACTGCCGGGTGAAGCACCTGCGCCTGCAGCGCCGTGTTTTTCGGGAGTCCACCCGGGAGCTGACAAAGGAGGAGTATGAACGGCTGATCGCCGCGGCGGTCAAGGCCGGAAAGGAGCGCCTGTCCCTGCTCATGGAGACCATCTGCGCCACCGGCATCCGGGTCAGCGAGGTGCGGTATATCACCCGAAAAGCCGCCCAGCTTGGCCGGGCGGAGGTTTCCCTGAAGGGAAAAATCCGCACCATTCTTATTCCCGGAAAGCTGTGCCGGAAGCTGCTCAAATACGCCAGAAAAAACAAAATCGCCTCTGGTGAGCTCTTTCTCACCAGAAGCGGCCGGCCCCTGTCGCGCAAGCAGATCTGGGCGGAAATGAAGGCCCTTTGCAAAAAGGCCGGGGTGGACGCCGGGAAAGTCTTTCCCCACAATCTCCGGCATCTCTTCGCCCGGACGTTCTATCGGGTCTGCCGGGATGTGGCCCGCCTGGCAGACGTTCTGGGCCACAGCAGCATCGAAACCACAAGAATTTATCTCATCTCCACCGGTGTGGAACATGCCCAAACTTTGGAGCAGATGTGCTTGGTGTCATAGGACAGAATTCTTATTCTGTTGCTTAGTAGATCGGTATTGCGCCATACTATCTATCCATTTATGTCATTTTATCATCATGATAAAGAAAATGCAAGGGGCTAACACAATTTTGCGTATGGAAATTAAGGCCGCCAACCGTGTTTGATTGTCGGTCTTTTTCCCCATGCCGTCCGTTATTCCTTTTCCCACCGTCGAAGTGGGAATTTCTTATTTTTTACGGGAAGTTTATGAGTTTTATCCAAAAAAAGCGAAAAACCCACGGCTCTGCCCCGTGAGGACAGGACAGAATAAGAATTCTGTCCATGAAGGTGGGATAGCTTGCGGGAAACACTTTATGAGTTCTGCGTAAGAACAGGGGCGCGGGAGCTCCTTCTCCAGTGGGACTGCCAGCGCAATGCCCCGGATACGCCCCATACCGTGAGCTATGGCAGCGGCAGGAAGGTGTGGTGGCGCTGTCAGACGGGACATCCCTGGCAGGCCAGCGTCTGCTCCCGCACCGGCAGCGCAGCGGGCTGCCCGGTGTGCGCCGGCAAGGTGCCTGTGGCGGGGGAAACCGATCTGGCCACCCTCTTCCCCCATCTGGCCGCCCAGTGGCATCCCACCAAAAATCTCCCCCTCACGCCCCAGCAGGTTCTGCCCGGAAGCCATCGGGCGGTCTGGTGGCAGTGTCAGCTGGGCCATGTCTGGAAAACAAAGATCAAAGCCAGGGTGGAGGGCGCCGGCTGCCCGGTGTGCGCCGGGCGGCGCATCCTGCCGGGTGAGAACGACCTGGCCTCCCTCTTTCCGGACCTGGCCGGGCAATGGCACCCCAGCCGCAACGGCCCCCTCTCCCCCAGCCAGGTGGCCCCGGGCACTCACAAAAAGGTCTGGTGGCTGTGTGAAAAGGGACATGCCTGGCAGGCCTCTGTGGCCTCCCGCACCCAGGGCGGCAGCGGCTGCCCGGTGTGCAGCGGCAGGCAGGTGCTTGCCGGAGACAACGACCTTGCCAGCAACTTCCCCCAAATTGCGGCAGAGTGGCACCCGGTGAAAAACGGGATGCTGACCCCGGCGCAGGTCACGTCATCCTCCAACAGAAAGGTCTGGTGGTGCTGCGAAAAAAATCACCCCTATCAGGCTGCAATCAGCGCAAGAGTCTTTCACGGCAGCGGCTGCCCCTACTGCGCGGGGAAAAAAGTATGGCCGGGTTTCAACGACCTGGCCACAGTGGCCCCCCAGGTCGCCGGACAATGGCACCCGGCCCTCAACGGCACCCTGACCCCCGCCCAGGTGACCGCCGGCTCCCACAAGAAGATCTGGTGGCAGTGTGCCCTTGGCCACGTCTGGAAGGCCGCCGTGTACTCCCGCACCGGCGCGCAGCAGTGCGGCTGCCCGGTGTGCGCCGGGCGGGTCAGGCTGCGAGAGGACTATGACGGCATCGCAGCCCGTGCAGGAACGGTCAAATGGCGGGAAACCGCATTTGAACAACAACAAGAAACAGAACAGGAGGAAGAATCATGAGAAAAGTGCGAACACGCATAGGGAGTATCCTGCTTGTGACAGTGATGCTCCTGAGCCTGATGCCGGCAACGGCGCTGGCGGCGGAGCCGACGTCTGCGGACGGGCCCCCCACGGCCAGCGGCACAAGCTTCTTCGCCAACGGCACGCCCATCACCATCACGGCGAATGCACCGTCGGATGCGGATGCGGAGGTGGCGACGTTCAATGAGTTCACCGCCACAGGCACTGACGCCTACATCAGCTGGAATGAGAATGGCACGACCAAATACATAGGTGTTGGCGCAAGTACCAATAAGGCCTATGTTTTTGGCGGCGCCGATGGCCGGACGAAGGCGGTGTCGGTGGAAAGCACCAGCATCACCATGACCGGCGGCACGATCTGGAGACTGTTCGGCGGCAACTACGGGGAAGAGAACGCTAATACAAATTTCTGCTCCGTTGTAAAGGGAGATGTGTCTATTTCTCTTTCCGGCGGTGCCGTGGTGAAGGATCTTCTTCACGGAGCGGGCGCCCGCAATACCTGCGTAAACGGCACCATAACCATGGAGTTTGACGGCGTTGACCTCTCTGATTCCAGCAGCAAGCTCTATGTCAACGGCGGATCCTGGGGAAATGGAAATGAAGGGACACGCAATATTGCGGACGGTGCCATGGAGACCGATGCTGTGGCAAACAAGGTCATCATTACGGCCAAGGACAGCAATTTCTACCTGCTCGGCGGCGGCGGCAGCGGCAGCACCAAGGTGCGTTCCAGCAGCGTGACGCTGAATAACTGCACGCTGAGCAGCCTTTATCTTGGCGGCATCAACGGAGAAGTGGAGGATTCTTCTATTGTAGCCACCGGCTGTACCATCGAGGATCTCTCCGCCACCAACCGTGGCTTTGTGGGCACGGCCAATGTGGGTCTGAATGACTGCGATATTACCGGAAAGCTGAATTTCGGCGCGGCCAACGGCTGCTTCAGCACTGACTCTGGTACGCCGGACGGCAGTGGTATTACTGGTTCCTCGGTCTGGAACATCGACGAAGCCACCACCGTAACTGCTGCGCAGATTACTCCGCTGGTCGTCCGTACCGGGAGTTCCAGCAATCCCACCTATGCTACCACCTATCAGAACCTGACCATTCAGAAGGCGGGAACACCGATTTCTGCAGCAATCAGTGATTTTTCTCCGGTGTACACTAGTAGTGGTACCCCGTCTGTAACATTGAGCACTTTCTCCGTGCCTGAGGGAAGTGCGCTGAAACTCAGCGGTGTGACCGCAACGGTGGCGGAGAACAATACGCTTACCAATGTGGGTACCATCGACATGGATGCTGCGTCCAAGTTGACTGTGGATACCGGCGCAACTTTTGGACAGCTCGGTACTGTAAACGGTACTGTCGATGGCGAGGGAATCATCAATGATGACTATGTCGCTCGCATTGGCACCACCGGTTATGCTTCCCTCCAGGATGCCGTTAACGCGGTGAGTACAACTGAGCCTGCGACGATTACTCTGCTGAAAGATACTGCCGGCGCTGGCGTAGTCGTGAATGGCACCGTGCAGAGAAATCTTACTTTTGATCTGGACGGACATACCTATACAATCACCAGCGGCGTGGGTTCTACCGGTACCGAGACCAACGGGTTCCAGTTAATCAAAGATAACAACATTACCTTTAAGAACGGAACCATTGCCGCGAATCCTGCGGAAGAACAGCAAGTCAAGATCCTGATCCAGAACTATTCCAACCTCACCCTGGAAAATGTCAAGCTGGACGGCACCGGTATGACGGATTATACCGGCCTCAACTACACCCTGTCCAACAACAACGGTGCAATCAACCTGAACACCGGGACAACGATTATCCCCAGAACCGCAGATGATATCGCCATGGACGTCTGCTGGGCGGCAAGTTATGAGAATGGTGCCCGTGTGACGGTAAACGAGGGTGCCGTCATTGAGGGAAACGTGGAACTTGGCCTGTGGGGTCAGGATGCATATGAGGGGAATCAGAGTGTTCTGACCGTCAACGGCGGTACCATCACCGGAGAACTGATAATTGGGAAGCAGACCAGCTCTGATGATGAGCTGCAGCAGGTCGTGGAAGACCTGAAACCGAACATCACCATCAACGGCGGATCGTTCGGCGCCAGCGTGGACAAATTTATTGACGACACAGATGGAGCCGCCGCCAAGGTGCAGAGCGGTGATACCCACAGCTACTACGCTTCCACGGAAGCTGCTCTGGCAGCTGCCAAGCCCGGCGATACCATCACCGACCTGAAGACAGCTGTAGATAACACCGCCACCCTCACCCTGAACTACAACGATGGCGGCATCACTACAAATTCTGTGTATACGGTGGCGAAGAACACCGAGGTTCCCCTGCCCACGCCCACCCGCACGAACTATACCTTTGGCGGCTGGTCCGACGGCACCAACACCTATAGCGGCGGCGTGAGGTATACCGTGAATGCAGATGTCACCCTCACCGCCCAGTGGAGCAAGAATTCCACCGGCGGCGGCGGCGGCGGCGGTGGTGTGACGACCTACGCGGTCACCCTCCCCACTGATGTGGCCAACGGGACCATCGCCGTCAGCCCGAAGAACGCAGCCAAGGGCGCCACGGTCACCCTCACCGTCACCCCCGACGAGGGCTATGTGCTGAACACCCTCACCGTCACCGACAAGGACGGCAAGGCAGTGGAGCTGACCAAGAAGAGCGACACCCAGTACACCTTCCAGATGCCCGCCTCCAAGGTCTCTGTCCAGGTCTCCTTTACCCAGGAGGAGGCGCCCGTCACCACCCTGCCCTTCACCGACGTCAGCACAAATGACTGGTTCTATGAGGCCGTGGCCTATGCCTATGAAAACGGCATGATGAACGGGGTGGCCGAGGACCGCTTCGCCCCGGCTTCCAACCTCACCCGCGGCATGATCACCCAGGTCCTGTACAACCTGGAGGGCAATCCCCCCGCCGGCAGCGGCAGCTTTACCGACGTGGCGGACGGCCAGTGGTATGCCGATGCGGTGAACTGGGCTGCGGCCAATGACATCGTCGGCGGCTACGGCAACGGGAAGTTCGGCCCCGAGAACAACATCACCCGCGAGCAGATGGCCCAGATCCTGTACAACTACGCCATCTTCAAGGGCTATGACGTCAGCGCCCAGGGCGACCTGTCCGCGTTCAGCGACGGCGCCAAGACCTCTGACTGGGCCCTGACCGCCATGCAGTGGGCCGTGGGCACCGGCCTGCTCCAGGGCTACAACGGGAACCTCAATCCCACCGGCACCGCCACCCGCGCTGAGGTGGCACAGATCTTCATGAACTTCTGCGAGAATATCGTGAAGTGACCCGCCGCTGGTAAAATCCATGGACGCTCCCCTTCCGGGAGCGTCCATGTTTTTTGCCCGACGCCGGCGGCCGGTGGGGCAGGCCGGGCTCGCTTTCCCTTCCCGTTTGTGTTATGCTAAACAGGCAACAATCCATTTGGAGGTAGTTATGGTATTTCAAAGGATCGACCCCGCCCGGTGGGCGCGGCAGGAATATTTTACCCATTATTTTTCCACCGTCCCCTGCACCTACAGCATGACCGTCAAGCTGGATGCCACCCGGCTCAGGGCGCGGGGCCATAAGCTCTTCCCCGCCATGCTCCACTGCCTGACCACCGTCGTCAACCGCCACGAGGAGTTCCGCACTTGCTTCAACGAGGAGGGCCAGTTGGGGATTTTTGCGCAAATGCTCCCCTGCTACACGGTCTTTCACCCGGACAGCGAGACCTTTTCCAGCCTCTGGACCGAATACACCCCGGACCTTGGGGACTTCTGCGCCGCCTATGCCCGGGACATGGCGGAATACGGGGCCCGGCAGGGTCTGATGGGAAAGCCGGATGTTCCCCCCAACCATTTCCCCGTCTCCACCCTCCCCTGGACCTCCTTTGAGGGGTTTCACCTGCACCTGCAAAAGGGGTATGACTATCTGCTGCCCATCTTTACCTTGGGGAAATGTTATACGGAACACGGGCGGTTTTTCCTGCCCCTGGCGGTCCAGGTCCACCACGGGGTGTGCGACGGGTTTCATGTCTGCCGCTTTCTCAATGAGCTGCAGGCCCTTATGGACGCGGAATAATGGAACAAACGCAAAAACCACCGGCAAGTCTGCCGGTGGTTTTGTGGTGTTATTGGTCTTGGCTGGCCGGGATGGCGGCGGGTTTTTGCGCATCCGTCCGGTCCAGGTAGCGCCGGATGAGGTAGCCGGTGATCCCAGACCGGGAGAGGATGCCTACCACCTTGTCCCCGCAGACCACCGGCACCTTCTTCACCCCCGCCTCGCTGAGCAGGCGGCAGGCCTGCTCCAGGGTGGCGTGGTCGGGGAGGGTGATGGAACGCTTCGCCCCCACCTCCAGCACGCCGCAGTCCATGATGGCGTCCAGCTTTTGGGCAAAGGCGGCCTCCGGGTCCCAGAAATATTCCAAAAACTGCGCTGAGCTGTCCGTCACCGCCAGGGTGTGATCCTGCCGGCGCAGGTAGCGCAGGATGTCCCCGTCGCTGAGAAAGCCCGCCATGCGGCCGGAGGGGTCCACGATGGGGGCGCCGCTGATGCGCTTTTGGGCAAAATAGGTGATGGCGTCCCGGACGGTGGCCGCGGCGGGGAGGGTGTAGACCTGGCGCTCCATGTGGTCCAGGAGGACCCCTTCTCTCCCCTCCTCTGCGGGGGCCGCCCTGCCCCGGAGTTTGCGGTAATAGCCCTCGGAGTAAGCCGCATACAGGATGCCCCCCACCACATAGGCGATGGCGGTGAGGGCAAAGCCCGTGGTCAGGCCGATGGTCTCCTGCATGAAGCCCATGAGCAGGGCCCCGATGCCGATGCCGATGTCGTAGGAGAGCAGGTAGGTGGCGTTGGCCACCCCCCGCTTGGGCTTGGGGGTGGTGCCGGTGACAAAGGACTGGAACAGGGGCTGGAGAATGCCATAGCCCAGGCCGAAGAAGAAGCCGGCAATGAGCAGGTGGGCCCCTGTCTCCAGAAAGACATAGCTGGCCATGGTGAGCACCAGCACCACCAGGCTGACATAGACCAGCACCCGGTGGCGCCCGGCGTCGATCATCCGCTGGGTGGACAGCTTGGACAGGAGCATCCCCGCCACCAGGCAGATGTAAAAGTACGGGATGACCGCCGTCAGGCCCTTCTCCTGGGCCAGGATGGAGGAGTAGGCGATGACCGCCCCGTAGGGGATCATGAGGAACATCATGTTGCCCATGAAGGGCAGGGCGGGCTTATAAATGGAGTCCTTCAGGGCGAACTTCTTCCGCTCTGCCTTGGGATACTTGATCCGGCAGCAGGAGACGCACACCAGGGCCGCCACCGCGATGGCAAAGACCGTCAGGAAGGAGGTCTTGCTGTTCAGGTGGTTCTGGACCTGGATGCCCACATAGGGGCCCACCGCCATGCCGATGGAGATGGTGAAGGCAAAGCGGCTGATGCCCTCGGTGATCTTGGCGGGGGGGAGCACGTCCCCGGCCAGGGTCATGGTGGCCGAGCCGCAGACGGAGTACACCGCCCCCATATACAGGCGGATGATCACCAAAGCCCCAAATATGGGAAAGACCAGAAAGGCCGGAAAGGCCAGGCAGAACAGGGCCAGGAAGAGCAGATAGACCCGGTAGCGGTTAAAATTGTCCAGCAGATAGCCCGCCACCGGCCGGAAGAGGATGGTGGCCAGGGACATGGCGGTGAGGACGATGCCCACCCGGGCGCCGGTGATGCCGATTTCCTGACAGTAGACGGGGATGATGGGGATGGAAGCGTAAAAGGCTGCCAGGACCAAGAGATTGGTCAGAAAGAGGAGCACAAATTTCCGGTTCCAGATTTTTGAGACGGGTTCCATTGCAGACGCGACCTCCTTGCACGGGGAAACTGGTGGCAATTGCCACTATTATGATAGCACGACGGGGAGGTCTCGTCAATAGTTAGTTGCAAGTGCCACCGGTTTGGCGTATACTAGGACCATCGAAGCCACAAAGGAGGTCCCCCCATGTCTGATCTGAGCTCCATTATGGAAAGTCCCTTCAAGGCCATCTCCGTCCTCTACCGCCGCTCCCACATCTGGCTCAACGGCAGCTGTCTGCCCCACGGCCTCACCGCCGCCCAGGCCGGGGTCATTTTGATCGTCTGCGACTTTGACACCCTCACCCAGGACGAGATCACCAAGCGCCTGAGTTTAGACAAAAGCGTGGTGGCCAAGACCGTCACCAAGCTCACCGCCGGCGGCTTTCTGGTGCGCACCACCAACGCCAGGGACAAGCGCACCTATGACATCTCCCCCACCCCCCGGGCCCGGCAGGTCTATCCCCTGCTCAAGGAGGAGATCGACAAGGGCTTTCGCCGCATGACCCGGCACATGACCGAGGCAGAGAGGCGGCAGTTCCAGCGCCTGCTCCTGCTGGCCGCCCGGACCGCCCTGGAGGAGGAGGGGTGAGGGAACTTCCCTCTTGACGAATCCGGTCTTTTCCGGTACAATACAAAAGTTCATCGGAGGGCAAGTAACCTTTGGAGTTATGAGCTGGATAAGATGGCGGGTGGAAGTCCCGTTTTCTTATCCGGCTCTTTTTTTCTCGCCCGCCCCACTTCCGTCTGACCAAGGAGAACCGTGATGCAAAAGAGCGCTTCCCATTCCCTGACCGCAGGGCCCATTCTGCCCTCCCTGCTTTCCTTCGCCGTCCCCGTGCTGCTGGCCCTGTTCCTGCAGGCCATGTACGGCGCGGCGGACCTGATCATCGTGGGGCAGTTTGCCGGGACCAGCGAACAGTCGGGGGTCGCCACAGGCAGCCAGCTGCTGAACCTCATCACCATGGTCATCACCGGCCTGACCATGGGCATTACGGTGCTGGTGGGCAACGCCATCGGCGGGGACCGGCCCCGGCTGGCCGGGCGGGGCATCGGCACGGGCATCGCCCTCTTTGCCGTCCTTGCCGTCCTGCTCACCGGTTTCCTGGTCCCCTTCGCCGACAGCCTGGCCCTCCTCCTCCACGCCCCTGCCGAGGCCGTGGCCCCCACCAGCCACTACATCCGCATCTGTGGCATCGGCGCCGTCTTCATCACCGCCTACAACGTCATCGGCGCCGTCTTCCGGGGCCTGGGGGACGCCAAAACCCCTCTGATCACCGTGGCCATCGCCTGTGCCGTCAACATCGGGGGGGATCTGATCCTGGTGGCCGGCTGCGGCCTGGGGGCTGCCGGGGCGGCCATCGCAACGGTCGCTGCCCAGGCCATCAGCGTCCTGTGCTCCCTGCTGCTCATCCGCCAAAAAACCCTGCCCTTCTCCCGCCGGGACATCCGCTTCGACGGGCCGTGTACCAGGCGCATCCTGCGGGTGGGCACCCCCATCGCCCTGCAGGAGCTGCTGGTCCAGTTCTCCTTCCTGTTCATCCAGGTGGTGGTCAACGGCATGGGGGTCCGGGAGTCCGCCGCCGTGGGGGTGGCGGAAAAGGTCTGCATCTTTCTCATGCTGGTGGCCTCGGCGTACATGCAGTCCATTTCTGCCTTTGTGGCCCAGAACAACGGGGCCCGGCGGCAGGATCGCTCCCGGCAGTCCCTCTTCTACGGCATCCGCACCGCCCTGGCCGCCGGCCTGTGCATGGGGGCCCTGGCCCTGTTCTGGGGGGATGGGCTGGCCGCCTTCTTCTCCCGGGAGCCCCTGGTCATTGCCGCGGCCCACGAGTATTTGAAGGCCTACGCCATTGACTGCCTGCTCACCGCTGTCCTCTTTTGCTTCCTGGGCTACTTCAACGGCTGCGGCAGGACCCTCTTCGTCATGGTCCAGGGGGTGGTGGGCGCTTTCCTGGTGCGCATTCCCGCCGTCTACCTCATCCATTCCCTGGCAGGCGCTACCCTGTTTCACATCGGCCTGGCCACGCCCCTGTCGTCGGTGGTGCAGATCCTGCTCTGCCTGCTCTGCTACCGGCACACCCGCCCCAGCGGGGACTGATGGTACACAGAGACAAAAAAGGGGCGTCATTCCCCTTCAAGGCCATCTCCGTCCTCTACCGCCGCTCCCCCATCTGGCTCAACGGCAGCTGTCTGCCCCACGGCCTCACCGCCGCCCGGACCGCCCCGGAGGAGGGGGAGGAGGACCTGTGAGGCCCCGGCAGCAGCGGCGGGCGGGCCTTTCAAAAAAGCCCCGGCTTGGAAAAAAGAAAATTCCCGGTTGACAAACGCAAAAATCTGTGGTAGGGTTAGGCCGTTCGGTAGGTAAGGCTACCGCAGGGATACGGGCTGTTGCCGCGAAATGGTGGAGACACCATGAGTTGGTTTGAACAGGGTACGTCGAGACCAAGGCGTATCATAACACAGCTTCATCGCCCTGCAGAGTCAAAGCTCAAACGAACGGCATGTGAGCGTTTTTGGGCTCCCGTCTGTTCTGCCGGACAGAGGGGAGCTTTTTTGTTCCCGGAAAGGAGGTGTGCTCCATGGAGAGCAGTTCCAGTTGTATCCGTTTCCCCCGCGCTCCAAGACTGCCCCAGGGGCAAGCTGGCTCCGGACCACCCGGTCTGAGGAGGTCTGTTTGTGCTGCCTGAATGCCATCGTCTTGGGAGCTCCCCTTACAGACGATGGCATTTTTGCGCCCTTTTTTCCCGCCGCTCCCCCGTTTTTTCCACACTCCTTCAGAATTCTGCCAAAGTGAGGTGAACAAAATGACCGCGGAAAGCAGCTGCAGTGCCGGTGACCATTTCAGGTTTTCAACAGGGGCCCCCGTGGTCCGTTTGCCCCGCTGCGGGCCCTGACCCCTCTTTCCCCAGCACTGTACCCTTTCCCACCTGCAAAATCCACCCTGGGAGGTACAGAACCATGAAAAAGAACACCTACACCACCCCCATCCAGACGCGGCCCGACAAGAACGCCGCCGCGGCCCGCCAGGCCCGCCTGCAGTGGGCCAGCGCCCAGGAGGCCGCCGCCCTGCTGGCCCACTACGGCACCCCTGCCGCGGGCCTCTCCCCCGCCCAGGCCGCCCGGTCCCGGGAGAGCCACGGGGCCAACATCCTGCCCTGCGGCAAAAAGCATGTGCTGGCAAAGCGCCTGTGCGCCGCCTTCCTCAACCCCTTCACCATCGTGCTGCTGGCATCTCCCTGGTCACAGACGTGGTCCTGGCCCCCCCGGGGGAGGCCAACTACGCCACCCTGGCCATCATCACCGGCATGGTCCTGCTCTCCGGCCTGCTCCGCCTGGTCCAGGAGACCCGCAGCAGCCAGGCAGCCCGCCGCCTGGCCGCCATGCTCACCACCACCGCCTGCGTGCAGCGGGAGGGGTGCAAAGGCGAGCTGCCCATGGAGGAGCTGGTGGTGGGCGACCTGGTCCACCTGTCCGCCGGGGACATGATCCCCGCCGACCTGCGCATCCTCCAGGCCAAGGACCTCTTCCTCAGCCAGTCCGCCCTCACCGGCGAGAGTGAGCCGGTGGAAAAGACCGGCGGCAGCTGCCCTGACCCCGACGGGGCCATCACCGACCGGCCCAACCTGGCCTTCTGGGGCAGCAGCGTGGTCAGCGGCACCGCCACAGGGGTGGTGCTGGCGGTGGGGGGCCAGACCGTGCTGGGCGGCATGGCAAAGGAGCTGGACCGCACGCCCCCCAAGACCAGCTTTGAAAAGGGGGTCAACGCCGTCTCCTGGGTCCTCATCCGCTTCATGCTCATCATGGTGCCCGTGGTCCTCTTCCTCAACGGCCTGACCAAGGGGGACTGGATGCAGGCCCTGCTCTTCGCCCTGTCGGTGGCCGTGGGGCTGACCCCGGAGATGCTGCCCATGATCGTCACCACCTCCCTGGCCCGGGGGGCCATGGTGATGAGCCGGCAGAAGGTGATCGTGAAAAACCTCAACGCCATGCAGGACCTGGGGGCCATGGACATCCTGTGCACCGACAAGACCGGCACCCTCACCCAGGACAAGGTGGTGCTGGAGTACCACCTGAACATCGACGGGAAGGAGGATGTGCGGGTCCTGCGCCACGGGTTCCTCAACAGCTATTTCCAGACGGGGCTGAAAAACCTCATCGACCTGTCGGTCATCGCCAAGCAGGAGGCCCTGGGCGCCCAGGCCCTGAAGGAGACCTATGTCAAGGTGGACGAGATCCCCTTCGACTTCCAGCGCCGCCGGATGAGCGTGGTGGTCCAGGACCGGACGGGCAAGACCCAGCTGGTGACCAAGGGGGCCGTGGAGGAGATGCTCCTGTGCTGCGCCTATGCCGAGTGCGGCGGACAGGTCCGGCCCCTGACCGACGAGGTGGTCCGGCTGGTGCTGGACCAGGCCGCCCGGCTCAACCAGCAGGGGATGCGGGTGATCGCCGTGGCCCAGAAGACCGACCCCGCCCCTGTGGGGCAGTTCTCTGCCGCCGATGAATCCGAGATGGTGCTGCTGGGCTTTCTGGCCTTTCTGGACCCCCCCAAGGAGAGCACCAAGGAGGCCCTGGAGGCCCTGGCCGCCCACGGGGTGGCGGTGAAGATCCTCACCGGGGACAACCACCGGGTCACCCAGGCCATCTGCCGCCAGGTGGGCCTGCCCGCCGAGCCCCTGCTGCTGGGCAGCGACCTGGACCGGATGGACGATGAAACCCTGGGCCGGGCCGCCGAGGAGACCACCGTCTTTGCCAAGCTCTCCCCCGCCCAGAAGGCCCGGGTGGTCCGGGTCCTCCGGGCGCGGGGCCACCGGGTGGGCCACCTGGGGGACGGCATCAACGACGCCGCCGCCATGCAGGCCGCCGATGTGGGCATCTCCGTGGACACGGCGGTGGACATCGCCAAGGAGACTTCGGACGTGGTGTTGCTGGAAAAGGACCTGTCCGTCCTCCGCCGGGGGGTCCGGGAGGGGCGCAGGACCTATGCCAACATGATCAAGTACATCAAGATCACCGCCTCCTCCAACTTTGGCAACATACTCTCGGTGCTGGCCGCCAGTGCCTTCCTCCCCTTCCTGCCCATGGCCGCCCTCCACCTGGTGCTGCTGAACCTGATCTATGACGTCTCCTACACCGCCATGTCCTGGGACACCGTGGACCCCGAGGCCCTCACGGCCCCCCGCCAGTGGCAGGCCGGCGTCATCCCCCCCTTCATGGTCTGGTTCGGGCCGGTCAGCTCCCTGTTTGACATCGCCGCCTTTTTGCTGCTCTACTTCGTCCTGTGCCCCCTGAGCACCGGCGGCCTGCTCTTCTCCCAGCTCACGGACCCCGGCCTGCAGGCCCTCTACATCGCCCTCTTCCAGACCGGCTGGTTCGTGGCCTCCATGTGGACCCAGACCCTGGTGCTGCACACCCTGCGCACCCCCAGGCTCCCCTTCCTCCAGAGCCGGGCCGCCTGGCCGGTGACCGTGCTGACGGGGCTGGGCATCGCCCTGGTCACCGCCCTCCCCTACACTCCCCTGGGAGCTGCCCTGGCCCTGGCCCCCCTGCCCCCGGTGTACTTCCTGGGGCTGGCCCTGCTGGTGGCGGGCTACCTGGCCCTGACCACCGCCGCCAAGCGCCGCTGGCTGCGCCGGTACCACAGCCTGCTGTGAGGGCAGAAGCCCACAAGCAAAAAGCGGGCGCGTCACTTTTCCAAGTGACGCGCCCGCTGGGCACACCTTGTCACACGGCCTGTGGGGCCGTGGTCTGAACCAAGGGAGAATTAGAAGTACATGTACTTGTTGGCTTCCTTACGCAGCTCGGCGCGGAAGTCGGGGTGAGCGATGGCGATGAGGTTCTCCACGCGCTGCTTGACGGTACGGGCACGCAGCTTGGCCACGCCGTACTCGGTGATGACCATGTCGGTCAGGTTGCGGGACACGGAGACGATGGAGCCGGGATCCAGGATGGGGGCGATACGGGAGACGGTGCCCTTCTTGGCGGTAGAGATCTGGCACAGCATGGCGCGACCGCCCTTGGAGTGATAAGCACCATAGGCATAGTCGGTGGCGCCGCCGGTGCCGGACCACTGGATGTTGGCAATGGCCTCAGCAGCCACCTGGCCGGTCAGGTCGATCTGCAGGGCGGCGTTGATGGACACCATGTTGTCCTGCTGGGCAATGATCATGGGGTCGTTGGTGTAACGGCCGCGGCGCATCATGACACGGGGGTGGTTGTTCAGGTACTCATAGGTGAAGTTGTCGGCGATGATGAAGGCGCCCACGGACCAACCCTTGTCCAGGTTCTTGTAGCGGTTGGTGACGACACCGCGCTGGATCATGCGGGCCATGGAGGCGCCGATCTGCTCGGTGTGGATGCCCAGGTCGTGGCGGCTCATCAGCTCAAAGCCGATGGCGTTGGGGATGCCGCCGAAGCCCAGCTGGATGCAGTCGCCGTCGTGGACCATCTCGGCGGCCAGGCCGGCGATGGTCTTCTCGGCCTCGCCGATGGGGGGATCCTGCAGCTCGTACAGGGGCAGGTCGGACTCGATGATCACGTCGGCCATGGCAACGGGCAGGGCGCAGTCGCCGGGCAGGTGGGGGATCTTGGGGTTGACCTCGTAGATGATCTTGTCGGCGGAGTAGAAGGACTCCATCTCCCACTGCAGGTCGCAGGAGACGCAGCAGTAGCCGTGCTCGTCCATGGGGGACACGCCCACAACCACCACGTTAGGACGCTTGCAGCGGTGGAGCTCCTGACCATAGTTGTGCAGGTTGACAGGGAAGTAGGTGCTCATCCCGGAGGGGTGGATCTTGCGGAAGTTGCCGTCATAGAAGAAGGTCTGATGATGGAACTTATCCTTCAGCTCGGGGTTGGTGTGGACCTCATACTCGGGGCCCCAGCGGTGCACGCAGGACCACAGCTCCACGGGGTTGTTGGGGTCGATGCGGTCGGCGATCCGGTGCAGGTTGCGGTAGAAGAGGCGGGGCTCGCAGCCGTGGATGGAGTTGACGATGCAGTCGCCGCTCTCGATGATGGCCAGGGCATCTTCCACAGTACCCAGCTTGCTCTTGTAGATCTCCTCATGAGTCATGCCGGCATACACATCGTTGAGATACTCCTCATGCTTCTTATGCTTCTTCAGCATCACATCAGGAATAAAGCGATCATAATTTTCGTAATGCTCGAACATTAATGCGTCCTCCTGTCTCATTTATGATATCCATATCTGTGCTGTGCACACGTTTACCCCCTTATGCTACCCTACGTTATAACAAAAGTCAAGACAGTCATTGCGCGATACTTTTACCAAATTTCCCCCGTCGTTTTTGGTTGTTTTTGACACGGTTTGGCGGATATTTGGATTCCTGCCCTCTTTTCCCCCCCTTTTCCTTCCCCTGGCTCCTGTTTTCTGCTATAATGCGCCCAAACCGGCCCGCCGCACCCCCCCTCCCCAGGGACGGGAGACAGGGGCCGGAGCACTCTTTTTCTTCACCAAGGAGGTAGTTTTTATGCTTCAGCCCGGACTCTCTCTGGACCTCACCTTCCCCGTCACCCCCGACCTGACCGCCAAAGCCGTGGGCAGCGGTACCCTGGAGGTGCTGGCCACCCCCATCATGATCGCCCGCATGGAGCAGGCCGCCTGGACCGCCGTGGCCCCCCACCTGGCCGACGGTGAGAGTACCGTCGGCACTCTCATGAACGTGCAGCACCTCAGCCCCACCCCTGTGGGCATGGAGGTCACCTGCCGGGCCGAGCTGGTCCAGGCAGAGGGCCGGCGGCTGGTCTTTCAGGTCTCCGCCTGGGACGCCCGGGGCCCCGTGGGCCAGGGCAGCCATGAGCGGGCGGTGATCCAGAGCGGCCGCTTTGTGGAAAAGGCCCGGAAAAAGCTGACCGGCACACCGTGAGCGGCGAAAAACATACATGAATACTCACCCCTGATATTCACCCCTCCAGGGGCGGATATCTTGTGGGGCGCGTCTTGGGACCACATTATATTGTGGCATACCAGGGCGCGCCCCACTTTTTTTGCCGTTTTTTCCCCTTTATTCTCCCTTTTCTGTGAAAAATACTTGATTTTTTCTTACAAGTGGGTTACAATGTGGTAACAAATTATGCACGCACGAATTTCCAAGGAGGAGGCACGACCATGAAAAAACACTTGCCGAGCGCCATCATTCTCTGTGCGCTGCTGCTGGCATTGTGCCTGCACGCCTTTGCCCTGGACAATCAAACCAATCATCAAAAGGCGGAACCTGCCGTGGCCGCCGTGAGTACTGCCGCCGTCCTGGACAGCACCGCTCCCACTGCCAAGGTCACCGTGAACGGGGCCCCCATCAGCGACGCCGGGGCCACCCTGGTGGTCGAGCAGGTGCTCTATCTCTCTGCTGTCCCTGTCCTGGCCGCCCTCTGGCCCGACGCCCAGACCTCCCTGGCCGACGGCCTGCTCACCGTCACTGCCGACGGGCTGTATCTGGAGGCCGCGGCGGGCAGCGCCTATTTCATGGTCAATGACCGCTATTTCTATGTCCCCCAATTTGTGGCCGCGGAAAACGACGCCCTCTTCCTGCCCGCCCAGCAGCTGGCCCAGGCCCTGGGCTGCACCTTAGAGACCGACGAGCAGACCGGCGTGGTGGCCCTGACCCAGACCGGCCAGCCCGCCACCGCCAACGACTATGTGGAGGAGGACCTGTACTGGCTCTCCCGGGCCATCTATTCCGAGTCAGGCAACCAGCCCATGAAGGGCCGCATCGCCGTGGGCACCGTCATCCTCAACCGGGTGGCCAACGAGGCCTTCCCCGACACCATCAAAGAGGTCATCTTCGCCCCCCGCCAGTTCTCCCCCGTGGCCAACGGCACCATCTTCCTCACCCCCGACGCCGACAGCGTCATCGCCGCCAAGCTCTGCCTGGACGGCGCCCGGGAGGCCGGCGAGTGCCTGTATTTCAACGTCACCTCCATGGTCTCCTGGGCGGACAAGTCCCGCACCCTGTACTGCACCATCGGCGACCACAACTTCTATCTCTGACCCCCGCAGTAGGGCCCGGAGGAAAGGGAAAAATTTTTTGCAAAAATTTTTCCTTTCCTCTTGACTTCTGCCGGAAACCTGCTATAATGGCTATCGTCGCCTTTGACAAGACAATTTCATCCCTCTCCTTCACGAGAGCAAACACGGAGAAGTCGCGTAGTTTGGTCGAGCGCGCACGATTGGAAATCGTGTAGGCCCCAAAAGGGTCTCGAGGGTTCGAATCCCTCCTTCTCCGCCAAAAATCGGCAAGCACCAACAGGTGCTTGCCGATTTTTCCTTCTTCAGTCTTCACTAAAATCCCCCCCACCGGCGCAGCGGTCCCCAATTTTTCCCTCCCACACCTTGCACAACCCCCTTTCATTGGATATAATTAAGTACTATATGTATGATCGGAGTGATTTTCCATGCGAAAGATCCCCGCACTGCTGCTCACAGCAGCCCTTACCCTTTCCCTGTGCGCCTGCGGCGGGCAGGCCTCCGGCGACCTGGTCCAGGAGCTGGGCCTGAACGCCGAGAGCAAAGAGGCGGCGGAGGCCACCGTGCAGGTCAACTCCGCCCTGTATGACCTTTTGGATTTTGAGGACACCCAGGAGGCCGACTTCGCCACCCGGGGCCTCATCGACGCCCCGGAGGTGCTGGAGCTCACCGACGAAAACGGCAACGTCATCTGGAGCCAGGAGGCCTACGCCTTCCTGGAGGACGCCGACCAGCCCCCCGACACCGTCAACCCCAGCCTGTGGGAGAACGTGAAGAACAACCACGCCTATGGCCTGTTTGAGGTCATGGACGGCATCTACCAGGTCCGGGGCTATGACATGTCCAACCTCACCCTCATCGAGAGCGACAACGGCTGGATCGCCTTCGACCCCCTCATCAGCGTGGAGTGTACCCAGGCCGCCATGCAGCTGGTGGAGAAGAACTTAGGGGCCCGGCCGGTGGTGGCCGTCATCTGCTCCCACCCCCATGTGGACCACTTCGGGGGCATCAAGGGCCTCATCAGCGCCGACCAGGCCGCCGACCCCTCCCTCCCCCTGGAGCAGCAGCTGGCCAGCGGCAAGGTGCCCATCATCGTCCCCGAGGGCTTTGAGGAGCACGCCATTGCCGAGAACGTCTACGCCGGCCAGGCCATGAGCCGCCGGGCCAACTACCAGTACGGCGTCTTTCTGACCCCCTCCGAGACCGGCCAGCTGGGGGTGGGCATCGGCATGGGCCAGTCCACCGGCACCGTCTCCTACCTCAACCCCACCTTTGAGATCACCGAGACCGGCGAGACCTACAACATCGACGGCGTGGTCATGGAGTTCCAGATGACCCCCGGCACCGAGGCCCCCGCCGAGATGAACACCTGGCTGCCGGAGAAGAAGGCCCTGTGGATGGCGGAGAACTGCACCGGGACCCTCCACAACCTCTACACCCTCCGGGGCGCTCAGGTGCGGGACGGGGCCGCCTGGGCCCAGTACATCTGCGAGGCGGTCACCCGGTACGGGGACCAGGCAGAGGTCACCTTCCAGTCCCACAACTGGCCCCACTGGGGCAACGACGTGGTCAATGAGTACATGGTCAACACCGCCGCTGTTTACCAGTTCATCAACGACCAGACCCTGACCTATATCAACCAAGGCTATACCTCTGACGAGATCTCCAACATGATCGAGCTGCCGGAGGCCCTGGCCAAGAACTGGTACACCCGCCAGTATTACGGCACCGTGGCCCACGACGCCAAGGCGGTGTATCAGAAATACATGGGCTGGTACGACGCCAACCCCGTGAACCTCAACCCCCTCACCCCCGAGGAGAGCGCCCAGAAGTGGACGGAATATCTGGCCCTGGGCAGCGTGGACGAGGTCCTGCGCCAGGCCAAGAAGGACTATGACGCCGGTCAGTTCCAGTGGGTGGCGGAGGTGACCAACACCATCGTCTTCTCCGACCCGGACAACGAGGCCGCCCGCCTGCTCTGCGCCGACGCCCTGGAGCAGCTGGGGTATCAGGCAGAGTCGGGGGCCTGGCGCAACGCCTATCTCACCGGCGCCCTGGAGCTGCGTCAGGGCAACGCCGCCGCCGCAGCCGACCGGCCCAACAAGAGCTCGGAGATGATGATGAGCATGTCGGCCACCCAGATGTTTGACTACATGAGCATCCTCATGGACAAGCAGGCCCTGGCCGACCAGGACTTCACCATCAACGTGACCCTCACCGACACCCAGCAGACCTATCTCCTGCGGGTGAAGAACGGGGTGCTGCTGCGCTTTGCCGGCACCAGCGACCCGGAGGCCGACCTGTCCATCACCGGGCCGAAGAACGCCCTGTTCTACCTGATCCGCAACCAGGCAGAGGAGTTTGCCCAGGCAGCCACGGTGACCGGGGACCAGGCCCTGCTCACCGCCCTCATGGACAGCATGAACCAGCTGGACCTGACCAAGGCCCCCACCTTCAACATCGTCGAGCCCTGAGACAGGAGGGACCGCTGCCCTTGCCAGGGTCCTTGCTCGCCGCCGGCAGGATACCCCCTGCCGGCGGCTTCGTTTTGCCCAAAGGGGGGCGGAGGACCGGGGCCGCCCCCTTTTTTCTCAAAAAAATAGGGAAAACCCATTGACAAATCCTGCGAAAACAGGTATGCTATCTGAGCAGCCAAAAACGCGGATGTGCTGGAACTGGTAGACAGGCACGTTTGAGGGGCGTGTGTCCATGACGTACGGGTTCAAGTCCCGTCATCCGCACCACGCTGCAAAAAAGCCGGAAACCGTTACGATGGTTTCCGGCTTCTTTGTGTTCCACTGCCGCCCGGGGCGGCTGACCATGAAGGAGGCTGACTATGATTCCCTATCAACACACCGTGCAATACTACGAGACCGACCAGATGCACATCGTCCACCACAGCAACTACATCCGCTGGATGGAGGAGGCACGGGTCCACTACCTGGCCCAGCTGGGCTGGGGGCTGGACAGGCTGGAGGAGCTGGGGGCCGTCTCCCCCATCACCGCCCTGGACGTGCAGTATAAGCGCAGCGCCCTCTTCCCCCAGGTCATCACCATCCACGTCACCCTCACCAAGCTCACCGGGGTGCGGCTGTACCTGCACTATGTGATGGAAAACCCCGACGGCGAGGTCGTCTTTGAGGGGGACTCGGAGCACTGCTTCACCGACGGGGCCGGCCGGATCTTCCGGCTGAAAAAGGACCTGCCCGGTTTTTATGAAGCCCTCCGGGCCCGGCTGCCCCAGGCCCAGGAAAAGCCCTGACCCTCACCGGTTGAGCAGCCACACGGCAAAGGTGAGCACGGCGGCAAACCCCGTCCACACCAGATAGGGAATTTGCAGCCGGGCCGCCAGACGGTCACAGCGGGCAAAGGCGGCCATCATCCACAGGATGAGCCACAGCAGCAGGATCAGCCACAGGAAGGCAAAAAAATACCACCCTGTGCCGAAGAACCAGACCGTCCAGAAAAAGTTGGCCGCCAGCTGGGCCCCGAAGGGCAGGATGGCCCGGCGCCGGTCCTCCTTGCCGCTGCACCACACCCGGGCCCCCCCGATGCCCATGAGCAGATACAGGATGGTCCACACCACCGGAAAGACCGCTGCCGGCGGGGTGAAGGGGGGCTTTGCCAGCTGGTCATAGACCGGCATGCCGTGGTAGGCGATCAGGGAGGCCAGCCCCCCCACCGCCAGAGGAACGAGAAGGAAAAAAACATAGGTTAAAATTTTTCGTGCTTTCATACAATCACCCATAGACAGTATGCCGGCTTTCCCCCCCATTATGACCGGCCTTTTGCCAAACCCGTCCGCTACCCTATCCCGCAAAGGAGGAACCCCCATCGTGACACAAGTGATCGAACTGCTCAAAGTGGTCTTTCTGGGCATCGTGGAGGGCATCACCGAATGGCTCCCCATCAGCAGCACCGGCCACATGCTCTTGGTGGATGAATTCATCCAGATGAACGTCAGCGACGCCTTTAAGGACATGTTTTTCGTGGTCATCCAGCTGGGGGCCATCCTGGCGGTGGTGCTGCTGTTCTGGAACAAAATGTGGCCCTTTCGGAAAAAGACCGCCCACCACGGGCCGGTGAAGTGGGACACCATTCAAATGTGGCTGAAGGTCGTGGTGGCCTGCATCCCCGGGGCCGTCATCACCCTCCTCTTTGACGACTACATCGAGGCCCACCTGCACACCCCCACCGTCATCGCCGCCGCGCTCATCATCTACGGCATCGCCTTCATCGTGGTGGAGAACTGGAACAAGTCCCGCACCCCGAAGGTAAACACCCTGGCGGAGATCACCTATGGCACCGCCTTCCTCATTGGCCTCTTCCAGGTACTCTCCATCATCCCCGGCACCTCCCGCTCGGGCTCCACCATCATCGGGGCCCTGATCATCGGGGTGTCCCGGGTGGCGGCGGCGGAGTTCACCTTCTTCCTGGCCGTGCCTGTCATGTTCGGGCTGAGCCTGTTCAAGCTGCTGAAATTCGGCTTCGTCTTTACCCAGACGGAGATCATTACCCTGGCGGTGGGGTGCGTGGTGGCCTTCCTGGTGTCCGTGGTGGTCATCAAGTTCCTCATGAGCTATATCAAAAAGCACGACTTCAAGGTCTTTGGCTGGTACCGCATCGTGCTGGGCGTGGTCGTCCTGGCCTACTTTGCCCTGGCCTGAGTCCCCCGCCTCCATGATACAAAAAAAAGCCCTGTGATCGGTGGATCACAGGGCTTTTTGCTTGCGGCAGGAAACCGCTTACTTCTTCTCGTTGTAGGCCTTGATGCCCTTGGCCAGCAGGTCCATGGCCCGCTCCAGGTCGGCCTGCTTGAGGACGTAGGCAATGCGGATCTCGTTCTTGCCCTTGCCGGGGGTGCCGTAGAAGGGCTCGCCGGGGGCGAACATGACGGTGTCGCCGTTGTCCTCAAACTCCTCCAGCAGCCACTGCTGGAACTTGTCCGCGTCGTCCACGGGCAGGGCGGCCATCAGGTAGAAGGCGCCCTTGGGGCACTCGCAGACCACGCCGGGGATCTCGGCCAGCTTGGCCACCACGGTGTCCCGGCGGCGCTTGTACTCGTCGCGGACGGCGGCGAAGTACTCGGGGCCCACGTTGTACAGGGCGGCGGAGGCCACCTGGTCCAGGGTGGCCACGGACAGGCGGGCCTGGCAGTACTTCATGGCCTCGCTGAGCAGCTCGTGGTTGCGGCTGAGGATGGCGCCCACACGAGCGCCGCAGGCGGAGAAGCGCTTGGAGACGGTGTCGATGACGATGACGTTTTCGGCCGCGTCGGCGTACTCGCCAAAGGACTGCAGGGGCTCGCCGGCGTAGACGAACTCACGGTAAGCCTCGTCGCCGATGATGAACAGGTCATGCTCCTTGGCGATGTCGCACATCAGGCGCTGCTCCTCGGGGGTGAGGACCACGCCGGTGGGGTTGCCGGGGTTGGTGCAGACGATGGCGCGGGTGTGCTCGTTGATCTGGGCCTCGATCTTGGCCCGGTCGGCGTAGCGGTAGCCCTCTTCGGGAGAGGTAGGGATGGGGTGGATGCTGGCGCCGGTGGTGTTGACCATGGTGGCGTAGTTGGGGTAGAAGGGCTCGGGAATGAGGACCTCGTCGCCGTCGTCCAGGATGCACTGGAAGATGATGGCCAGCGCCTCGGAGCCGCCGGTGGTGATGAGGATCTCGTCCTTCTCGAAGTGCATGTTCAGGTTGTCATAGTACTTCTGAATGGCGTCGATGAGCTCGGGCATACCGGGGGAGGGAGCGTACTCCAGCACGGCCTGGCTGAAGTCACGCACAGCCTCAAAAAACTGCGGGGGGGTCTCCACATCGGGCTGGCCGATGTTCAGGTGATAGATCTTGCGGCCCTTGGCCTCTGCGGCCACCGCGTAGGGGTGGAACTTCCGCATGGGGGACAGGCCGCACTTTTTGACTTTGCTGGAAAACTTCATGTCCTTACCTCCAATGAACAATGAAATCATATTCGCGCCCGCGCCGTGGTAACAGGGCAAACATTCGTCTTTATTGTACGTCCTCCTTGAGAAAATGTCAATCCGTTCTCCCAGAAAAAAAGGCCTTGTCCCCCTCATTCCCGGAAAAACCGGGACCCTGGCCCCAGGTTTCTCTGGTCTTTTGGGGCAAAAGCGTGTATCATTGACAAAGATCCGTTTTTTCGGGAGGAACACCATGAACCAAAAAGAACTCAACGAGCTCCGCCGCCGTCTGGCCCCCGGCAAGTGTGCCATCCGCCGGCTGTACGGCTGCTTTGTCAGCAGCGGCGGGGAGATCATCTCGGTCTTTCAGGCCCCCCTGGGGCTTTTGAGCGAGTTTGAAAATGAAAAGTATCTGTCGCTGCTGAAAAAGACCCTCTCCGGGGCCCTGGGCAAGAGCCTGCGCCCCCTGACCTTCTCCACCCGGCAGGTGGTGGACAGCCCCGAGCACCGCCGCCTGTCCGCCCTGCGCCAGTGCCAGCTGGAGGATGCGGGGTTACGGGAGGAGTTTTTCCGGGCGGCCATCGCCTCCCTCTCCCTGGGGGACACCCCCTATCTCATCCTGCTGGCCCACGACGCCTATGACGTGCCCTACCGGGGGAAGGACGATGAGGACCAGGCGGATGCCTCGGACCAGGTCTTTTCCTACATCCTGTGCGCGGTGTGTCCGGTGAAGGAGTCCAAGCCCGAGCTGGCCTACGCCCCCGACGACAAGGCCTTTCACACCAAGGCCATCGCCCAGGTGCTGGCCCCGCCGGTGGTGGGCTTCCTCTTCCCCGCCTTTGACGACCGGGCGGCCAACCTCTACGGGGCCCTCTATTATACCAAGGGGGAGGAGGACGTGCAGCAGGGCTTTGTGGACGAGTTCTTCCGCACGGGGCCCCTCCTCTCCCCTGCCCAGCAGCGGGAGAATTTTCAAGAGGCCCTCACCTCCTGCCTCAACGAGACCTGCAGCTATGACCTGGTCCAGGGGGTGTGCGAGCAGTTCCGGGAACGCATCGCCCAGCACAAGGAGAGCCGGGACCCGGAACCCTTGGACTTTTCCATCCACGACGTGGGGAACATGCTGCGCCAGTGCGGGGCCTCCGAGGCCCAGACGGCGGCCTTTGAGGAGACCTGCACCCAGCGCTTCGGCCCCGACGCCGCCCTGCACCCGGGGAACCTGCTGAACAGCAGCCGCTTCCAGGTAGAGGGACCCCAGATGAAGATCACCATGGACCCGGAGAGCAGCAGTCTCGTCCAGGCCAGGATCATCCACGGGCGGAAGTATCTTCTGCTGCCGGTCACCGACGAGGTCACCGTCAACGGCATCCCCATCGCCTTCCCCGCCGAGGACGAAAAACCCCCGTTTTGACATTCTTCTCCCGGGGCACATAGGATGGGCTGGGATTTTTCCCAGAAGGAGGTAACCCCATGGGTGTCACAAACACCAACAACGTCCTCAGCACCGGCTGCATCCCCTGCGACGGCTCCCTCCAGGTGACCCTGTCCATCACCGCCGCCCCGGACATCCTCTCCCACCCCACCGACATCGTCCTGGTCCTGGACCGCTCGGGCAGCATGGCCGGCGACCCCCTGGCCAACCTGAAGCTGGGGGCCCGGACTTTTCTCGATATCCTGGCCGAAGCCACCGGCGGGGCGGCCGGCGGCCAGATCGGCTCTGGCAGTTCCATCGGCGTGGTGAGCTTTGCCAACCAAGCCCGCACCGACGCCCCCCTGATGACCGACACAGACGGCCTGAAAGCCGCCGTGGACGGTCTGGAGGCCGGGGGGAGCACCAACCACGCCGACGCCTTCCGCCTGGCCGCCCGGCTGCTGGACACGGGCAGCGGCAACGCCAAGGTCATCGTCCTCTTTACCGACGGCAACACCACCGCCGGGCCCTCTCCCCTCCCCGCCGCCCAGGCGGCCCGGGACCAGGGGATCACCGTCTACTCCATCGGCCTGCTGGGCTCCGACGGCCTGGACGTGCAGGCCCTGAACGACTGGGCTGCCTCCCCCGCCGCCGCCCATGTGGCCGTCACCCCCGACGCGGCGGACTTGACAGAGCTCTTTGCCCGGCTGGCCGGCAACCTCTCCAAACCCGGCGCCACGGAGATCGTGCTGGAGGATACCATCCACCCCGACTTCCGCATCACCAGCCTGGCCCGACCCGACCGGGGCACCGCCGTCATCCTCAACGACACCGCCCTGCGCTGGCGCATCCCCCAGCTGGGGGTCACCGGCAGCGATAGTGCCCAGCTGCACTTTGTCGTCCGCCATGTGGGCCTGACCGGGGGAGAGAAGGAGGTGAACGCCTCCCTCTCCTACCACGACAGGGAGGGCAACGCCGTCCGCTTCCCCCACCCCACCGTGGCGGTGGACTGCGGCGTGGTGACCTGTCCCGAGGACTGCCCCCAGCCGGTGGACTTCACCGTGGACAGCTGCCAGGACACCCTGTGCATCCACCTGGGGGAGACTGCTCTGACCTGCCAGGGCCACATCCTCCAGCTGGATGTGACCTTGAAGGACGTCTGTCCCGACACCCGGGTGGCCCTGGGGGTCATCCTCACCGAGACCGACGAAACCGGCACAGAGCGCCGGCGGGGCATGAAGACCATGGCCCTGCCCGCCCACCACGCCCCCGGGCGCCGGGACATGGCAGTCAGGGGCATCAGCTTCGTGGTGCCGGACCTTTTGCAGGAGGAGGACGGCAGCCCCGCCCGCCCGTGCACCCCCCGGAAATTCTCCGCCCGCCTCATCGCCCACCCCATGGACAGCGGCCGCCGCTGCTGCCGGGACGCAGACCGGGCGGAATGAACCAACGCCCCGGACGGCAATGCTGTCCGGGGCGTCTTTCTTTGCGCTGCTTTTCTCAGTGGGGATTCTTGGCTTTGTAGCGCTCATAGAGGATGCGCAGGCCATCCACAATGAGCTGGCTGTCCACCACGTCGATGAGGTCCGTGTTGTCGGCGATGAGGCGGGCCAGGCCGCCGGTGGCCACCACCTTCACGTCGTCGCCAAAGCCCATCTCCGCCTTGGTGCGGCGGATGAGGTATTCAATGGCCCCGATGTAGCCCAGCACCGACCCGGCCTGGATCTGGCTGATGGTGTTCTGGCCCAGCACCGAGGGGGGGCTGACCAGCTCAATGCGGGGCAGCATGGCCGCCTGGCGGAACAGGGCGTCGGTGGACACCCGGATGCCTGCCAGGATGCAGCCGCCCAGGTAGGTCCCCCGGCTGTCCAGGGCGTCCACGGTGGTGGCGGTGCCGAAGTCCAGCACGATAAGAGGGGCTCCGTACTTGTGGATGGCGGCGATATCG
>DXEA01000040.1 GCA_019115225.1 Candidatus Evtepia faecigallinarum
TCCACCTCGCCGCCGGAGATGAGAAAGCCCCGCTTCCGGCCCCCGGCCTCCAGGAGCTCCCAGCCGGTCATCCCCTCCTGGGGGACGATCTTGAAGCGGTCGGTGAGGGCTTCCGGTTTCCGCTTGGCCAGCAGCTCGATGAGGTGGCAGGCCAGGGTCTCCACGTCCATGATGGCATCCCGCACCGCGCCGGTGAAGGCCAGGTGCAGGCCGATGGTCTCGTCCTCAAACTTGGGCCAGAGGATGCCGGGGGTGTCCAGCAGCTCCAGGCCCTGGTCCACGGTGATCCACTGCTTGCCCCGGGTGACGCCGGGGCGGTCGCCGGCCTTGGCGGACTTCTTCTTGGCCACTTTATTGATAAAGGTGGACTTGCCCACGTTGGGGATGCCCACCACCATGGCCCGGACAGGCCGGCCCACCTGGCCCTTTTCCTTCCACTTGGCGATCTGCTCCTGCAGAGCCCCCCGCATCACCGGGGAGAACTGCTTGACCCCGGCCCCGCTGCGGGCGTCGCACTCCAGCACGGACATGCCCTGCTGCCGGAACCAGGCCCCCCAGACCTTGCTGGCGGCGGGGTCTGCCTGGTCGGCCCGGTTGAGGATGATCACCCGGGGCTTGCCCTCCACCAGCTGGTCGATGTCCGGGTTGCGGCTGGCGATGGGGATGCGGGCGTCGATGACCTCTGCCACCACGTCCACGAATTTTAAGTTCTCGGCGATCATCCGCCGGGTCTTGGTCATGTGGCCGGGGTACCATTGGATATTCACAGGCTCATCCTCTCCTTTCCGGGTCCGGCGGGCCTCCGCCGGAGGGTTTCGCTGTCACAGGCTTCATAACTGAGTTTTATAGTATACACGATTTTCCCCCGCCTGAAAAGGCTTTTCCCCAAAAAACCGGGGGGATTTCCCGCCCCCTGCCGGGGATGGTCAGCAAAAAGGGGAGCGCACCGGCGCTCCCCTTTTTGGGATCTTTGGAAAAATCGCTGTCTCTTACAGCTTCTCCTTGACCTTGGCGGCCTTACCCACGCGGTCGCGCAGATAATACAGCTTGGCCCGGCGGACCTTACCCTTGCGGACGGTCTCCACCTTTTCGATGACGGGGCTGTAGAGGGGGAAGACCTTCTCCACGCCCACGCCGTAAGAGATGCGGCGGACGGTAAAGGTCTCGTTGATGCCGCCGTGCTTCTTGGCGATGACGGTGCCCTCAAAAACCTGGATTCTCTCCCGGTTGCCTTCCTTCACGCGCAGGTGAACGCGCACGGTGTCGCCCACGGTGACGTCGGGAGCAGCCTTTTCGGGCATGTTCTTGTCGATAAAGCTCTTCATCAGATCCATCTTTGTATCCTCCTGTTATTCAGGCGTTCGTGGGGCAGGCATGCCGGGCCTCTCCCGGCGCCCCAGAGGACCGCCCTTTTTCATAGGTCGCCGACTATTATACTAGGCCGGGGACCAAATTGCAAGCATAAATTCCATTTTTTCTCCCCTCACCAGGACAAGGTGCACCGGCCGCTGGCCTTCTGAAAGGTCCACTGGAGAAGATAGGTGGTCTCCCCGGCCAGGGTGACCGTCCCTGTGGGGTGCTCCCGGTCCAGGCGGAGCAGCTCCTGCTCACCGTCCAGCAGAACCACCTCCCCCGTCCCCTTGGTCAGCTCCTGCTGAAGGCGGAAGGTGAGCTGGCCGGTCTCGGCCACAAACAGCCGGCGCCCGGCCCGGCCGGTGCAGGCACGCAGGCGCAGCTGGTCGCCCCCCTCCCGGCGGCGGAACAGGAATCCCCCTGTGCGCTGGAACTGCGTGGTGAGCACCACGCCCTGCTTCTTCGCCTTTCTCACCACGGCGCTCACCACGGCCGCCGCCGCTGCCAGCAGGAGCACCCCGCCCAAGATCCACTGTGTCACAGCCATCCCTCTCTCCACAGGTATTTTCCTGAGCATACCACACCGCGCCCGCCCCGGCAACCCCCGGAAAAACCTTGACATTTTCTCGTATTTCCTGTAGGTTTTTCTTGTCTGCCGCCTCCCCTCCGGCCCCCGCCGCGGGGAGAGATTTTTGGCACTTCTGGAGGGATTTTATCTATGAAACAAAACCTGCCTCACGGCAACCCCAAAGCCTTGCTGCCCATCGGCGTCTTTCTGGTGCCCTATCTGGGCCTGGGCATCCTGTTTGAATACGGGATGCAGATCCCCATGGGCTTTTACAACATCCCCATTGTGGTGGCCTTCCTGGTGGCCCTGCTGGTGGCCTGCCTGCAAAACCGCAAGCTCTCCCTGGACGACAAACTGGTGCTCATGGGCCAGGGGGTGGGGGATAAGAACATCATCATCATGATCCTCATCTTCATGACCGCCGGCATCTTCGTGGGGGTGGTGGGCCGCAGCAGCGCCGACAGCGTGGCCTACTTCCTGCTCTCCCTCATCCCCGCCCAGTTTGCCGTGGCGGTGCTGTTCGTGGTGGCCTGCTTCGTCTCCCTGGCCATGGGGACCTCCGTGGGCACCATCACCCTCATCACCCCCATCGCCCTTTCCGTGGCCCAGGCCTCGGGCTTTGCCGTGCCCCTGTGCGTGGCGTCGGTCATCGGCGGGGCCATGTTCGGGGACAACCTCTCCTTCATCTCCGACACCACCATCGCCGCCTGCAACGGCCAGGGCTGTCAGATGCAGGATAAGTTCCGGGCCAACTTTGCCATCGCCCTGCCCGCCGCCATCGTCTCCCTGGCCATCATCCTCTTCCTCTCCTTTGGCCAGTACACCGGCCAGGCGGTGGTGGAGAAGTACAACCTCATCCAGATCATTCCCTACCTGCTGGTGCTCATCGGGGGCATCGTGGGGGGCAACGTGTTTGTGGTGCTGCTCATCGGCATCGTCTCCGGCTCCCTCATCATGCTCCTCACCGGGGCCACCCCCGCCACAGAGCTGCTGGCCAACATGGGCTCCGGGGCGGCGGGGATGTTCGAGACCACCATGGTGGCCATCCTGGTCTCCGCCATCTGCGCCCTCATCCGGGTCTACGGGGGCTTTGACGCCCTGCTCTACGGCATCAAGAAGATCTTCAAGGGCAAGAAGGGGGGCCAGCTGGGCATGGGCCTGCTGGTGGGGGCCATGGACGTGGCCACCGCCAACAACACCGTGGCCATCGTCATGGCCAACCCCATCGCCAAGGAGATGGCCGTGGACTATGGCATCTCCCCCCGGAAGACCGCCTCCCTCCTGGACACCTTCTCCTGCGTCTTTCAGGGCATCATCCCCTACGGCGCCCAGATGCTGGTGGCCCTGTCCGCCGCCCACGAGCTGGGCTATGAGCTGTCGGCCTTCCAGGTCATCCCCAACCTCTTCTACCCCTTCCTGCTCCTGGTCAGCTCTCTGCTGTTCATCTTCGTCATCCCCGAGCGGAAGATCGACCGGATGTGAACCTTCCCACCATTTTAATATAGTATCCAGAAAGCAGGTGTTTTGATGGAACAAGTCCTGGTCACCGACCGCAAGGCCCTGGAGGCCAAGCTGGACCCGGCCGTCTTTGTCACCCAGGGGCTGGAGGAGCTCAAGGCCTATCTCCTGGCCCACCACTCCTTCCTCCCCCGTCCCCAGGCAGAGTACGACGCCACCGTCCGCCAGATCATCCCCTATGTCATCCTCCGCCGCCGGGGGCAGTATTTCCTCCTGCGGCGGCTGAAAAAGCAGACTGAGCAGCGCCTGCACCAAAAGCTCTCCCTGGGGGTGGGCGGCCACATCAACCCCACCGAGGAGGCCTCTGCCGACCCCATCCTGGCCGGCCTGCACCGGGAGCTGGCGGAGGAAGTGAACGTGTCTGCCATCCGCTCCCTCACCTGCGTGGGCCTCATCAACGAGACCACCGGCGGCGTGAGCGACTACCACACGGGCCTGGTCTATCTGCTGGAGACCGACGGGGCCGTCACCGTCCGGGAGACCGAAAAGATGACGGGCTCCTGGGTCACCCCCCAGGCCCTGGGGGAGGTCTATGGGGACTTAGAGACCTGGTCCCAGCTGGTCTACGACCGGGTGATCGCCCCGCGAGAAACCAACTTGTAAATTTGCACAATACATACTCCACTTAATTGTGCAGTTTTTTATCCCTTTTTGCGGAAAATCCTCTTGCAATTTCCTGACGCCCGTGCTATTATAACTAAGCTGCTTGACGCGGCAAACACATGGCAACCGGGTGTGGCGAAGTTTGGTATCGCGCTTGAATGGGGTTCAAGAGGCCCTGAGTTCGAATCTCAGCACTCGGACCAAGAAAAAAGAAGGTCATCCTTTTGGATGACCTTCTTTTTTACCTTCTCAACCTAATGCGGCGCATCACGAAAAGAACACCTTTCCGTGATGCGCCGCATTTTTTATTCTCAAACCGCAGAATCGCAAAGCCTTTCCCTCTGGTGTCCGGCCTCTATGGGCGACATTCCATGTCTCTTCATCCTGCACCGTCCACGGCAGGCGCAGTCCTATATGTCTGTTGTATGGCAGCTTGGGGCACACAATTCCAGCAAACAGCATGACACAGGCAACCAAAGCCATCGCAAACATTTTTTCACCATTCT
>DXEA01000041.1 GCA_019115225.1 Candidatus Evtepia faecigallinarum
AACGGATCAGAGTGGCGACGATCTCCCGGTTGAAGTGGTTTTCCAGTTCATCTACAATGAGGTAGCCCCCCGTCTGGAAGGTCTCCATTGCCTGTAAGAAGACATTGATCCCTTTGATGGTTCCCGAAGAGAGGTATCGGTCCAGTTCGGACATCTGTTTGAGAAGAAGTTCATCCTGGCCCTTGAACTTCAAGCGGATGTCCATGCCTTTCGTCTTGGGCTCTACCTTGAGATATTCAATGCTCGGGTCAAAAAAAGCAATGAGCTGGGAGGGGCAGTCCTCTTTGATGCGCAGATGGTTGATGTTCGTGTAGCGCAGTAGTTCTGAGAATGTGATCTGTTCCCGGTTCCGCTTGTTGAAGGCTACCATGATGCTTACATCATCCAGAAGGAACTCTGCGTTTCCATGGATATTTCTGGACAAATTGATCTCGATGCCGTCGAAATCAAAGAGCGCCTTCTTGCTTTTCACTTTCGATAGAGCTTTCGATTGCAGCGTTTCTCGAGCAATGGCCAGCTTGCCGCCCTGCTTTGTGATGACCGTTCTCAGAAGATTGACCGCTCCCCTTTCCGACCAGGGAAACGTCTCTCGATTGCGGGCGAAAAAATAGGTATCAAGGGTAGCGTGGCTGCCCTCAGACAATCCGTCCAGGATATCTGCGCAATCAATGCCATTGAGAGGCTCGTTGTTGAGCATTCGGCAAACGAAAGCGATGAGTTTCAAAATAGTGGTCTTGCCCGAGGCATTGATCCCTATGACAGACAGGACGTTATTCTGATAGAATTCTTGTAGCCCGGTGTGGAATACGCAGCTCATTTCTTTTGCGTTGTCTTCAGTCACTCTTTGCAGGGCCAAAAAGTCGATCTCACAATGCTCCTGGAAAAGTGGAATCCCTGACGCTCGGATTTTTAAGAGTTTCATGGGCGCACCTCTTTATGATAATTACAGAAAAGATGTGTTTGATGCTTTCATTATAGCAATTATCACCCGAAAAACAATATTAAATACGTAAAATCCGTTTTTAATATTGCGGGAGGGGGGAGCGCTTTGCAGCCTGAGGGGGACCCATGAAGGGATCACAGATGGTTCGGCCCCGACATGCAAAACAGCGGCAGGGGTGCCCCTGTTTTGCAGTAGCTACTGTTCTGGTTCAGTAGCCGTATTTTTTCCGGTTGGCCGCCAGAAAGGCGGCAGTGACTACCAGGGCGGGGACTTCCGCCGCGGCCACCGCCAGCCACACCCCGTCCAGGTCCAGCGCCAGGGGGAGCAGGAGGACTGCCGCCACCTGGAAGACGAGCACCCGCAGGAAGGCGATGGCCGCGGAGATGAGGCCGTTGTTCAGGGCGGTGAAGAAGGAGGAGCCCCACAGGTTCAGCCCCATGCACAGGAAGGCCAGGGAGTAGAGCCGGAAGCCCCGGAGGGTCAGGGCGTACAGGGCGGGGTCGTAGCTGGTAAAAATGCTCACCAGCAGCACCGCCGCCCCCTCGGCCACCAGGGCCAGCAGGACCCCTGCCCCGGCCATCAGGCGCAGGCTCATGGAGAAGAGGTTGTGCAGCTCGGCCCGGTTCTCCGCCCCGTAGTGGTAGCTGACCAGGGGGGCGCTGCCCAGGGCAAAGCCCAGGAAGGTGCCCACAAAGACGAAGTTGACATACATGATGACCCCGTAGGCGGCCACCCCGTCCTCCCCCACCAGCTTCATGAACTGGAAGTTGTAGAGGATGTTCACCAGGGCGGTGGACAGGTTGGAGACCATCTCCGACGAGCCGTTCAGGCAGGTCTGGGCCACTATGCGGCCATAGAAGCGGCCGGGCCGGCGCAGGCGCAGCAGGCTGTCGTTTTTCCGGGCAAAGTAGAGAAGGGGGATGACGCTCCCCACCAGCATCCCCAGCACCGTGGCCGCCGCCGCCCCGGCCAGCCCCCACTGGAAGCCGGCGATGAAGACGGCGTCCAGGACCATGTTGGTCAGGCCCGCGGCCAGGTTGACCTTCAGGCTCAGCCCCGGCTTTTCCGCCGCCACAAAGAAGCACTGAAAGGCCGACTGGAGCATGAAGGCCGCCTGGCCGGCAAAGAGGATGCGGCCGTAGCGGATGGTGTCCGCCAGCAGCTGGCCCTCGGCCCCCAGGGCCCGGGCGATCTGGGGGGTGAAGAGGACCCCCAGGCCCCCCAGCACCAGGCCCACGGCCAGGGTCAGGTAGATGAGCAGGGAAAAGTATTTCTGGGCCAGCTCGTCCTTCCCCTCCCCCAGGGTCCGGGCCACCACGGCGCTGCCGCCGGTGCCCACCATGAAGCCCAGGGTGCACAGGGCCATACACACGGGGAAGATCAGGTTCACCGCCGCCAGGGCGGTCTTGCCCACGAAGTTGGAGACAAAGACCCCGTCCACGATGCTGTACAGGGACATAAAGACCATCATCACCATGGTGGGCAGGGTGAAGCGCAGCAGGCGCCGGTAGGTGAAGTGGCTGGAGAGGGAGAGGGTCACGGTCTGCCTCCTTCCCCCAGCAGGCGGCGGTGGACGGCCACGTACTTTCGGGTCAGGGCCAGCAGGGTCTGGATCTCCTCCGGGTCCAGCTCCTCGATGACCTGGTTTTCCCGCTGAAAGACGGGGGTGAGCTTGTCCTCCAGGGCCCGGCGGCCTGTGGGGGTGAGGAGGATCTTCCGGTCCCGGCCGGGGCCGGGGGCCATGGTGAGATAGCCCTTTTTCTCCAACCCCTTGATGGAGGAGTGGATGGTCTGCTTGCTGGCGTAGTAGTGCCGGGCGATCTCCTGCTGGGTGCAGCCGTCCCCCAGCTCGGCCAGGGCGTACAGGATGAGAAAGCCGCTGTCGGACAGGCCGGCGGCCACGGCGGCGGCGTGGTAGGTCTCCTCCATGGCTTTGTACAGCCGGTTCATCTCTTCCACTTCCGGGCGGAGTGGGATCATGGCGCATACCTCCTTGGTCCGATTTCATACCAACCTATTATAGTATGAAATCGGACTTTGTCAAGCCCCCTCTGACAAAAACCGCCCCGGAGCATTTGGCTCCGGGGCGGTCAGTCTGTGGAAAAAGCCTCGCAGAGTTTCGCGGCCGCAGCCGCGAAATCAGATGGAATCATTTTCGGCGGCGGCGTGTACGTCGCCGAAAATACTTCTCGCGGAGCGGCGTGCCGAATTGTCCGCCCCTTGGCGGACAACCGAGGCGCGCAGCGCAGCGCCATCCCCTTTGTCGAAGAAGGCTGTGCCTTCTTCGACAAGCTAACCGCCCCGGAGCATGGCGCTCCGGGGCGGTTTGGGCAAGGGTCCTCGGGCCCTTGGGATATCTGCTTATTGATCCACGGCGTCCTTGAGGGCCTTGCCGGCCTTGAAGGTGGGCACCTTGGTGGCGGGGATGGGGATGTCCTCCCCGGTCTTGGGGTTGCGGCCCATGCGCTCGGCGCGGACCTTGGTCTCGAAGGCGCCGAAGCCCACGATCTGGACCTTCTCCTCCTCGGCCAGGGCCTTGGTGATCAGGTTGATGGCGGCGTTGAGGCCGATCTCCACGTTCTTGCGGGAGAAGCCGGTCTCCTCTGCCACACTCAGGATCAGTTCAGTCTTGTTCATGGTTGATTACCCTTTCTCTCTTCGTTCTCGGGATGCTTTTCCCGGTTCCACAGCACCATGAGCTGGTCTACGGTCAGGTCCCTCATGTCCTGCCCCTGGGCTGCTGCCGCCGCCTCTACCCCAGCGAAGCGGCGAATGAATTTCTCGCAGGTGCCGGCCAGGGCATCCTCGGGGTCTATTTGAAAGAACCGGCCTACCTTCACTGCGGCAAACAGCAGGTCGCCCAGCTCTTCCTCCACATTGCTCTTGTCGCGCACGGCGGTGCGCAGCTCGTCCAGTTCCTCGGCGAGCTTGTCCATGGCCCCCTGGACGTCGGGCCACTCAAAGCCCGCCTTGGCGGCCTTGGTCTGGAGCTTTTCCGCCCGCCACAGGCCGGGCAGACTCCTGGCCACGCTCTGGAGGGTGGCGGTGTAGGTGGTCTGGCCCTTCTCCTGGCGCTTGAGCTCCTCCCAGTTGCTCTCCGCCGCCCCGCCAAAGACGTGGGGGTGGCGGAAGATGAGCTTTTTGCAGATGCCGTCGGCCACGTCGTCCAGGTCGAAGCGGCCGGCGTCCTCCTCGATGGAGGCGTGGAAGAGGACCTGGAGCAGGACATCTCCCAACTCTTCCTTCAGGTGGGCGGGGCTCTTTTCGTCAATGGCCTCGGCCACCTCGTAGGCCTCTTCGATGAAATTGCGGCGGATGCTCTCGTGGGTCTGTTCCCCGTCCCAGGGGCAGCCGCCGGGGTGGCGGAGGACGGCCACCAGGCGACGCAGGTCGTCCACCGTATAGTTCTCTTTGGTTTCAAATTTTACCATCATTTATATCATATCATCTCGGTTGTCACAAGCCCTTCGGGCATATTTTTTGCCTCAGGCTGTAAATTTTATTCCTTTTACCACTTGATGCGCAGCAGTTTGGCGATCTTATCCCCCTTGGGCATCAGGGCCAGGTCGTCCCGGGAGACGATGCGCAGCACCACCACCAGCACGGCATAGACGACGCAGCCGGCCACGATGGCCCCGGCCACCGACAGGGTGTTGCCCAGGTGACCGGCCAGCAGGCCGTAGCAGGCCCAGGCGGCCGCCCCCATGATGACGGCGGCGATGGTGGGCTTGACAAAGACCCGCAGGTAGCGGGGGGGATGGGGGGTGACCTTTTTGATGGCCACCAGCTCCATGACCGAGACCAGGGCAAAGCACACCAGGGTGCCCATGGGGGCCCCCTTGATGCCCACGGCGGGCAGCTGGACCAGGACAAAGTTCACCAGCAGCTTCACGGCGCTGCTGATGGCGATGAACCAGATGGGCAGGGCCGCCCGGCCGTTGGCCTGGAGGATGGCGTTGCACAGGAGCATCATGCACACGAAGATGGAGGCGATGCCCAGCAGGAAGAGGCAGTGGCTGGCCACCTCCTGGTTGGTCTCGGGATAGAGCATCTGGATGATGGGGGCGGAGAGGACGGCCAGACCCACCCCGGCCGGCAGGGCCAGCAGGGCCCCCACCCGCAGGGCGGACTCGGCGATCTTGCCGGCCCCCAGGGTGTCCTTTTTGGTCAGGGCGGCGGAGACGGCGGGGACGATGCAGGCGGTCAGGGAGACCATGAAGGCCGCCGGCAGGTTGTAGATGGTCACCGCCTTCTGGTAGCAGCCGTACAGGCTCACCGCCAGCTCCTCACTGTAGCCCAGGGCACTCTGGAGGAGGTTTTGCACCTGCACCGTGTCCAGATAGGTGGTGATGGGCACCACGGAGGAGCTGAGGGTGATGGGGATGGCGATGGCCAGCAGGGTCTTGAGGATGCGCCCGGCGCTGTCGGGGGTGTCCTCGCTCCCCTCCCGGTCCCGCCGGCGGCTGCGGCGGTGGTGGCGGATCATCAGATAGACCAGGGAGACAAAGCCGCTGGCGGTGACGCCGCCGATGGCCCCGGCGGCGGAAAACTCACTGCCGAAGCCCAGGTAGAGGATGTACCAGGCCAGCACCAGGCCCACGATGAGCTTGGTCAGGGCCTCCAGCACCTGGGAGAAGGCGGTGGGCACCATGTCCGAGTGGCCCTGGGCGTAGCCCCGGTAGGCGGACATGGTACAGACAAAGAAGCAGGACAGGGCCATCACCCGCACGGCGGGGGCGGCCAGGCTGTCCCCCTGCAGGTCGGCCAGCTGCTGGGCAAAGACGAACATGATGAGGCTGCTGATGGCCCCCAGGATGATGAAGGTGATGAGGGCCACCCGGAAGACCCGCCCCACCTGGTTGCGCCGGCCCAGGGCGTTGGCCTCGGAGATGGTCTTGGACATGGCCACCGGCAGGCCGGCGGTGGAGACCATGAGCAGGAGGTTATAGATGGCATAGGCGTTGTTGAAGTGCCCGAAGCCCACGTCCCCCAGGATGCGGCCCAGGGGGATCTTATACAGGGCGCCGATGACCTTGACGATGGCGATGCTGATGGCCAGAATGGCGGCACCGCCGAAAAAGGTGTTGCTTTTCTGTTCTTTCAAAACCGTCGATCCCTCCGCTTCACCGGCCTTCCCCGAAGAGTAGGGGCAGGGCGTATTGTGTTACCTCCGCCTGGATTTTTTCCAGGTCCAGGGTCAGGAAGGTCCCATTCTGGTATATGATCCTGCCCCGGGCCATATTCATCACCACGTCGCTGCCGTGGGCGGAGTAGACCAGGTTGTCCCGGACGCTGTGGCAGGGGGTGAGGGCGGGGCGGGTGAAGTCCACCAGGATCAGGTCGGCGGTGTGGCCGGGGGCGATTTTTCCGGTTTTGCGGCCCAGGGCCTTGGCCCCGTCCCGGGTGGCCATGGCCAGCACGTCCCGGGGCAGCAGGGCCAGGGGGTCGCGGGTGACCCCGTTGTGGAGGACGGCGGCGAACTTCATCTCTTCAAACATATCTAAGTTGTTGTTGGAGGAGACCCCGTCGGTGCCCAGGGCGACGTTCACTCCGGCCTTCTTCATGGCGGGGACCCAGGCCACCCCGGAGCCCAGCTTCAGGTTGGACACGGGGTTGTGGACGCAGGTGACCCCCTTGGCGGCCATGGCGGCCCAGTCCTCTTCCGTGGTCCAGACGCCGTGGGCGGCGATGGCCCGGGTGTCAAAGACCCCGTAGCGGGCCAGGATGGCAAAGGGGGTCATGCCCCAGCGCTGCTTGCAGGCCTCGTGCTCGGACTGGGTCTCGGACAGGTGGACGTGCATCCCTAAGCCCTTCTTCTGGGCGTAGTCGGCCATCCACTGCCACAGGGGGACGTTGGAGGTGTACTCCCCGTGGACGGAGGCGTCCACCAGGATCTGGCCGTCTCCGGCCCTGTGCCACTCCTCGGTGAGGATGCGCTGGTTCTCGCAGTCCTTGCAGGTGTCGGGGCCGAAGTCGGCGGGGGAGCCGAAATAGACGCCGCCGCAGGAGAGGTTGGCGCTGATGCCCGCCTCTAAGACGGTCTGGGCGATGTGGGGGGTGAACATGTACATGTCGGCGATGGTGGTCACGCCCCCGGCGATGAGCTCGGCCAGGGCCAGCCCCGCCCCCGCCCGGACGGCACGGCCGTCTAACTTGGCCTCGGCGGGGAAGATCCACTGGTTGAGCCAGGTGTGCAGGTCGCACCCGCCTCCGTAGCCCCGCAGGAGGGTCATGGGGATGTGGGTGTGGGCGTTGACCAGGCCGGGCATCAGGACGTTGCCCTGGCAGTCGATCTCCCGGGTGAAGTCCCCCTGGGGGCGCTGGGTGCCCACGGAGAGGATCTTGTCCCCCTCCACGGCCACATAGGCGTGTTCCAGCAAGGTGTCTGCCTCGTCCATGAGCAGGGCGCGGCAGTTGTGGAGCAGAATTCGTTCCATGGCGGTCACCTCAGTCCAGGGTCAGGTGTTCCAGGCAGGCCAGCAGCAGGCCGGAGAATTTCTCCCGGGCGGCCTCGGCGGCCTCCAGGACCTCTTCCTCGCTGAGCTTCTTGGGCAGGACCCCGGCGGCCATGTTGGAGACCAAGGTGAAGCCCAGCACCTCCATGCCGCAGTGGCCGGCGGTGATGACCTCGGGGGCGGTGGACATGCCCACGGCGTCGGCGCCCAGGATGCGGGCCATGCGGACCTCGGCGGGGGTCTCGTACTGGGGGCCGGGGAAGTACATGTACACGCCCTCTTTCAGGTCCAGGTCCAGGCGGCGGGCCTGCTGGCGGGCCAGGTCCTGGAGCCGGGGGGTGTAGAGATAGCTGGCGTCGGGGAAGCGGGGGCCGAACTGGGGCAGGTTCTCCCCCCAGAGGGGGGACTCCATGAAGATTTTGATGTGGTCGGTGATGAGCATGAGGTCACCGGCCTTGAAATTCCAGTTCACGCCGCCGGCGGCGTTGGTGACGAACATGGTGTTGCAGCCCAGCAGGTGGAGGACACGGACGCCGTAGCTGACCTCCTCGTAGGAGTAGCCCTCGTAGTGGTGGACCCGGCCCTGCATGACGGCCACGTCCTTGCCGGCCAGCCTGCCAAAGACCATCTGGCCCTTGTGGCCGGGGGCGGTGGAGTGCTTGAAGTGGGGAATCTCGCCGTAGGGGACCACGATGGGGTCCTCCACCAGGTCCCCCAGGTAGCCCAGGCCGGAGCCCAGGACCATGGCCACTTTGGGGCGGAAGGACCCCAGCTTATCCAGCAGGAAGTTGGCGCTTTCCTGATAGTGTTCAAAGGTATAGTTCATCTTACAACCTCCATCACGGGGCACAGCCCCGGTTTGCGCCCCGGGGGGGCGTGGGAAAAGATATACTTGGATATCTTACACCCCCGGCAGGGAAAAAGCAAATAAAATCCTTGATTTTTCAAGGTTTTTTCACATTTGAAGGACTTGCCCCGGGCGTTTTGCCGGGGGAGGGCAGAGCGGACCCGCGGCAAGGGGCTGACCTTATCTGTGAAAGGTCAGCCCCTGAAATCCGTTCTCTTGTGTGGGGGAAAGGGCCTCAGCCCTCGCTGTACAGGGGGACCGGGTCCCCTAAGTGGGTGGGCAGGGGCTGGGTGATGGCCTGGAGGAAGTCCTTGTCCCGGGCGAGGATTTCCCTAAGGTCCCGCATGGTCTGGCCCCGGTAGTTCTCGCCGTCGGCGGCCACCCCCCAGGCCTCCAGGCCCAGGGCGCGGGCTAAGTACAGGGCCCGGTAGAGGTGGTATTCCTGGGTGACGATCACGATGCGCTTGGCCCCAAAAATGTCCCGGGCACGGTAGACGCTGTCGTAGGTGTTCAGGCCCGCGTAGTCCAGGGCGATGGCGCTGTAGGGTACCCCCGCCTCCCGGGCCACCCGGTTCATGGTGGCCAGCTCGTTGTAGTACTTGCTCCGGTTGTCCCCGGACATGAGAAGTTTGCCCGACCAGCCCGCCTGGTACAGCTCCACCGCCCGGCTGAGCCGGTCGGCCAGCATGGGGGTGGGGCTGCCGTCGGAGTAGACCCCGCAGCCCAAGACCAGGATGCAGTCGATGTCCTCCGGCGGGGGGTCGGACAGGGTGAGGAGTTTTCCCCGAGTGGACAGGACCACCCAGGCGTTGGGCCCCAGCACCGCCGCCGCGGCCAGCAGGCACACTAAGACCAGGGCCAGCAGGAGGCGGCGCAGGATTTTTTGTGTTTTGCTCTGGTTCATTCGTCCTTGTTTCGGTTCTGGAAATAGAGGACGCCGGCGATGAATACGATGCCGACGATCAGGCCAATGACCATCTTCCGCTCCTTTCTCCAGCCGGCAGGCTGGGGTCCGTTACATGTCGTCGTCTTCCCCGTCCAGGACCAGCTCTTCGTCTTCCTCCAGCTCGCCCCGGACGTAGGTCACCCGGACGGTGGAGGAGGAGAGCATGTCCACCCGGTACTCCCGCCAGCCCTTGGTGGCCATTTTTTCATTGCCTTCCTCCAGGCGGGCGGTCACGTCCTCGGTGTCTGCCCCCATGTAGGTCACTTTCTTCTGTTCCATGGCTTCTCATCCTTTCTGGGCCTGGACGGCCTTGATCATGATGGCACACTCCACCCGTTTCTTGAACAGCTGGCAGCCGTAGTCGTAGGTTCCGTTGATGTCGCCGCTGGCGTGGTAGGCGTTGGCCGCGCAGCCGCCGGCGCAGTACAGCCGGGCCCAGCAGTCCCGGCAGTCGGGGTTTGCCACCACGTTGCAGCGGTGGAATTTCTCCCCCAGAGCGGGGTTGGTGATGCCCTTCCACACATCCCCCATGGAGTAGGCCGGGTCGTTGACGAACTGGTGGCAGGGGAAGAGCTCCCCCCAGGGGGTGACGGCCAGGTACTCCGTGCCCGAGCCGCAGCCCGACATGCGCTTGTGCAGGCAGGGGCCCCCCTCCAGGTCCAGCATGTAGTGGTAGAAGGTGAAGGGCCGGCCTTCTTCCTCCCGCTTTAACATTTCCTGGGCCAGGATCTCATATTGCTGGAAGAGTTTGGGCAAGTCTTCCTCCGTCAGGGCCCAGGGCTCGCCGGGGGGGCTGACCACCGGCTCCATGCTCAGCTCGGTAAAGCCCAGGTCGGCCATGTGGAAGATGTCGTTGGTGAAGTCCACGTTGTCGTGGGTGAAGGTCCCCCGCATGTAGTAGCTCCGGTCCCCCCGGCGCTGGACGAAGCGCTGGAACTTGGGCAGGATGATGTCATAGCTGCCCAGGCCGGCCAGGTTTTTGCGCAGGCGGTCGTGGACCTCCTTGCGGCCGTCGAGGCTGAGGACCACGTTGTGCATCTCTTTGTTACAGAAGTCCGTGACCTCGTCGTCCAGGAGGATGCCGTTGGTGGTGAGGGTGAAGCGGAAATGCTTGTGGTGGAGGGGCTCCTGGCTGCGGGCGTAGGCCACCAGGTCCTTGACCACCTGCCAGTTCATGAGGGGCTCGCCGCCGAAGAAGTCCACCTCCAGGTTTACCCGGCTGCCGGAGTTGGCGATGAGGAAGTCCAGGGCCTGCTTGCCTACCTCGAAGGACATGAGGGCCCGGTCGCCGTGGTAGTTGCCTTGGCTGGCAAAGCAGTAGTCGCAGTTGAGGTTGCAGGTGTGGGCCACGTGCAGGCACATGGCCTTGAGGACGGGCTTGGTGTGCTCAAACGCCTCCTGCTCCACGTCCCGCCATAAATCCTGGGAGAAGAGCTTGCCGGCGTCCTTGAGGGCCTGGATGTCTGCCAGACATTCCCGGATCTCCCCCTCGTCCACGTCCTCCCGGTGGCCGTACTTGGCCAGCATCCGGGCCACGATCTCCTCCTGGGGGGTGGTCTCAAAGAGGGCGATGATGTCATAGGCCACCTCGTCCACCAGGTGGACGGAACCACTGTAGACGTCCAGGACGATGTTGCAGCCGTTGAGCTTGTATTGATGGATCATAATTGTCTGTCTCACTTCCGTCGAATGAAAAAAGTGCCGCTTGATCGGGTGCGATCAGGCGGCAGCTTTCCCCGTGTGTCAGCTTCTGTTAGCGATTGGAATTCTCGCACTGCTGGTTGGCAAGGCCGCAGGAGGTCTTGCAGGCAGACTGGCAGGAGGTCTGGCATTCGCCGCAGCCGCCGGTCTTCAGGCTCTTGGCCAGGTCCCGGGTCTCCAGGGTCTGGATTCTCTTCATGGAAAACCCTCCTTTCCTATTTCTCCCCCCGTGGGGGGCACGTCAGAAATCAGAGCTATTATAATGTACTTTCCCCCGTCTGTCAATGGGGGATCACGGGGCCTGTCCCGTCGCCAGGACGCCCCAGAGGAAGCTCTCGCCATACCAATAGCTGTTGGCGTAGGTGTTGATGACGTAGAGATGGGTGTCCGAAGGGGCGGTCTGGTCCGCCGCGGTGAACCGATGGAGGAGGTAGGAGAGGGTCCGGGGGTCCTGTGCCCCCTTGGAGCGAAAGACCGATGCCGCTTTCTCCCGGTTCTCGGCCAGGGCCTGGCCCACGGCGGAAGAGAGGCCGGCGGCGGTCGGGCTGACCATGGCCTCCTGCAGCTGGCCGGCGGCGTGGGTGCCCAGGATGTTGAGCAGGGCGGAGAGGGTCAGGTCCTCCGCCGGGGCGGGCAGGGTCAGGGCCTTGACGGAGGCGGGGGTGTCCACAAAGGCGTAGTCCTCGCCGGGGACCAGGGCCTCAACGCCGTCATAGGGGGGCGTCTGGGCCAGCAGGGCGGCAGGGGCGGCTTCCGCCTGGCCGTCCTGTTCCGGGGCCTCCTCCCCTGTCAGGGCTTTGCAGCCGGAGAGGGTCTGCCCGTTGAGCAGGAGCGCGCCCCCGGGCCGGTAGGTGAACACGTCGGTGCGCCCCCCGTCGGTGATGGTCACGGCGGTCCGCCCGTCCTCCTGGGCGGCCACCTGGAGAAGTTCCGTGGTATCGGGGTAGTCGATGGCGTAGGTGATCCCCTCCGGGATGATTGTCTCCACCCGCACCATGGGGCCAAAGACGGTGGGGGAGAGCAGGCGCAGGTCCTCGGCCACCTGTGCTGCCTGGTCTGTAGGCTGGCCGCTGGCGGCCAGCAGGTCCCGGGCGGCCTGCTGCTGGGCGGGGGTTGCTTCCGTTGGCGTTTCTGCCTGCTGACAGCTGGAGAGCAGGCTCAGCAGCAGGACAGCGGCCAGAAAAAGAGCGGGGTATTTCTTCATGGGAGTTCCCTCCTTGTTGCCACTTGCCGGGAAACGGCCTCCCGGCAGGCTGCTTGTCTTTTCTATTACGGGGGATATCTTGTCTTTATCGTACAAAAAGGCTTGAGGGGTGTCAAGAATTTTGTGAATTTTGAGGGATGTTTGCGGGAAGGGCAATGTGATGTCCCGGGAAATGGAACCGAATAAGGCGATGGCCTCCTGGCTCAGGCCCCCTGGCCCAGGGCGGGCAGGGGGGCCGGGGTGCTGCCGGTGTGGGTGTATTCCCGCAAAAATTCCAGGCGGCCCTGGAGGTCCCATTCCAGCAGGTCGGTGGGGCGGACTTGCTGGGGGTCTTTTTGGAAATAGGCTAAACCCGCCAGCTTCAGGATGCCGTAGACGAACTGGGAGCAGAACATGGTGTTGGGCTGGCCGGCGTAGGGCAGGACCAGGCCCAGCAGGTTATAGGCGCTGCCCTCCTGGTCGATCTTTCCCAGGCGGCGCAGGATGATCCGCTTCTGGTCCCGGGTGGCGGGCAGGCGGTACAGGCGGACGCAGGCCCCCTGGCGGTGGACCAGCTCGGCCAGGGTCTCCGGGTTCAGGCCGGGGGCGGCGCCGGGGCCGCCCCCGTTGTAGCTGACCAGGGTGGTCAGGTCCCGGTCCAGGGCCAGGGAGACGTGGTTGTAGGGGCGCTCGGTGAACAGGCCGATGACCTGTCCCGCCGGGCTGTTGGAGCGGGCAAAGGCCAGGTAGACATAGCCGTCGGACAGGGCGGCTGCCGCCCGGCGGAAGTAGTCGGCAGACAGGCTGCGGCGGGTGCAGTAGTGGAACCAGCTGTGGCGGGTCAGGTCCCGGCCCAGGGCCAGGGCGCAGCCGGGGGAGGCCGCCTGGCGGGCCAGTCTGGCTTTGATGGGCCGACCGGCCAGACGGGCCTTGCCGTAGATTCCCCACACCGTACACAGGATGACCAGGACCAGGAGGGCCCACAGGGGGCGCAGGTACCAGGGGACCCCGTTTGTGTTTCTGCTGCCTGTCATGGCGCGCCACTTCCTCTCCGCTTTTTGATGGGGTGTTGTACTATTGACATCGTACAACCATACACATGGTAGCCCAAAACGGCGGAAATGTCAATGGGAAGCCAGCCATTTTCCTCTCGACCGTTGGGAAAGTCCTTGGGGGGCAAGGGGCGGCACAAAGCAGTGTCCCCCGCCGGGGTGGGGTTCTCCGGCGGGGGGCTGGGAATGGGGGAAAGATCAGAGGGACTTGCCCAGTTCGTAGGCCTGCTGGGGGTAGTCGGTCTTGGCCATGGCCTCTAAGTCCAGGCAGTCCAGGGCGGAGAGGATGCCCACACGCTGCCAGTGGAGGAAGTTGGTCATGCCCTCGTAGGAGAGGATGGCCCCGGCGGCGGATTCCATGGTGTCGTCCTCCATGGTCAGCAGCAGGGCGGTCTTTTTGGGCTGGCGGAGGGCGGGGCTGTTGGCATAGAAGCGGTCGATGGCGGTTTTCAGCTGGGCGGTCCAGTCGTAGTAGTAGATGGGGGAGACAAAGACCACCATCTCCGCCGCCAGCAGGTGGGGGTTGAGGAGCTCCATGTCGTCCTTGTGGACGCAGCCGGCGTCGGTGGTGCGGCACTTCCGGCAGCCGAGACATGGATGCAGGTGGGCAAAGGCGGCGTCAAAGCGGAAGACTTCGTGGCCGGCCTCCTGGGCCCCCTGGATGAATTTGTCGGCCAGCAGGGCCGAGGTGCCGTGGCGGTGGGGGCTGCCGGTGATGACAACGATCTTCATGGGTACATTCCTCCAATGATAGTTTATTAGATATTAGATAGTATCGGGCTCAGGCCGGGGCCTGGCAGGCCCAGTCGGCCCGGAAGAAGTCCCGCCAGAACAGGACCCCTGCCAGGGCCAGGGCGCAGCCCAGGCCGGTGTAAAAGACGGCGATGAAGACCTCGGGCACCAGGCCGGAGTAGCGCAGGCCGATGCCCCCGCCCATCATGCAGGCCATGATGAGGTAGGCCTTCTTGTCAAAAAAGCACCAGAAGGGCTGGGTGGGCCGGCTGTGGCTGCGGATGCGGCGGATGTGCTTCCGGGTCAGCCGGAAGAACATGCTGCCGAAGGCCCCAAAGACCACCAGGGACAGCAGGGGGTGAAGGACGGTGATGCGGCCCAGACTGCGGTAAGCCTGAAAGCCCAGCCGGGCCACATTTCCCCCTGCCAGCAGCCAGACGGTGCCGGCAATGGCCGTGAGGGTACGGTTTTTCACGTGGAAGGGGCCTCTTCCACTGCTTGCCCCCCTCATCCGCCCTGGTCCCCCAGGGCGAAGGTGGTGAAGGGGGGCTTGCCCCGGGTGCCGATGAGGCGGACCCCCGCCCGGTAGAGGGTCTCGACGGTCTCCACCAGGGCGGTGGTGATCTCCTCGCCGGGGGTGATGAGGGGGATGCCGGGGGGATAGGCCCAGAGGTACTCCCCAGAGACCTTGCCCATGCCGTCGTAGAGGAAGGTCAGGCCCCCGGGGGCCTGGGCGGCCTCCTCGATGGACAGCCGGCGGGGGGGCAGGGTGTAGGGCGCGGCGGGGGGTGGGGCGTCGGCCCGGCGGGGGCCGGCGGCGGCGTCCAGGGCCAGCAGGGCGTCGGCCAGGCGGGCGGGCATGGTGTCGTCGGTGCCCAGGCCGGTCATGGCGATGGCATAGTGGTCCAGGGCCATCTCCAGTTCGATGTGATACGCCTCCCGCAGGCGGGCCATCAGCTCCACGCCGGTCAGGGCGCTGTTCTGGGTGGAGATGAGGATTTTGGCCGGGTCCAGGGCGAAGAGGCCGGGGTAGGTCTGGCCTGCCTCCGCCCCGTGGCCGGGACAGCGCAGGTGCTTCAGGCCCCGGATGCGCTGGTCAAACTCCGCCAGGCGGCGGTGCCAGGCGGCGAAGAGCTCCTCCCCCCGCTCCTCCAGCAGGCGGATGCAGCCGTCCATGGAGGCCATGAGGAGATAGGAGGGGCTGCTGGACTGGAAGATGCCTGTCTGGCGGGCCACCTGGGGAAGGGGGACCAGGCGGCCGCTGGCGTGGAGGATGGCCGTCTGGGTGAGGCTGGGGAGCATTTTGTGGAGACTGGCCACGGCCAGGTCCGCCCCCTGGGCCATGGCCCCGGCGGGGAAGGCGGGGTGGAGGCCCAGATGGGCCCCGTGGGCCTCGTCCACCAGGACGGGGATGCCTCTGGCGTGGGCCACGGCGCAGATGCCCGCCGTGTCGCTGAGGACGCCGTCGTAGGTGGGGCTGGGGTAGACGATGAGTTTCACGTCGGGGTGCGCCGTGAGGGCCTCCTCCACCTGGGCGGGGGTCAGGGAGCCGGCCAGGCCGAAGGTGGGGTCAGAGGGGGGCAGGAGAAAGACCGGGTCCAGGCCGCAGACCTCCAGGGCGTGGTAGATGGCCTTGTGACAGTGGCGGGCCACCAGGACCTGGTCCCCCCGGCGGGTGGCCGCCCGGATGGCCGCCAGCAGGCCGCCGGTGCTGCCGTTGACCTGGAAAAAGCTCTTGCGGCTGCCCCAGAGGGGGGCGGCCCGGTCCATGGACTCCTTTAATATACCCGAGGGGTCGTGGAGGTCGTCAAAGGTGGGCAGCTCGGTGATGTCCAGCCCCGCTCCCAGGCGGGCCAGATAGGGGGCCAGGGCCTCGTTCTCCTTGTGCCCCGGCATGTGCAGGGAGAGATAGCCCGCCCGGTGGTGGCCCTCCAGCCGGGCCAGCAGGGAGAGATCGTCGTGGGATGTCATGGGCAGTGCCTCCTTGAAAAAACGCCCCCGGCCGGCGGGGGCGGGGATTCTTTGGGCCCTATCATACCAGAAAGCGGGTCAGATGACAACCAGACGGGTCATCTGGCCTGTGGGGACGCCGGGGCGGGCGGCGCTCTGGACATGCCAAAAACTTTTGTTTTGGTGATTTTAATAGGGTCAGAGTCGTGCTAAGGTAGGGGCAGTTCTGATTCTAACCCAAAGGAGGCCCTTTCTATGTCCACCAAAACCGCTGTGCAGAGCACCTCCTCTGCCCGTATCAAATCCCTGGCCATCACCGCTGTGTGTCTGGTGCTGGTCTATGTGTTCACCGCCGTGGTGAATATCCGCCTGCCCTTTGCCCCCAACGGCGGGCTGATCCATCTGGGCAATGTGCCCCTGTTCGTGGCTGCCATCCTCTTTGGCAAGCGCACGGGGATGATCGCCGGCGGGGTGGGCATGGCCCTGTTTGACCTCTTCTCCGGCTGGACCCTCTGGGCCCCCTTCACCCTGGTCATCGTGGGGTGCATGGGCCTGGTGGTGGGGGCGGTGACGGAAAAGCACAAAACCTTCCCCTTCTACCTGCTGGCCCTGGTGCTGGCCTGCGCCATCAAGATCGGCGGCTATTACCTGGCCGAGGCCATCATCTATGGCAACTGGGTGGTCCCCCTGACCTCCATCCCCGGCAATTTGATTCAGGTGGGGGCGGCGGCCATCATCACCCTCATCGTCATCGAGCCCCTGCGTCTGGCGGCTGCCCACACCATCTTGCGCAAATGAGCGCCGCCGGGGCCCCATATCTGCCCGCGGACGGCGGCGGGCGGGGCGTGCAATTTTGGCGTCTTTTTGCAACTTGACACTTTTGGTCCTTCATTCCAGACGGTCTGGGAGAAATTTGTGGGATGGCGCAAATTTTATCGGAAATTTTTGAAAATAATTGTTGCATTTACAAGGGCGACGTGCTATACTTTCAGTTGCAAATGTGATGTATCTCTTTGGGGGATGGCACACTGCAAGTATCCTTGTATTTTCGCCTGGGGCGCCAGGTAAAAATAAATTATCAACGAAGGAGCCAAACCATCATGAATGCTTATATCGAAAGCGTTATTGAGACCGTAAAGAAGAAGCACGGCAGCGAGCCCGAGTTCGTGCAGACCGTGGAAGAAGTCCTGAGCTCTCTGGACCCCGTCGTCTCCGCTCACCCCGAGTATGAGGCCGTGGACCTGCTGGGCCGTATGGTCGAGCCCGAGCGGATGTTCACCTTCCGCGTTGTCTGGACCGACGACGCTGGCAAGACCCACACCAACATCGGCTATCGCTGCCAGTTCAACGGCGCCCTCGGCCCCTACAAGGGCGGCCTGCGGTTCCAGCCCAACGTGTATCCCGGCATCGTGAAGTTCCTGGGCTTCGAGCAGATCTTTAAGAACTCCCTGACCGGCCTGCCCATCGGCGGCGGCAAGGGCGGCGCTGACTTCGATCCCGCCGGCAAGTCCGACGCTGAGATCATGCGCTTCTGCCAGAGCTTCATGACCGCTCTGTATCGTTACATCGGGCCCGACATCGACGTGCCCGCCGGCGACATGGGCGTGGGCGGCCGTGAGATCGGCTACCTGTATGGCCAGTATCGCCGCCTGAAGGGTGTCTTCGAGAACGGCGTGCTCACCGGCAAGGGCCTGTCCTATGGCGGCTCCCTGGCTCGTCCCGAGGCCACCGGTTACGGCGCTGTGTACTATCTGGTGGAAGTCCTCAAGCACGAGGGCGAGGACATCAAGGGCAAGACCATCGCTGCTGCCGGCTTCGGCAATGTGACCTGGGGCATCTGCAAGAAGGCCAAGGAGCTGGGCGCCAAGGTCATCACCCTGTCCGGCCCCGACGGCTATGTCTACGATCCCGACGGTGTGTCCACCGACGAGAAGGTCGACTACCTGCTGGAGATGCGTGCTTCCGGCCGCAACGTGGTTAAGGATTATGCGGACAAGTTCGGCGTGGAGTTCTTCCCCGGCCAGAAGCCCTGGGGCGTGAAGGCTGACATCATCATGCCCTCCGCTATGCAGAACGACGTGAACATGGAGCAGGCCAAGAAGATCGTGGAGTGCGGCGCTAAGTACTACATCGAGGTCGCCAACATGCCCACCACCAACGATGCTCTGACCTTCCTGATGAGCCAGAAGGACATCATCGTGGCGCCCTCCAAGGCGGTTAACGCCGGCGGCGTGGGCGTGTCCGCCATGGAGATGTCCCAGAACTCCGAGCGTCTGTCCTGGACTGTCGAGGAAGTCGACGGCCAGCTGAAGAAGATGATGGAGACCATCCACAGAGTCTCTGCTGAGGCTGCTGAGGAGTATGGCCTGGGCTACAACCTGGTCGCTGGCGCCAACATCGCTGGCTTCAAGAAGGTTGCTGAGGCTATGATGGAGCAGGGCATCTTCTAATTAACCCCCCTTCGTTTACCCCAAAAGGTCCCGTCCCTTGGACGGGACCTTTTTTCTTTCCCGGGAAAGGAGGCCAGGATGGCAAAGAATCATGACAGCGCCCAAGGGTTTGGGCAGCTGCGGGCCCAGGTGGCCCGGAAGCGGGAGCTGGAGGCGGCCCGTGGGGCTTTGGCGGAGCAGTGCGCGGCCCTGTCCGCCCAGGCCCAGGAGAAGAGAGCCGCCCGCCAGCAGGCGGAGCGGGAGCTGGAACAGTTGGAATCCGGCGGCGCTATGGGGGTACTTTTCACCCTGGCCGGGGGAAAGGCGGCCCGGCAGGAAGCGGCCCGCCGGGACCTGCGCCGGGCCAGGGAGGAGGACCAGAAGGCGGCCTGGGACCTGGCAGAGGCGGAAGGCCAGCTGCTGGAGACAGAACGGGAGCTGGCCGGGCTGGAAGGCTGTGAGGAGGCCTTTGCCGCGGTCCGCCAGCGGCGGCTGGCTGCCCTGCGGGGGGCGGGACTGCCCCAAAGCCAGCTTCTCACGCGCTTGGAAGAACAGCTGGACCGGGAAAGCCAATGGCTGCAAACCCTGGCCGCAATGGGCAACCAGGGGCAGGAGGCCCTGGAACAGGCCAAGTACACCCTGACGCTGGCGGCAAAGCTGGAACTCTCCCGGCCCATCTTTCTGGTCCAGACCCTCCAGGACGCCGCCGACCTGACCATCCAGCAGCAGCAGGCCCTTCTCGCCCAGACAGAGCAGCTGACCGCGCAGGTGCGGGAGAACCGGGCTCGCTTGGAGGAGGCGGTAAACGATCTGCTGGGGCAGGACTTGCCCCTCTGACCCGCGCCTCCCCTGCCGCCCTCCTGTCCGCACAATCGGCTTTTCCCCTTTGCACCAAAAGGCCCTGGCCAATTCTGGCCAGGGCCTTTTTTCGTCCCCGCAGCGGGACATGGTGCTTCCTGTTATGGGGTCACTCCCCTACCGGGTTTTCCAGCATGCCGATGCCCTCGATCTCGCAGCGGACCACGTCCCCTGCCTTGAGGAACTTGGGGGGATCAAAGCCCATGCCCACCCCGGCGGGGGTGCCGGTGGCGAGGATGGTGCCCGCCTGGAGGGTCATGCCCCGGGTGAGCTCCTGGAGGATGTGGGGGATGGAGAAGATGAGCTGGTCGGTGGTGGCCTCCTGGCGTTTTTCCCCGTTGACCCAGCAGCGGATGGGCAGGGCGGGGGGCCAGGCCACCTCGTCCCTGGTGACGATGCAGGGGCCCATGGGGGTGAAGCCGTCCAGGCCCTTGCCGAAGTACCACTGCTTGTGGCCGGTCTGGAGGTTGCGGGCGGAGACGTCGTTGAGGACGGTGTAGCCGAAGATGTAGTCCTGGGCCTCCTCGGCCTTGACGTTCTTGGCGTCCCTGCCCAGGATCACCGCCAGCTCTGCCTCGTAGTCCAGGCTGTCCACCAGGTCAAAGTGGCCGGGGATGGGGGCACCGGGGCCGGGGCAGTGGGTGGCCCGCTTGGAGAAGTATACCGCCCGCTCCGGGGCCCGGGTAAAGGCCTGGGCGTCAAACTGCTCGGCCTCGGCCTTGTGCTTTTGATAGTTCATGCCCAGGCAGATCACGTCCTGCCGGGGGTGGGGGATGGGGGCCAGGACGGTGACGTCGGCCAGGGCAAACTCGCCGGTACTCTTGCTGGCGATCTCCAGCACCCCCCGGCGGTGGTCGGGGTCGTCGGCCAGCAGGTGGTTCATGGTCTCATAGGGCAGGGGGGTCAGCCGGCCGGGACGGGCCTCGAGACAGACCAGCTGGCGGTCCTGCCAGGCTGCGGTGTAGAGTTTCATGGGCGTCTTCCTCCGTTTCTTTCGTGGTTCAGGCGCGCTCCCAGCGGTCCAGGGCCCGGATGAGGTCCTTGACGGCGCTGGCTTCCGTGGCCCAGCTGGTGCACACCCGCACGGCGGTGTGCTCCCCGTCGGGCTTGGCCCAGAAGGCAAAGGCGAAGTCCTTTTCCAGGGCGGCCAGCAGGGCGTCGGGCAGGATGGGATACTGTTGGTTGGTCCGGGAGTCATAGAGCATCTCATAGCCCCGGTCCTCAAAGGCCCGGCGCAGGTCCAGGGCCAGTTGGTCGGCGTGGCGGGCCAGGTCAAAGTACAGGCCGTTTTCCAGAATGGCGCAGAACTGGACCCCCAGCAGCCGCCCCTTGGCCAGCAGGCCGCCCCGCTGCTTGATGAAGTAGCGGAAATCCCGCTTCAGGGCGGGGTGGGACAGGACCAGGGCCTCGCCGAACAGCAGGCCCTGCTTGGTGCCGCCCAGAGAAAAGGCGTCGCACCGGCGGGCCAGGTCGGGCAGGGTCATGTCGCAGGCGGGGCTCATGAGGCCGTAGCCCAGGCGGGCCCCGTCGATGTAGAGAAACAGCCCCAAGTCCTGGCAGGTCTGCCACAGGGCGGTCAGCTCGGCCAGGGAGTAGAGGGTGCCGTTTTCCGTGGGCTGGGAGAGGTAGACCATGCCCGGCTGGACCATGTGCTCCCGGGTCTCGTCCTCCCAGTGGGCCTGGTAGACCCGCCGGACGTCCAGGGCGGAGAGTTTGCCGTCCCGGCTGGGGACGGCCAGGACCTTGTGGCCGGTGCTCTCGATGGCCCCGCTCTCGTGGACGTTGATGTGGCCGCTGGCGGCGGCGATGACCCCCTGGTGGGGCCGCAGGGCGGCGGCGATGACCGTGGTGTTGGTCTGGGTGCCCCCCACCAGGAAGTGGACATCCAGGCGGTCGTCCCGGCACAGGTCCCGGATGAGGCGGCGGGCCCGGTCGCAGTAGGGGTCCTCGCCGTAGCCGGCGGTCTGCTCCAGGTTGGTCTCAAAGAGCCGGCGGAGGATGGCCTCGTGGGCCCCCTCGGTGTAGTCACAGGTAAATTGTGTCATCGTCTTCCCTCCCGCGGCGGCGGTCTGCCTGCCGGTTTGTTCCATTATACGCGCTTGGGGCCAAATGGTCAACTCAGGGGGGGGAGAAGAAAGGGGGAGACCGCTGCGGATGGGATTGCGCGGCGGTCTCCTTTTCCTTTTATAAATGGCGGATGTTCTCGGAGATGTCGGTCAGGGCCCGGGAGATCTCCATCTCCCAGTGGCCGCACTTGGCCAGATCGCCCAGGGAGAGCATCCCCACCACCTTGCCGCTGTCCACCACAGGAAGACGGCGGACCTGCTGGCCGGACATGAGCTGGGCGGCCTGGCGGGGGTCGGCGTCGGGGGCCACGGCGGCGGGGCGGCGGGACATGATGGCGCTGACGGGGACCTGGGCGGGGTCCTCCCCGGCGGCCACGCAGCGCAGGACGATGTCCCGGTCGGTGACCACCCCCAGCAGGGCGCCGGAGGGGGTGCAGACGGGCAGGGAGCCGATGTTGTGCCGGGCCAGGAGACGGGCGGCCAGGGCGGCGCTTTCCTTGGGGTCGATGGCGACCACACAGGGGTTCATGAGCTGCTTGACTTGCAGAAAAATCACCTCTCTTTTGGGGGGAATGGGACGGCTTTTTTCCTGCTGTTAGTTTGGGCGGGGCAAAGGGGCCTTATGCCCCAAAAAAGGGACTGAGAGGCCGTTTGGGCCGGTTTTTTGAAAATTTGCAAAAAAAGTTTGGAAAAAGGTGTACGTTTGCGTACACGAAAAGGGGGTGTCACCGGGTAGGGTGAGGAGGGATTTACATGGCAAAGAAAAAACTGGACCGGCGCAGCGTCCTGGAGCAGATGATGGCCCTGGCCGCCGGGGCCGCCAACGACGCGGTGAAGCTGGCCTATCTCACGGAAGAGCGCATGGGGGAGATCGACGGCCTGGACCTGGGCTGCCTGACCGAGTTCAAGCGCAGCAGCAATGGGGCGGTGGAGGTGAAGCTCACCGACCGGGCCGCCGTATTGGAAAAGCTGCTGGAGCAGATGAAGGAGGAGGAGGGCCGGGAGATGGCCGCCTTCCTCACCGCCCTGGACCGGCCCCTGGCCCCGGAAGAGGTGAGCTCGGACCGATGAGCCTGCGCTTTTCCGACAAGCAGAAGGAAGTTCTTGGCTGGTGGACACGGGGCTCCCCCCACCGGGACCGGGACGCCATCGTGTGCGACGGGGCGGTGCGCAGCGGGAAGACCATGTGCCTGGGCCTGTCCTTCGTGCTGTGGAGCATGACCCGCTTCCGGCGGCAGCAGTTTGCCCTGTGCGGCAAGACCACCCAGTCGGTGCGGCGGAACCTGCTGTACAGCGTGCTGCCGGTGCTGGAAAGCCTGGGCTTTCAGTGGGAGGAGAAGATCTCCCGCAACTGGCTCAAGGTGCGCTATGGGCCGGTGGAGAACACCTATTTCCTCTTCGGGGGGAAGGACGAGGGCTCTGCCGCCCTCATCCAGGGCATCACCCTGGCGGGGGTGCTGCTGGATGAGGTGGTGCTCATGCCCCGCTCTTTCGTGGAGCAGGCCTGCGCCCGGTGCTCGGTGACGGGGGCCAAGTTCTGGTTCTCCTGCAACCCCGCCGGGCCGGGGCACTGGTTTTACCGGGAGTGGATCTGCAAGGCCCGGGAGCGGAACCTCCTCCACCTGCGCTTCTTCATGGAGGACAACCCCACCCTCTCCCCCGAGACCCGGCAGCGGTATGAGCGGGCCTTTCAGGGGGCCTTTTACCGGCGGTTCGTGCTGGGGGAGTGGACGGCGGCGGAGGGATTGGTCTATGACTTCTTTGACGAGGACATGGTGCTGCCCCCGCCGGCGGGCCAGGCCCAGCGGTGGGTGATCTCCTGCGACTACGGCACCGTCAACCCCACCTCCATGGGGCTGTGGGGGAAGTACGGCGGGGTGTGGTACCGGGTGAAGGAGTATTACTACGACGCCCGGCAGGAGAGACGGCAGCAGACCGACCAGGAGTACGCCCAGCGGCTGAGGGAACTGGCCGGGGGACGGGAGATTGAGGCGGTGGTGGCAGACCCCTCGGCGGCCTCCTTTCTGGAGGTCCTGCGCCGGGAGGGGTGGAACGTGCGCAAGGCCAACAACGACGTGCTCTCGGGCATCCGGCTCACCGCCGACGCCTTGAAAAGTGGGCGCATCGTCATCTGCTCCCCCTGTCAGGATGCCATCCGGGAGTTCGGGTCCTATTGCTGGGACCTGGCCGCCGGGGACCGGGACAAGGTGCGCAAGGAGTTTGACCACGCCATGGACGAGATCCGCTACTTCGTGGCCACCGTGGCCGCCCCGGAGGAGGGGGACGACCCCTTCTTCGCCGGGTATGTGGAGCGGCGGGTGTGAGAGACGAAAGGAGGATGTGATGGGATTTTGGAAAGGACGGAAGCAGGAGGCGCAGGCTCCCCCGGGGCCGGTCCAGCTCAGGCCGGCCCAGCGCCACCCCTTCCAGATGCTGGGCGGCTATGTGCCCCTGCATCAGCCGGCCTTTTCCCTCTACCGGGCCATCCGGGAGGCCATCCCGGTGGTGGATGCGGCGGTACTCAAGCTGGTGCGTCTGGCCGGGGGCGTGGGGGTGACGTGTGAGGACAAGAGGGCCGAGGAGGAGCTGAACCAGTTCCTGCGCACGGTGCCCGCCGGGTGGAACCAGCGGGGCATTCAGACCTTTCTGGACAGCTATCTGGACTGCCTGCTCACCTGCGGCCGGGCGGTGGGGGAGATCGTCCCCAGCCGGGACGGGCGGGAGATCGCGGCGGTGCTGTGCGGGAACGTCTCCGACGTGGAGGTGAAGGTGGGGGACTCTCCCCTGGACCAGAAGCTGGCCCTGCGCCGGCCCAACGGGGAGACGGAGCTGCTGCCCCGGCAGGACTTATTGCTCTTTACCCCCTACCACCCCAGCCCGGAAAACCCCTATGGGCAGTCGCTGCTCCACGGGCTGCCCTTTCTGTCCGGGGTGCTGTTGAAGATCTATCAGACCCTGGGGGAGAACTGGGAGCGGGCGGGGAACGTCCGCTTCGCCGTGGTCTATAAGCCGGAAGAGGGGCTGGACCAGCGGCGGGTCCAGGAGCGGGGGAAGCTGCTGGCCCAGCGGTGGTCCCAGGCCATGGAGAACACCCGGAACGGGTCCGTGCGGGATTTCGTCACCGTGGGGGATGTGGAGATCAAGGTCATCGGGGCCGAGTGCGACATCCCCGACTGTCAGGCGCCGGTGCGGCTGATTTTAGAGCAGCTCATCTCCCAGACGGGCATCCCGCCCTTTTTGCTGGGGCTGAACTGGTCCTCCACCGAGCGCATGAGCAGCCAGCAGGCGGACATCATGACCAGCGAGCTCACCGCTCTGCGCCGCACCCTCACCCCGGTGGTGGAAAAGGTGTGCGACCTGTGGCTGCGGATGCACGGCAAGGGGTGCGCCTTCCAGGTGGTCTGGGAGGAGATCAATCTCCAGGACCAGGTGGAAGAGGCCCGGGCCGTCCTGTACCGCCAGCAGGCGGCACAGCTGGCCAAGGGAGAGAAGAACACCGGCCGGGGAAAGGAGGAGGCCAAGGAAGAGGACAAGCCCAAAACCGACCAGGAAAAGAAGGAGGAGAACCATGCAGACAGTGACCAAGGAAGCCCGGACCCAGGTGACCGCTGACCCGGCCGCCGGGGAGCTGGAGGCCATCAACAGCCTCAACGGCACCAGCCTGACCGAGGAGGAGGTCTATCTCTTCGCCGTGCGGCTGTGCGACAACCAGACCGACCGGGACATGGAGTACTTTGGCCGCCAGGACCTGGAGGTGCTGGCCCCCCTCTTTGTGGGGAAAACCGGCATTTTTGACCACAGCTGGAGCGCCAGGGACCAGACCGCCCGCATTTACCGCACGGAGGTGGTGGACGAGCCGGGGCTGGTGAGCGAGGCCGGGGAGCCGGGGTGCTACCTGAAAGGGTATGCCTACATGCTGCGCACGGCGGAGAACGCCGGGCTCATTGCCGAGATCGAGGGGGGAATCAAGAAGGAGGTCAGCGTCAGCTGCGCCGTCAGCGGGAGTATTTGCTCCATCTGCGGCAACGACATCCACGACCGCACCGCCTGCAGCCACGTGAAGGGACGGGTGTATGAGGGGAGACGGTGCATCGTGCGCCTGGCCCAGCCCACCGACGCCTTTGAGTGGTCCTTTGTGGCCGTGCCCGCCCAGCCCCGGGCGGGGGTGGTGAAGAGCCTGGGCCGGGGGGAAAGCCTGGACCAGGTGCTGGCCGGGCTGGACGGCCCCTGGCAGGCAGAGTGGAAGGAGCTCCAGCGCCAGGCCGCCGCCGGGCGGCGGTATCTGGAAAAGCTGCGGCAGGAGACGGTGCGCCTGGGCCTTATGGCCCAGAAGGGCCTGCAGCGGGAGACCCTGCAGGCCATCGCCGGAAAGCTGGACGAGGAGGAGCTGGAAGAGCTGCGGGCCTGCTATGCCCGGCAGCTGGAGGATGCCCTGCCCCTGCCCGTCCAGCTCAGCTACGGCGGGGAACAACGAGGAGAGGCCGGGGACGATGCGTCCTTTGTCATCTAAAACCAAATCACAAAAGGAGGAAGAACAATGGGTGTTGCGTTCAACGGAATGGAGAGTTTGGTGGTCACCTTCCAGGCGGAGACCGCCACGGCGGGGCAGTTTGCCGCCATGCAGGAAAATGACACGGTGCAGGATGCCGCCGACGGGGCTGCCCCCGTGGGCCTCATCCTCAACCTGCGCGGAGGCCACGCCGCTGTGCAGGTGCGGGGCTATGCCCAGACTGCCTACAGCGGCACCGGCGCCCCCGTGCTGGGCTGGAACCAGCTGGTGGCCGACGGCGCCGGCGGCCTGCGCCTGGCAGCGGACGGCGAGACGGGCCGGACCTGTCTGGTGGTGAACCTGGACAGCGGCAGCAAGACCATGGGCCTGTTCCTGTGAGAACGGGCGGAAAGGAGTGAATGGTATGGCATATCAGTTCGAGACGGTGAAGCTGGACAAGGGGATGTACCGGGAGTCCGGGCGCTCCTTTGCCAAGGTGCTGGAGCAGTGTGACCCCTCGGAGCAGTACAAGGGCACGCCCCTGGAACACCTGGACGCCTTTCAGCGGCAGCTGAAACGCTTTGACATCAAGGTGAAGGGGCCGGAGTCCGATGTGGTCTCCAAGTTCTTTGCCACCTGGGAGTCTGCCGTCCTCTTCCCCGAGTATGTGGCCCGGGCGGTGCGCCAGGGCATGGAGGAGAGCGACATTTTGCCCTTTATGACGGCGGCGGAGACCCGGATCGCCGGCATGGACTACCGCTCCATCGCCTCCACCCCCGAGGAGGACGAGAAGGCGCTGAAGATGGTGGCCGAAGGGGCCCTCATCCCCGAGACCCGGGTGCATGCCCAGGAGAACCTGGTGCAGCTGCACAAGCGGGGCCGGATGCTGGTGGCCTCCTATGAGGCCATCCAGTTCCAGCGGCTGGACCTGTTCTCCGTGACCCTGCGCCAGATCGGCGCGTATATTAACCGCATGCATGTGGCGGATGCCATTGAGGTGTTGCTCAACGGGGACGGCAACGGCAACGCCGCCACGGTCTATACCGTGGGCACCGACCCCATCAGCGGCACCGCCGGCACCCTCACCTATGACGCCCTGGTGGATTTCTGGAGCCAGTTTGACCCCTATGCCATGAACACCCTGCTGGTGGGGGACGCCATGGCGAAGATTCTCAAGCTGGACGAGATGCAGGACGGCACGGCGGGGCTGACCTTCCAGGGCACCGGCAAGCTGGTCACCCCCATGGGGGCCACCCTCCTGCGCAGCAGCGCCGTGCCCAGCAACACCATCATCGGCCTGGACAGCAACTACGCCCTGGAGATGATCCGGGGCAGCGACGTGCTGGTGGAGTATGACAAGCTCATCGACCGGCAGCTGGAGCGGGCGGCCATCACGTCCATCTCCGGCTTCTCAAAAATTTTCCAGGAGGCGTCCAAAGTGCTGCAGATTGGCGGGTGATGAGATGATCCAGGAACAGGAGATTGTCGAGGTCGCCCTGTGCTTTGCCGGGCGGCAGCTGACGGATGGAGAGGCCAAGGTCCTCTCCATCCTCTGCGCCGCGGCCTTGGACAGCTGGCGGGGGCAGCTGCGGCAGGACGTGGCCGAGGAGAGCATCCGGGACCTGCTGGTGGTGGCCAGCGCCTGGACCGCCCTGGCGGCGGTGTCCGGGGCCCTGGAGCAGAGCAGCCCCACGCCCCTGTCCTTCTCCGCCGGGGATTTAACTGTCCGCAGCCAGGAGGGACAGGGCGGGAACGCCTGCGCCAAAAGCCTGCGCAGTCAGGCCGAGGCCCTCATGCTCCCCTACGTGCGGGATGAGGCCTTTGCCTTCTGGGAGGTGAGGGGATGAGCTTTGCCGGCAGTTTCACCGCCATCGCCGCCCGGTATGGGCGGCCGGTGGTCCTGTTCTGCCAGGGAGAAGAGGCAGGCCGGGGACAGGCGGTGCTGCGGCCTGTGCTGGACCGGCAGGTCCAGTGGTTCCCCTCTCCCCTGGGGAAGCAGCGGCAGGAGGAGGTCCTCTGTCTGGCCCAGGCGGACCTCCCCTTCCGCACCGGCGGGGAGGAACAGACGGTGCAGGCGGGAGAGGAAGTGTATGAGGTGGTCAGCGTCCGGCCGGTGGAGGCCGGGACGGAGCGGATCTATTGGCATGGAATCCTGCGGCGAAGGGAGGCAGATGCCCTGTGACGACGTTGACGGCCCTGCGCCAGGCCATGACGGACTTTTTGGAAGGGCAAGGGATTGCCGCCCTCACCGCCTGGCCCCAGGAGCAGCGGCAGAACCACCAGGAACCGGTGGCGGTGGTCCAGGTGAAGGAGGTGGAGGCCGCCCCGGCGGGCTTTCAGAACTATCTGGGCCAGAGCTATGACAGCCAGGCCCACCGGTGGACCGACCGGTACGGCCAGCGGGTGACGGTGAAGTTTGTCCTCACCCTCTGCAGCCCCCGCGCTGCCGGGGAGGCCGGGTGCCGCCGGCTGCTGGACCAGGTGGCCGGGGCCCTGCTGCGGGGCGGCCCGGCGGGCTTTGCCGTGGAGAAGTGGACCATGGGGGAGACCGACTTTGACCAGCACAGCGGGATGTTCCGGGGCAAGCTCCAGGCCGTGTGCCGGGGGACCCTGGTGGAGAGCCGGGAGGAGAGCGGCGAGATCGTAGCCATTGAAGTGAAAGGAGAGATGCAGCTGTGAGCAATGTGGTGACCAGCCATGAGCGGCCGGGGGTGTACTCGGCCTATGAGGCCTCGGCGGTGGTGACGTCTGCCGGCCGCCGGGGCTGGGCGGCGGTGGCCGCCCGGAGCCAGGGGGGGACGCCGGGGACGGTGTACCCCCTGAATAGCTGGCGGGAGGCGGTGGAGACCTTTGGCCAGGAGGACCCCTTGACCAAGCTGGTCCAGGTCCTCATGGCCAACGGGGCCGGCCGGGTGCTGGCAGTGCCGGTGGGCGAGGATGCCAATTACACCGCCGCCTTTGCCCTGCTGGGCCAGGAGGAAGGCGTGCGCGTGGTGGTGTGTGACAGTGAGGAGGCGACCGTCCAGCAGGCCCTGCGGGACCAGGTGCTGGCCGACGCTGCCGCCCGGCGGGAGCGCATCGCCGTGGTCCCCGGCGGGGCGGCGGAGGATGTGAGCCAGCTGGTGACCCGGGCCCAGGGACTCAACAGCGAGCGGGTGGTGCTGACGGCCCCCGGCCTCTCGGCAGAGGAGGGGGGCGCCCTGGTGGCAGCGGCGGTGGCCGGGGCCATCTGCGGCCAGGCCGACCCGGCCCTCCCCCTGGGGGGCGCGGTGCTGCTGGGGATCTCCCGGCTGGCGGCCCGGTACACCGAGGAGGAGCTGGACACCCTCATCCAGGGGGGCGTGACCCCGGTGGAGCTGTCCGGGGGCCAGTGCGTGGTCATCCGGGGGGTGACCACCCGGACCAGGACCGGGGAGGTCCCCGACAGCACCTGGCGGGAGCTGGGGACCATTCTGGTGGTGGACGATGTGATCCCCGGCATCCGGGACGCCCTGCGGGCCAGGTTCCCCCGGGCCAAGAACACGGCCCAGACCCGGGGGGCCATCCGGTCCCAGGTGATCTTAGAGCTGGAGCGGAAGCTGGCGGCGGAGGTCATCACCCGGTATGGGGAGGTCACCGTGGAGGCGCTGGCCGACCGGCCCACGGTGTGCCTGGTGACCTTTGCCTTCTCGGTGGCCCTGGGGCTCAATCAGATCTGGCTGAGCGCCCAGATCACGGTGTGAAAGGAGGAAGGATATGGCGGCAAATGTGATCCCCACCAGCAGTGACATCTATCTGGAGGTGGACGGAAAGAAGGTGGCGGTGGTCCAGAGCTACACCGCCCAGAGCACCAAGAACAGCGCCACCGTGGAGGCCTTCGGGGAGGCCGAGCCTGTGGCCACCCTCCCCGGCCAGACCCGGCATGTGCTGGAGCTGACCCGCATCTACGCCACCGACGCGGCCCTGGCCGACGGCATCGACTTTTACGGGCTGGAGGATTTCAGCCTGGTCATCTGCAAGCCCGACCGGCGGGTGATCTATAGCGGGTGCCAGTGGAGCAAGATCGGCGAGAGCGGGAACCTGGGGACCTCGGTGATGGAGAAGGTCACGGTGGTGGCCAGCCGGCGCCTGGAGACGGCGGTATGAGAAACCCGGTAACGTGGCTGCGCCGGTGGTGGGACCGGCGGCCGGGGGGACGGCTGGAGGCCGTCCCCCCTTGGGACCTGGCCCTGGCCCGGCGGGAGGCGGCCCAGATGGCCGGGGAGGCGGATAAGGCCCTGTGGGACAACGCCTGTCTGGTGGCCCGGGCCCTGCGGCGGCGGGGGAGGCGGGTGTATCCCTCGGGAGAGGCGGTGGTGGAGGCCCTCTCCCCTGCCCGGATCGAGGCCCTGGCCCGGCGGTGGGCCCAGGGGGCGGGGCGGCAGGAGTATGCCATCGGGGATCTGAAGGAGGAGCTGGCGGCCCTGCCCTGGCAGCGTTTGAGATGGCGGGTGTTACGGCAGTTCGGGGCCCTGCCCACGGAGGAGCGGGCGAGGGAGATGACCGACGGGGACTATCTGTGGTGCGCGGTGAACCTGCTGCTGGATGAGGAGGAAGAGGCAGCGCGGCTGTGCCCCGTCTGCCGGGAGGAGGCCCAGAGAGAACGCTGCCCGGTGTGCGGCCGGGAGACGGGGCAGGTCAGCCGGGGGGAGAACCCCGCCTTTGACTGGGCACGGTTTGAGCGGATGAAACGGGGGGAGAGACCGTGAGAGATTATCTGGAAGAGTGGTTAGCGGGGGAGCGCGGTACGCTCCTGCCCCGGCGGCAGAATGGAGGGACCGGGACGGTCCGCCGGAACCCTGAACAGGAAGGGGAAGAGGCGGCGCTGCCGGCGGCGGAAAGGGATGCCTTTTTGGAGGAAGGCAATCTGGCCCGGCAGGGTACGGCTGGAGAAGGGCAATCGCTGGCGGAGGTGGCTGCACCGGGGGAGCTCCTTTGGCCGGTCCCGGAGAGGCAAGAGGACGTGTGGCCCGCGGGAGAGGCGGCAGAGTGGCCTTTGCCGGGGCAGGAAGAGCTGCTCCAGGAGAGCGGCGGGATGAGCCCCCGGGAGTTATATGCGGCCCTGGGCCGGACGGCCAGGGTGTCCCGGCTGGCGGCAGAGGGGGCGGCGGGGGGCTCCCCCGCCATTGTGACGGTGCCCGCCCCGGCCCATGAGGCGCGGCGGGACTGGGAGGACCTGGACCGGGCGGTCCAGCGGGACGCCCGGCGGTATGACGGGGGCTTTGCCCTGTACTAATGTGTGGAAGGAGGTGCCGTGTTGGAGCTGAGCCCCATGCGGTATAAAAGTTTCATCTGGCCCCACAACCCCAGGACCTACACCATCGAGTATGAGCGGCAGGTGGCGGTGCATAAGATCCCCTTTGGCCGCTACGCCATGCAGGACCTGGGCCTGGGGCGGCGGGTGATGCGGGGAGAGGGGGAGTTTTACGGGCCGTCGGCCTATGAGGACTTCAAAAAGCTGGCCACGGTCTTTTATGACGGCGGGCCGGGGACCCTGCTGCACCCGGTGTGGCAGAGCGCCCAGGTGTATTTTGTAGAGCTGGCCCTGGCCCAGGAGCCCCGGCGGGACTATGTGCGCTATACCTTTACCTTTTGGGAGGAGTATGACAAGTACCGCCAGGAGCTGGTGCCCGTGGGCCAGGAGAGCAGCGGCCAGAGCGGGGGCAGCACGCCGGTGACCCCCGCCCCCGAGGGGGCGGTGTATCACACGGTGGTGGCGGGGGACACCCTGTGGGCCCTCGCCCAGACCTATGGGGTGACCATGGGGGAGATTTTGGTGTGGAACCCTCAGCTGAAAAACCCCAACGTGATCCTGCCCGGCCAGCGACTGAGAGTGGGGTGAGGGGATGACAGAGTGGAGACTGATCGGCTATGACGGCGCGGAGTATCTCCTGCCCACCCCTGTGGCCTGGCAGCTGGACTACGGCCTGGGCTCCCCCTGCGACAGCTTTTGGGTCAAGGTGCTCTGGTCGGCGGGGCAGGAGGACAAGCTGGCCGACGGGGTGCGGGTGCAGGTGCGGGAGGACGGCGCCCTGCGCTTTGTGGGGGTGGTGGACGAGTGCCAGTGCAGCTGGTCCCCGGAAGGATGCACGGCGGAGATCAGCGGCCGGGGCCTGCAGGCCCTGCTGCTGGACAACCAGGCGGAGGCGGCGGACTATGGGCAGGCCACCCTGGATGAGATTTTGCGGCGGTATGTGACCCCCTACGGCATCACCCTGGCCCAGCGGGTGAGCCTGCCGGCGGTGTGGGGCTTTTCGGTGGCCTCGGGGAGCAGCTGCTGGGCGGTGGTGTATGACTTTGCCCGGTATTACGGCGGGGTGACGCCCCGGTTTACCCGGGAGGGCCAGCTGGCCCTCCACCCCTGGCCGTCGGCCCAGCCTGTGGAGCTGGGCACTGACGCTCCGGTGACCAAGGCGGTCCGGCGGGACAAGCGGTATGGGGTCCTGTCCCAGGTGACGGTGAAGGATGTCACCGGCTGGACCCGGCAGACGGCGGTGAACGACGGCTTCCAGCGCCGGGGCGGCCAGTGCAGCCGGGTGATTTTGCTGCCCAGGAACACCGGCTACCAGGCCCGGCGGTATGAGGCCCAGTTCCAGCTGGACCGGTCGGCGGCGGAGCTGTTGGAGATCGAGATCACCGTGGCCCTCCCCTTTGCCGCCTGGCCGGGGGATTTGGTAAAACTCACCCGGGCCGGGTGGAGCGGCAATGGCATCTACCGGGTCCGGGAGAGCCGGGTGACGCTGGGGGAGGCCGGCTATGAGACCAGATTGGTTCTGGGCGACCCCCAGGCGGTACTGTGAGAAAAAGGAGGGAAACGGCCATGTGGATGGCAAGAGGAAGAACGGAGGATTTTCTCCGGGAGCCCCCGGTGGAGCTGGGCCAGGTGACCCTGTCCGGGGCCCCGGTGGGGGTGGCCCTGGCGGGGGAGCGGAGAAACGTCACCGTCTGCCTGCCCGGGGGCTACCACTGGACCCCCGACCGGGGACAGACGGTGCTGGTGGTCAAGAGCGGCCCTGAGGGGGCCCCCTGCGTGGTGGGTACCCCGGCAGAGGAGGCCCAGGGCGGCCAGGTGTGGCTGTCGGTGGCCCAGGGGGCGGAGATCCGCCTGGGCCAGGACGGGGTCATCCGGCTGACCGGGCCGGTGGAGGTCCAGGGCAGCCTGACGGTGAACGGACAGGAGGTGGGGGGATGAGCGTGACCCAGATCAGGGACGGGGACTATCGCCCGGACGGTCAGGGGGGCTTTGCCGAAAGCGAGGGGGCCCAGGAGGTGCTGGAGCGGGTGCTCTTTCAGCTCACCGCTCGCCGGGGGCGCTTTCCCCTGCTGCCCCAGGTGGGCAGCCGGCTGTATCTGCTGCTGCGGGAGAAGCCCTCGGTCCGGGGCAGCGTGGGGGCCAGCTATGCCGCCGAAGCCCTGGCAGGGGAGGAGGACCTGCAGGTGACGGGGGCAGAATGGAATGAGGCCGCCTGCCACCTGGAGGTGACATTGCTGTGGCAGGGGGAGAGCCTGCGGGCCTGCGTGCCCCTGTGAGAGAAGGGAGTGAGGAAACCATGAAAACGGTGGATGAGATTTATCGGGAGATGGTAGACCGGGTGGCCCTGGAGACGGGGATCACCCCGGAGGGCACCGGGGAGATGGCCGTGCGCCTGTACGCCCTGGCCGCCCAGATCTATGGCCTGTATGAGGAGAACGCCTGGACCTGCCGCCAGTGCTTCCCCCAGACGGCCACGGGGGAGGAACTGGAAAAGCACGGCTTTCTGCGGGGCGTCAGCCGCCTGGCCGCCCGGCGGGCGGAGGGGACCCTGCGCTTCCTGCTCCAGGGGGCGTCGGGGAGCGACGTGACCATCCCCCAGGGCACGGTGTGCCTGACGGCGGGGGGAACGGCCTTTGAGACCACCCGGGAGGGGGTCCTTGCCGCCGGGTCCCTATGGGCAGACGTGCCGGCCCAGGCCGTCCAGCCGGGGTTGGGGGGGAACGTGCCCACGGGGGCGGTGCGCACCCTGTCCCTGGCCCCGGTGGGGGTGGCGGCCTGCACCAATCCCACCCCCTTTACCGGGGGAGGGGAGGAGGAAGAGGACGAGGAACTGCGGGCCCGCATCCTGGCCACCTATCAGAGTACTCCCAACGGCACCAACAGCGCCTACTACGCCAGGCAGGCCCTGGCCGTGCCCGGCGTGGCGGCGGTGAAGGTGCTGCCCAAAAACCGGGGGCTGGGGACGGTGGATGTGATCATCGCCGCCGCCGATGGCCTGCCTGAGCAGAGCCTGGTGGACCAGGTCCGGGAGGACCTGGCGGGCAAGCGGGAGATCGCCGTGGACGTGGCCGTCCAGGCCCCCGAGGCGGTGCCCGTCCACCTGATCCTGTCGGTGCAGCCCCAGGACGGGATGCTGCCGGATGTGGTCCTCCAGCGGGTGAGGGACACCATGGAGACCTGGTTTGACGGGAGTATGCTGGGCAAAAACCTGCTGCTGGTGGAGATCGCCCAGCGGATCTATCAGGTGGAGGGGGTGGCCAACTACCGCATCGACGGGCCGGTCAATGACGTGACGGTGGAGGGCGGCCAGCTGCCGGTGCTGGGTTCCCTGTCGGTGGAGGTGATGTGATGGGCCACGGACAGTATCTGCGGGACCTGCTGGCCCCCCTGGGGGTCTACCGCTGGGAGGGCAGCTTCCAGTGGAGTGAGCTGCAAAGCGAGGGGGCGGCCCTGGACCAGGTGGCCCAGGAGCTGGCGCACATCCGCCAGGAGATGAACCTGTACACCGCCCGGGAGGAGGGCCTGCAGGGGGTGCTGGACCTGCTGGGCCGGACCGCCGGGGAGGAGGACCTGGAGGACCTGCGCCAGACCGCCGCCGCCCTGCTGCGCATCGGGGAGAACAGCTTTACCCTGGCGGCCATGAACGACACCCTCCGGGGCTGCGGCATCCCCGCCCAGGTGGCCGAGACCGGGGACCCCCTGAAGGTGACCGTCACCTTTCCGGGGATCACCGGCATCCCGGCAAACTTTTTTCAGATCCAGAAGCTCATCGAGGGCATCCTGCCCTGCCATCTGCAGGTGCAGTACCAGTTTGCCCAGGAATAAGGGGGTGTGGGCAGTCTGCCCAAAGCGGGGCCGGCCCCGTTCGGAGGATGCCAGGCGCCCGTTTTCCGGGGGATGCAGACCGCGGGAGAACGGTTTGCCGGGGAAAAGGAGCACAACAGATGGTATCGAAGTCACAGACCCAACCCCAAATTTTGTGCAATAATTTGCCTGAGCAAGGCTTGACGGGACTGTCTGGCCGGTGCTATGATGTGTGTGCTGTAAAATAATAGACACAAGATAATGTGTTTTAACGCCATAAACGACACAAGATACCGAAAAATACGCGCCAGCAGGATGCTGAGATGAGGAAGAAGGAGAAGCGCTCCATGACCATGGTACAACAGATTCGGAAACGGGACGGGCGAGTGGTCCCCTTCCACGAGAATAAGATCGCCGACGCCATCAACAAGGCCTTCGAGGCCACCTATAAGCCCGGCTATGACGAGACCGCAGCCAAGCTGGCCCACGAAGTGGCCTCCGTGCTGGAGGTGGAGGGCAAGGACTGCCCCGACGTGGAGCACATCCAGGACATCGTGGAGCGGGTGCTCATGGACAACGGCTATGTCCAGACCGCCAAGGCCTACATCCTCTATCGCTCCGAGCGCAGCCGGGCCCGGGAGATGAACACCCGGCTGATGAAGATCTATGAGGACATCACCTTCTCCGCCGCCAAGGACAGCGACATCAAGCGGGAGAACGCCAACATCGACGGCGACACCGCCATGGGCACCATGCTCAAGTACGGCAGCGAGGGGTCCAAGCAGTTTTATCAGATGTTCGTCATGAAGCCCGAGCACGCCCGGGCCCACAGCAGCGGGGACATCCACATCCACGACATGGACTTTGCCCCCATGGGCACCACCACCTGCACCCAGATCGACCTCATCAAGCTCTTTGACGGGGGCTTCTCCACCGGCCACGGCACCCTGCGGGAGCCCAACGACATCGCCTCCTACACCGCCCTGGCCTGCATCGCCATCCAGTCCAACCAGAACGACCAGCACGGCGGCCAGGCCATCGTGAACTTTGACTATGCCATGGCCATCGGCGTGCGCAAGACCTTCAAGCGCATCTATCGCCAGAACCTGGCCCGGGCCCTGATGCTCCTGGAGGACCAGGCCGACCCCGAAAGCCAGCTCAAGGAGCACATCCGGCAGCTGGAGGCCGAGACCGGCCTGTATCCCAAGCTGGAGGACTGCGAGGCATTCTTCCAGGCGGAGATGCCCTTCCTGCTGGAGCACTACGGCCAGGACGAGGCCCTGCTGCGCCGGTGCCAGGAGTTCGCCCACTACCGGGCGGTGAAGGAGACCGACCGGGCCACCTATCAGGCCATGGAGGCTCTCATCCACAACCTGAACACCATGCACTCCCGGGCCGGGGCCCAGACCCCCTTCTCCTCCATCAACTACGGCATGGACACCTCCCCCGAGGGGCGCATGGCCATGAAGAATATCCTGCTGTCCACCGAGGCCGGCCTGGGCAACGGCGAGACCCCCATCTTCCCCATCCAGATCTTCCGGGTGAAGGAAGGGGTCAACTACAACCCCGGCGAGCCCAACTATGACCTCTTCCAGCTGGCCATCCGGTGCTCGGCCAAGCGCCTCTTCCCCAACTTCTCCTTCATCGACGCCCCCTTTAACCTGCAGTACTACCAGCCGGGCCGGCCCGAGACCGAGATCGCCTACATGGGCTGCCGCACCCGGGTCATCGGCAACGTGGTGGACCCCGACCGGCAGATCTGCAACGGCAGAGGCAACCTCTCCTTCACCACCATCAACCTGCCCCGGCTGGGCATCAAGGCCAAGGGGGACATCAACACCTTCTTTGAAAGCCTGGACCACATGCTGGACCTGTGCGTGGAGCAGCTGCTGGAGCGCTTTGAGTTCCAGTGCCGCAAGAAGGTGAAAAACGCCCCCTTCCTCATGGGCCAGGGGGTGTGGATCGACTCGGACAAGCTGGACTGGGACGACGAGGTGCGGGAGGTGCTCAAGCACGGCACCCTGTCTGTGGGCTTCATCGGCCTGGCCGAGACCCTCAAGGCCCTCATCGGCGAGCACCACGGCGAGAGCGAGCGGGCCCGGGTGCTGGGCCTGGAGATCGTGGGCCACATGCGGGCCCGGATGGACCAGGAGAGCGCCAAGCGCAACCTGAACTTCTCCCTGCTGGCCACCCCTGCCGAGGGGCTTTCCGGCCGGTTTGTCAAGATCGACAAGGAAAAGTACGGCGTCATCGAGGGCATCACCGACCGGGATTACTACACCAACTCCTTCCATGTGCCGGTGTACTATCCCATCTCCGCCTATGACAAGATCGCCATCGAGGCCCCCTACCACGCCCTGACCAACGCCGGCCACATCAGCTACATCGAGATGGACGGCGACCCCACGGAAAACCTGGACGCCTTCGAGCGGGTCATCCGCTGCATGAAGGAGAAGGGCATCGGCTACGGCTCGGTCAACCACCCGGTGGACCGGGACCCGGTGTGCGGCTTCTCCGGCATCATCGGCGACCAGTGCCCCGGCTGCGGCCGGAAGGAGGACGACGGGGTCCCCTTCGAGCGCATCCGCCGCATCACCGGCTATCTGGTGGGCACCCTGGACCGGTTCAACAACGCCAAGCGGGCGGAGGAACGGGACCGGGTCAAGCACAATGTGTGAGGCAGACAAGACAGAACGTGACAGAAACGTTGCAAAAAGAGGCTTGGGTCACCCAAGCCTCTTTTCTGTTGCAGAGGGACTTGCAAGTGAAAGAAAAGAACGTGGACACCCCTTGCAAAATTGTCAAGAAGTTTAGTAAAATACTACAATTTCTTCGTTTCAGAAGGCGAAAGGCACTTGCAAAACCATCTCGGGGGCGCTATAATTTATGCGATCATGTAGAATAGTACCCTGCGGGGAAAATGAAAGATAAGATAAGAAAACTGTAAAAATGATAAACGAAATCTTTCCCGCAGACCAAAGGAGTGAAGACAATGACCGAGTTCAAGTCGGGCGTCGATCTATCCCTGATGGAAGGTGTCCTGCGCCAGTATCAGGACGACGCCACCAGTCTGATCATGATCCTGCAGCAGGCCCAGTCGATCTATGGCTACCTCCCCCAGGAAGTGATCTACCATGTGGCGGAGCGGACGGGGAACAGCCCGGCCAAAGTCATGGGCGTGGCTACCTTCTACAGCTACTTCCGCCTGCAGCCCATGGGCACCTATCAGATCATGCTCTGCGACGGCACTGCCTGCCACGTCAACGGCTCTGAGCGCATCCGCACCGCCATCACCCAGGAGCTGGGCATCACCAACGGCCAGACCACCGAGGACGGCATGTTCACCCTCAACGAGGTGGCCTGCCTCGGCTGCTGCTCCCTGGCCCCCGTGATGATGATCAACGGCGACACCTATGGCAACCTCACCCCCGAAAAGACCATCAAGATCCTCCGCAAGCTGCGGGAGAGAGAGTCCGGCCAGGGCATCCGCATCCTGGTGGGCCAGGGCAGCTGCGGCGTCTCTGCCGGCGCTGCCCGGGTGGCCAAGGTCCTCTCCGGCCACATGACCGCCACCGACAGCTTCACCGTGGAGACCACCGGCTGTATCGGCATGTGCTATCTGGAGCCCATCGTGGACATCTACGAGGGCGACAAGCTCCTCCACCGCCTGGTGCGGGTCACCGAGACCGACGCCCTGGGCATCGTGGAGGCCGTGCGCAAGAACGACTTTTCCAAGCTGGAGGCCATGTTCATCAGCGACGAGGACGCCCGCTTCCTGAAAAAGCAGAAGCGGGTGGCCCTGCGCAACTGCGGCGTGGTCAACCCCACCAGCATCGACGACTACATCAACCACGACGGCTACAAGGCCCTGGATAAGGCCCTGCAGATGGAGCCCGAGCAGGTCATCGAGGAGATCAAGATCTCCGGCCTGGCCGGCCGCGGCGGCGCCGGCTTCCCCACGTGGTTTAAGTGGGATGCCGCCCGGAAGGCAGAGGGGGAGGAGAAGTACCTCATCTGCAACGCCGACGAGGGCGACCCCGGCGCCTTCATGGACCGGGCCGTCATCGAGTCCGACCCCCACACCCTCATCGAGGGCATGCTCATCGGCGCCTATGCCATTGGGGCCAGTGAGATGTTCGTCTATATCCGTGCCGAGTATCCCCTGGCCGTGGAGCGGCTGGGCCATGCCATCGAGCAGGCCCGCAGCCGGGGCCTTTTGGGGGAGAACATCCTGGGCAGCGGCTTCTCCTGCGACCTGAACATCAAGATCGGCGCCGGCGCCTTCGTCTGCGGCGAGGAGACCGCCCTCATCGAATCCATGGAGGGCAAGCGCGGCATGCCCCGCCTCAAGCCCCCCTTCCCCGCCCAGAGCGGCTACCTCAACGATCCCTCCAACATCAACAACGTGGAGACCTTTGCCAACGTGGCCTGGATCATCAACAACGGCGGCGCGGCCTTCGCGGCCATGGGTACCGAGAACTCCAAGGGCACCAAGGTCTTTGCCCTCACCGGCAAGGTCCAGCGGGGCGGCCTGGTGGAGGTGCCCATGGGCAAGTCCCTCAAGGACGTCATCTTCGACATTGCCGGCGGCATCAAGGACGGCCGGAAGTATAAGGCCGTGCAGATGGGCGGCCCCTCCGGCGGCTGTATCCCCGCCTCCCTCCAGGATACCCCCATCGACTACAAGGCCCTCTCGGCCACCGGCGCCATCATGGGCTCCGGCGGCATGGTGGTCATGGACGACAGCACCTGTATGGTGAACATCGCCCGCTTCTTCCTGGACTTCACCGCCCGGGAATCCTGCGGCAAGTGCGTGCCCTGCCGCATCGGCACCACCCGCATGATGGAGATCCTCAACCGCATCTGCGACGGCCAGGGCCAGGAAGGGGACATCGAGCTGCTGGAGGAGCTGTGCATCAGCATCAAGGACGGCTCCCTGTGCGGCCTGGGCCAGACGGCCCCCAACCCGGTGCTGACCACCATCCGGTATTTCCGGGACGAGTACGAGGCCCACATCCGGGACAAGAAATGTCCTGCCTGTGAATGTTCTGCCCTGCTGACCATCTCTATCGACCCGGCCAAGTGTACCGGCTGTACGGTCTGCGCCCGCAAGTGCCCCGTGGAGTGCATCAGCGGCGAGCGCAAGGAGCCCCATGTCATCGACCAGGCGGCCTGTATCAAGTGCAAGCAGTGCGTCAGCTCCTGTAAGTTCGGCGCCATTGTCGTAGAGTAAGAAGGGAGGGGTTTTGGATGAAAGCAAGAATTAAAGTGATTATCAACGGCAAGCCCTGCACCGGCAAGCCGGGACAGACCCTTCTGGAGATCGCGGAGAACAACGGCATTGCGATCCCCAACCTCTGCCACAACGGCGAGCTGAAGCACTATGGCGGCTGCAGCCTCTGCGTGGTGGAGGCCGAGGGCAGCCCCAAGCTCCTGCGGGCCTGCGCCACCGTGGCCCAGGACGGCCAGGTGATCTATACCGAATCCGAGCGGGTGGTGCGCACCCGCAAGACCAGCATCGAGCTGCTCATGAGTGACCACGACGGCGACTGCCGGGGCCCCTGCGTCCTCAGCTGTCCCGCCAGCGTCAACGCCCAGGGTTACATCCAGGCCATCGCCCGGGGGGACGACAAGGAGGCCGTGCGCATCCTGAAGGAGCGCCTGCCCATCCCCGCCTCCATCGGCCGGGTCTGCCCCCACCCCTGTGAGGGCGGCTGCCGCCGGCGGATGGTGGAGCAGCCCATCTCCATCTCTTATCTGAAATATTTCGCGGCGGACCGGGTCATTGCCCAGGGTGGCTACCTGCCTGCCAAGGCGGCTGCCACCGGCAAGCGGGTGGGCGTCATCGGCGGCGGCCCCGGCGGCCTGACCGCAGCTTATTACCTGTCCCTGAAGGGCCACCGGGTGACCATCGTGGACGCCATGCCCAAGATGGGCGGTATGCTCCGCTACGGCATCCCCGAGTACCGCCTGCCCAAGCGGGTGCTGGACGAGGAGGTCGCCGAGATCGCCTCTCTGGGTGTGGAGATGAAGAACAACTTCCGCATTGGGGTGGACGAGACCTTTGAGGAGTTCAAGAGCCACTATGATGCGGTGGTCATCGCCATCGGCGCCTGGGAGAGCATGCCCATCGGCTGCCCCGGCGAGGACCTGGACGGGGTCATGGGCGGCATTGACTTCCTGCAGCGGGTGGCCCTGGGGGAGAAGCCCGACATCGGCGACAAGGTCGCCGTGGTGGGCGGCGGCAACACCGCCATGGACGCCTGCCGCACCGCCGTGCGTCTGGGGGCCAAGGAGGTCTATGTGGTCTACCGCCGCACCGAGGCGGAGATGCCTGCAGAACAGCTGGAGATCGACGAGGCCCGGGAAGAGGGCGTGATCTATAAGTTCCTCACCAACCCCGCCGAGATTGTCGGCGAGAACGGCAAGGTCAAGGAGATGAAGCTCCAGGTCATGGAGCTGGGCGAGCCCGACGAGAGCGGCCGCCGCCGTCCCGTGCCCGTGGAGGGCAAGTTTGAGATCCTGCCGGTGACCTGCGTCATCAGCGCCATCGGCCAAAAGGCCAACGTGGCGGGCTTTGAGGGCATTGAGCTCAACCGGAAGGGGATCATCTCTGCCGACGAGACCAGCTATCGCACCTCCATGCCCGGGGTGTTCGCCGTGGGCGACGCCACCAACAAGGGCGCGTCCATCGCCATCGAGGCCATCGGCGAGGCCCGCCGCTGCTCCCGGGTGGTGGACCTGTACCTCAACGGCATCCAGATGCCCTATCAGAAGACCTATCTGTCGGTGAAGAACCCCACGGAGGCGGACTTTGTGGACTACATCAAGCGGCCCCGCGCCCAGATGCCCACCCGTCCTGCCGAGGAGCGCAAGCACGACTTCGAGGAGATCAATCTGGGCTTCAGCGAGGCCCAGGCCCGCGCCGAGGCTGCCCGCTGTCTGGACTGCGGCTGCCATGACTTCAACGAGTGTAAGCTCATCCGCTGCGCCAACCTCTATGAGCTCCAGCCGGAGCGCATCGAGCGCCTGCGGGATCACGGCAAGGGCAAGACCCACCCCAGCTACAAGGAGAAGCGACTGGTGGTCATCGAGCGCGACCAGGGCAAGTGCATCCTGTGCAGCCAGTGCGTGCGTCTGTGCGACGAGGTCGTGGGCAAGGGCATCCTGGGCCTGGTGGACCGTGGCTTCGAGACCACCATCCGTCCGGAGTTCCAGCACAGCGACGATGTGATCCGCGGCTGTATCGACTGCCTCAAGTGCGCCGAGGCCTGCCCCACCGGCGCCCTGCGTATTCTGGAAAACGAGCTGGAGGACTGATACAGTCCGTCCTGCAAACACAAACAGCCCGGCCTTTGCAACGCAAAGGCCGGGCTGTTTCGTCCGTTTTTTGGGATGACGAAGGGAGCAGCTTCTGTGGCAACCCCGTGGGAAACCCGTGGGAAAAAGCATCAAAATCCATTGGCCCTCAACGCCTCCCCCCAGAAGAAGGTTCTGAGCCTGGTGCTCTGTGTGGCTGTGATGCTCTCTGTCATGGTCCTGGGCGCCGGGGCGG
>DXEA01000042.1 GCA_019115225.1 Candidatus Evtepia faecigallinarum
GTAAAGCTGATTTGCTTTTCCATTTCCTTCACCTCTCTTCCCTATTTTACCGCAATCTCTCAAAAAATTAAATCAGTGTTTACCCAAGGGGAAGCCAAGGGGCTACCCCTACGTTTTCCCCACATCCGTGAGAAATGTCATTTCCTCCGCAGCGGAAAAAACCGCACGCCCCCGGCAGAGTTCATTGAGGTAGGTCTCTTTCAGCCAGCAGGCCAAGTTCTCCCTCTGGGCAGGGGAGAGGTCCTCTGTCGGAACCAAAGTTTCTCCGTCCCGCAGAAAGCATTCCACCTTGATCTCACCCTTCATGTCCGTCACCTCCCGCCAAAGCCTATGCCGGACGCCTCCTGTTTTTGCCTCCCGGCGCATAAGCTGAGAGGAAAGGAGGGAGCCCCATGGACCCTGTCACACGGGCCGCCTGCTACATCCGGGTGTCCACCGAGGAACAGACGGAGTTTTCCCCCGACGCCCAGCAGCGGGCGTTATCCAGCTACGCCCGGCAGCACGGCCTGGCTATCCTGCCGGAACACATTTACATCGACGCCGGCCTCTCCGGCCGCCGGGCGGAGACCCGCCCCGCCTTCATGGCCATGATCGCCGCGGCAAAACAAAAGCCCCCGCCCTTCGACTGCATCTTGGTCCACCGCTTTGACCGCTTCGCCCGCAGCCGGGAGGACAGTATTGTCTACAAATCCATCCTCCGCCGCCAGTGCGGTGTCCAGGTCATCAGCATCACCGAGCACCTGGAGGACGACAAGATGAGCCTCATCTTAGAGGCCATGTTAGAGGCCATGGCGGAGTACTACTCCATCAACCTCAGCGACGAGGTTCGCAAGGGCATGACCGAAAAAGCCCGCCGGGGCCAGCTGCAGACCGCGCCCCCCTTCGGTTACCGAGTCCGGGAGAACACCCTGGTGCCCATCCCCCAGGAGGCCCTGGTGGTCCGGGAGATCTACCGCCGCTTCCTGGCCGGCCAGTCCATGGCCGCCATCGCCCGCTGGACCCAGCAGGCGGGGGCCCTCACCCACCGGGGCAATCCCCTGGACAGCCGGCGGGTGCGCTACATTCTGGAAAACCCCGTCTACCTGGGCACACTCCGCTGGCGCAGCCAGGGCCAGACCATGACCGTGGAGGGCACCCACGCCCCCCTCATCGACCCAGACCAGTTCCAGGCAGTCCAACAGCGCCTGGACCGCTACACAGCCTGCCGCCCCAAACACAGCCGCCCGCCGGAGGAGCACAAGCACTGGCTGACCGGCCTGGTCCGCTGCGCCGCCTGCGGGGGCGGCCTCATCTTATCCCAGGGGAAGTATCTCAAATGCGGCCGCTATGCAAAGGGAAAATGCACTGCCTCCCAGCACATCCCCGCCAGGGACCTGGAAGAGGCCATCCTGGCCCGTCTCCGGGCAGACAGCGCCGCCCGCACCCCCTTCTCCGCCCGCTGGACCGACCAAAACCAAGCGCAAACCCACCAGGCCGCCGCCCAGGCCCTGGCCGCCCTGGAGCGGAAGCTGGACCGCCTGCGCCAGGCCTATCTCTGCGGGGCGGAGAGCCCCCAGGAGTACAAGGCCCAAAAGGAAGCCCTCCTCCACCAGGCAGAGCCCCTCCGCCGCCAGCTGGCCGCCCCGCCCCCGGTTCCCGACCCGGGCGACCTGAACCGCGTCATCGCTGCCTTGGACGATCCCCAGGCAGACACCCAGGCCAAGCACCGGGCCGCCCAGGGGGTGCTGGCCGACTGCCTCTGGAACAAAACGCAAAAAACCCTCCGACTCATCTACCGCCTGAACCTGAAAGAATGACCGGCTGGAAAACTGTACCCTCACGCCCTCCGGTGGTCCGGACGGGGAGTTAGGCGCCTCCATGCGCTACCTCTCCCAGCGCTACGCCATGCCCTATCCCCAGGTCCAGGGTCTGCTCACCGACATCGGTACCGAAGGAGGTATTTGGCACCCTCTTTGCGGGGGTGCCGTTTTGTCTGGCGGCGCTTGTTGAAGAACATCAAAGCCGTCCCGGAAAACCCGGGACGGCTCTGTTCATCCGGCGAAGCGAAACACCTGGGGCAGATCGAGCAGGCGCAGCTCCATGTGCCGGTCCTGGTATACGGTCAGATGATCCACCAGCGTTTTGCCGAGAACTTCACTCTCCGTATCCAGGTCCAGCAGTGCGGCTACCTCTGCCTGGATGCTCTCTCGCAGCTGGGCAAGCCCTTCGCCGCTGCGCTGTTTCTCCTCTGCCCTTTCCAGCCGTTGCGCAAGATCCTTTGCCTGGTGCTCATAGCGCCGCTTCATGGCCAGCATATCCTCTTTCCCGATGTCGCCGGAAAAGAAGGCATCCATAACGGCCTCCTTTTTCTCCTGAAGCCGCGCTAAGGCAAAGCGAAGATGTTCCGGCGCATCGCCGCTGCCGCGCTCGGTGAAACGGATGGCCTCTACAGCCAGGGCCGTCACCGTGCGGACGATCCCGTCCCTGTCCAGGGAGAGGTGGTTGACGGCTGTTTTCAGCATGTGCATGGCGTCGTCGTCCCGCACCATCTTACCGATGGCGCAGCCGGCCCTGCCTTCGCTGGTGGCGGTGCCGCAGCACCAGCGGCGGACCTTTGTGCCGTCCTTCCGCCTTTTCATGCGGCCCACAAAGCTGGCGCCGCACAGCCCGCACCTGATCTTGCCGGAGAACACATAGCGGTTGGAGTGGCCGCTGCCGGGCCTGTGCTTGTTGTTCTGCCGCAGCCGTGCCTGGGCCAGATCCCAGACTTCCCGGCTGACGATGGGCTCATGGTGGTTTTCCAGCCGGATCAGCGGCACCTGCCCTCTGTTGGTGCGCTTTTCGTGGGTCAGGTAGTCCGGTGTATACGTTTTCCTCTGCACCAGATCCCCCACATATTTTTCATTCTTCAAAATTTTCAGCACGGCATTGGGCGTCCATTTGCTGCTGCCGCGGTATGTACGGTACCCCTCCCGGGTGAGGAAGCGGGCGAGCTCGGCAGTGCCCACCTGCTCCACGGCATATTTTTGAAAAATCAGGCGGACCAGGGCCGCCCCCTCCGGCTCGATGGTCAGCTTGCCCCCTGCCACGTCGTACCCCAGCATGGACCGGCCAAAGACCACGCCCTTTTCCATCTGCCGGGTCTGGCCCCAGACCACCCGGCTGGAGGTCCTGCGGCTCTCGTCCTGGGCCATGGTGGCCATGATGGACAGCCGCAGCTCCCCGTCGCCGTCCATGGTGTTGATGCGGTCGGTGACAAACTCCACCGCCACCCCCATCCGTTTCAGCTTTCGGGTATAGCTGAGGGTATCGACGATGTTGCGGGAAAAGCGGCTGACCTCCTTGGTCAGGATCAGCTGGAATTTTCCCGCATAGGCATCCTGGATCATCCGGTGAAACTGGCTGCGCTTTCTGGTGCTGGTGCCGGAGATGCCCTCGTCGGCGTAGATCTCATATAACGTCCAGTCTGGATTCTGAGCGATATATTCTTGAAAATAGCTCTGCTGGGAGGTATAGGAATTGGCCTGATCCTCCTTGTCGGTGGACACCCGGCAGTAGCCGGCTACCTGTATCATGTGCTCTCTCCCTTCTCCAACAGGTTCCTTGCCCTTTCCCGGTACCGCCGGTCCAACTGTTCCTGGGCGTACCGGTACTGGGCCTGGCTCAGCCGCCCCTGTTCTTTGAGGGCCAGCAGCAGGCCGCTCTGCAAGCGATGCAGGAAGCGCCCATCGGTGTCCCTGGTGATCTCGTGGTCGTTTTCGATCCGCTCCAGCCATGCAAACTCTCCGGACATACTGCCGCCCCTCCTTTCCTGCTATCGTATGCGGCGGGGGTGGCAGTCTGTACCGGGTGGCAGGAGGCCGGGGTGGAAAATCCAACATCCGACTGGAAAATGGCACGGAAAAAGCAGACTGGGCTGTCCAGTCTGCCTTTGCGCTGCTGCGTGAAACGCCAAACAAGCCCGAAAGGGACCGTACCGGCAAACCTTCCGAGCAAGCTGCGGAGAGAAAAACCGGGCACGGCGCAGAACGGAATGTCTGCGCCGTGCCCAGGGGTCTTATGGTTCAAACAGCTCCCGCAGATATCCATATCCCTCCGCCTCCAGCCTGGCATAGGGGACAAACCGCAGCGCGGCGCTGTTGATGCAGTAGCGCACCCCGTTGGGAGACTCCGGGTCCCCGGAAAAGACATGGCCCAGGTGGGAGTCCCCGGCCCGGCTGCGGACCTCGGTGCGGTGCATCCCATAGCTGTCATCCGGGCGCTCCACCACGGCGGGGGACTCGATGGGCCTGGAAAAGGCGGGCCAGCCGCAGCTGCTCTCAAATTTGTCGGTGGAGGAGAAGAGGGGCTCGCCGGTGACCACATCCACATAAATGCCCCGTTCAAACTGGTTCCAGAACTGGTTTGCAAAGGGCCGCTCCGTGCCGCCCTCCTGGGTGACGTGGTACTGCTCGGCGGTGAGCTTGTCCCGGATGGCCTCAGCCGCCGGCTTCTGGTAGTCGCCGGGGTCGATGCGCAGCTGGGAAAACAGCTGGATTTCCTCCCGGGGGATGTGGCAGTAGCCGCGGGGGTTTTTGGCTAGATAGTCCTGGTGGAATTCCTCCGCCGGGTAGAAGTTCACCAGAGGGCCGATTTCCACCAAAAACGCCTTGCTGCGGCTGCGCTCGATGGCGGCGATGCGCTCCACCGTCTCCCTGGCCTTGTCGTTGGTGTAGTACACGCCGGTCTGGTACTGGCTGCCCACGTCGTTGCCCTGGCGGTTGGCCACGGTGGGGTCGATGACATAGAAATAGGCCAGCAGCAGGGCATCGAGGCTGACCTGCTCCGGGTCATATTCCACTCGCACCGTTTCCCGAAAGCCCGTCTCCCCGGTACACACGGCCTGATAGTTGGCGTCGGCCGGGCCGGTGCCGTTGGCGTAGCCGCTCTGGGCGTCGGTCACGCCGGGGATGGCCTGCATCAGGGCCTCGATGCCCCAGAAGCAGCCGCCGGCCAGATAAATGACGGCTTCCGTCTGCTCTGTGCCCGCCTTGTCAGACTGCACGGCGGAATATCCTGCGTCCGTCCCTTTCGTTTTCTGTTCCGCTGTCTCCTGCCTGCCCCGGGGCCCGGCGCAGCCGCTGAGCAGCAGCGCCCAGGCAAGGAGAAGGAAACGCCATTTTTTGCCCATACCAATGACCTCCTGAGAAAAAAGGGCCGGACCCGGCAAAGCGCCGCATCCGGCCGGTGGAAAATTCCGACGGTTGTCAGGATGACCGGAAAGCCGGTCCCTTATCCCTTCTGATAGCCGCACTTGGGGCACACGCCGTGTTCATTCAGGGCGATGCCGCACAGGGGGCAGCGGTCGATGTGGTTGTGGGTGTCAAACTCCGCAGAGGCCGCGTTGACGCCGCTGGTAAAGGTGATCTTGGCGATGTTCAGCTTGTCCTTGAGCAGGTCGTAGACGATCTTGATCATCCCCTCCACCGTCAGCGTCTCCTTGGTCACCACCAGGCGGCATTCCGGATAGGCGGTGGCAAGCTCGGTCTGGAAGGCGGGGCCTGTCATCTGGTTCTGGGGGGCGCCGTTGCGGATGCCCTGGACCTCATAGACCTGCAGCACGGCGGGCAGCAGGGGATCGTCCTGGCGCAGGATCAGCGCGTGGTCAAAGTTTTTCAGCACGGACCAGGCGGTTTTCTGGATCTCGTTGCAGGGAAAGACCATGTTGACGCCGGGCTCGATGGTGTCCTCCACCTCGATGGTCAGCACGCCGGTGTGGCCGTGGAGATACTGGGCTTCGCCCTTGAAGCCATAAAACCGGTGGGCGTATTGCAGGTCCAATGTGGTGATACTTCTCATAGAAAAACCTCCTTGCTGGATAAATGGGATCCGATTAAAATGTTGTCTGTTGTCTGGCTCTCTGTGAGATGGGCTTATGATAGCGGAAAGGTAGGATTTTATCTGTGATGAGATTACCCTGGCGCGGGTTTTGTGAAAAAATCTGCAAAAGGGTTTGCCAAAAGCCGCCCCCTTCTTTCCGCTGCCCGGTTGACAGTCCCATGGTGCCTCCCTTATACTGGGGGCACCATGAGGAGGGTGCGCCATGAGTTTTGAGAACCATTTTCCCATCTGGGACCAACTGCAGCCGCACCAGCAGCGCCTGCTTCCGGAGTGCCTGACCTGCCAGACGGTTGAAAAGGGGACGATTCTGCGCGGCGGGAGCACGGACTGTACCGGCCTTGTGCTCATCCGCACCGGGCAGCTGCGGGCCCTGGTCTATTCAGAGGAGGGGCGGGAGATCACCATTTACCGCCTGTTTGACGGGGACCTGTGCCTGTTCTGCGCCCCCTGCATCGTCCGCTCTGTCCAGTTTGACATCACCATCCAGGCGGAGAAGGACACGGCGTTCTGGCGCATCCCGTCAGACGTCTATCAGCAGCTGATGGACCAGTCCACGGTGGTGGCCAACTATACCAACCAGCTGATGGGCAGCCGCTTTACCGAGGTCATGGGCCGGATGGAGCAGTTCATGTGGAAGCCCATGGACAAGCGGGTGGCCGCCTTTTTGCTCCAGGAGGCCGCCATCGAGGGCACTTCCACCCTGCGCCTGACCCATGAGACCATCGCCAACCACCTGGGCTCCCACCGGGAGGTGATCACCCGCATACTGCGGGACTTCCAGGGTGCGGGCCTGGTGAAGCTGTCCCGAGGGCAGGTGGTCATTCTGGACAGGGAGAGACTGGAGGACCTGCTGGGATAGGGGACGGTGCTGCCAGCGATTGCACAAAAAACTTTTTATTGACATACGGTTTGATGTGTGCTATAGTCTGCTCACATTGACTGGAGTTTATCTAGCCAAGTATACTAGGACCACTCTTTTGGGAGTTAAGGCCATACGGACAGCCGGGTCCACTGCCGATTGGCGGCTTGACCGCCTTATTGATTGAGTTAAAAGCTCAAATTTTATAAGTTGGTTACTTCATAACCGAAATGCGCGTTTGCGCAGACTTGTGAAACGGTCAATAAAGAGTAGTAAAAGTATCTTGTTGCTATATAGACTCTGTACCAAACATATTTCCGGGTGTGCTGCTTTGCACCGCCCCAGGCGGGGCCATCTGCCTGCGTTGGCGGTTTCTGGACAGACAGCACAGACTTTGGACAATATTTGTACGCCTTGACTGAAACACAAGCTGCACAGATGCAGCTTGTGTTTTTTTGTTTTTTGAGGTGAGGCGGATGGAAAACAATCGGATTTGCGATCAAAACCGGGCTCCCATCTACGAGGCCCTGCAGACCTTCCGGCAGATGCGGGTGGTCCCCTTTGACGTGCCCGGTCACAAACGGGGGCGGGGCAACCAGGAGCTGGCGGAATTTTTGGGAGAACAGTGCGTGAGCATTGACGTAAACAGCATGAAGCCCCTGGACAACCTGTGCCATCCCATCTCCGTCATCCGTCAGGCGGAGGAGTTAGCCGCCGACGCCTTCGGGGCGGCCCACGCCTTCCTGATGGTGGGGGGGACCACCAGCTCGGTGCAGACCATGGTGCTGTCGGTGTGCAAGCGGGGGGACAAGATCATCCTGCCCCGCAACGTCCACCGCAGCGTCATCAACGCCCTGGTGCTGTGCGGCGCCATCCCCGTGTATGTCAACCCCGAGGTGGACCACCGCCTGGGCATCTCCCTGGGCATGAAGCGGGAGCAGGTGGCCAAGGCCATCCGGGAGAATCCGGAGGCGGTGGCCGTGCTGGTCAACAACCCCACCTATTACGGCATCTGCTCCGACCTGCGCGCCATTGTGACAATGGCCCACGAGGCGGGCATGTACTGCCTGGCCGACGAAGCCCACGGCACCCATTTCTACTTTGGGGAAAACATGCCCGTCTCCGCCATGGCCGCCGGCGCCGATATGGCGGCAGTGTCCATGCACAAAAGCGGCGGCAGCCTCACCCAGTCCAGCCTGCTGCTGGCCGGCCCCGCCCTCCAGGAGGGGCATGTGCGCAAGATCATCAACCTGACCCAGACCACCTCGGGCAGCTATCTGCTGATGTCCAGCCTGGACATCAGCCGCCGGAACCTGGCCCTGCGGGGCAGGACGGTGTTCCGCCAGGTGGTGGCCATGGCGGAGTACGCCCGGGAGGAGATCAACGCCATCGGCGGCTACTACGCCTTCGGCCGGGAGCTGGTCAACGGAGATTCCATCTTCGACTTTGACCCCACCAAGCTCTCCGTCCACACCCGGGACATCGGCCTGGCGGGCATCGAGATCTATGACCTGCTCCGGGACGAGTATGACATCCAGATCGAGTTCGGCGACATCGGCAATATCCTGGCCTATCTCTCCATCGGCGACCGGTACCAGGAGCTGGAGCGTCTGGTCAGCGCCCTGGCGGAGATCCGCCGCCGCCACCAGACCGACAGCAGCGGCCTGATGAACCAGGAGTACATTGACCCCGAGGTGGTTACCAGCCCCCAGGAGGCCTTTTATGCCGACAAGGAGAGCGTCCCCCTGGCAGACAGCGTGGGCAAGGTGTGCAGCGAGTTTGTCATGTGCTATCCCCCGGGCATCCCCATCCTGGCCCCCGGGGAGCGGATTACCGAGGAGATCCTGGCGTACATCCAATACGCCAAAGGCAAGGGCTGCTCCATGACCGGCCCCGAGGACCCGGAGATTGAGCACATCAACATCCTGACCCAGGAGGTGAGCTGATGGAACTGTGGTTCAGTGAATTTCATACCCCCGATGTCAAGCACAGCCTGCGGGTCAACCGGCACCTGTATTCCAAAAAGAGCGACTATCAGCAGATCGACATCTACGACACCCCGGAGTTTGGCAAGGTGCTCACCCTGGACGGCAACGTGATGCTCACCGAGCGGGACGAGTTCATCTATGACGAGATGATCACCCACGTGCCCATGGCCGTCCACCCCAATGTCCGGAACGTGCTGGTCATCGGGGCGGGCGACGGCGGCGTGGTGCGGGAGCTGGCCCGGTATGAGTGCATCCAGTCCATCGACCTGGTGGAGATGGACGAAGAGGTGGTCAGCGCCTGCCGCCAGTATCTGCCGGAAAACGCCTGCCGCCTGGACGATGAGCGGGTCCACATCTACTTTGACAATGCCCTGCGCTTCATCCGCCGCCGCCAGGCCCAGTATGACCTGATCATCGTGGACTCCACCGACCCCTTCGGCCCCTCCGAGGGCTACTTCACCCGGGAGTTTTACGGCATCTGCTACAACGCCCTGAAGGAGGACGGGATCATGGTCAACCAGCAGGGCAGCCCCTTCTACCGCCACGACGCCGAGGCCATGCAGCGCAGCCACAAGCGCATCGTGAGCACCTTTCCCATCAGCCGGGTCTATCAGGCCCACATCCCCACCTACGCCGCCGGCTACTGGCTGTTTGGCTTTGCCAGCAAAAAATACCACCCCATCGACGACTTTGACCGGGAGAAGTGGCTGAAACTGCACCTGAAAACCAAGTATTACACCGTCCGCCTCCACGCGGGAGCCTTTTTCCTCCCCGCCTTTCTGGAGCGGATGCTGGAGGAGGTAGAGCAATGACCCCCAATATCGAGACCTTTCTGGGCTGCGACAGCACCTGGGAGGCGGCGGAGATCGTCCTCTTCGGCGCCCCCTTTGACTCCACCACCAGCTTCCGCCCCGGCGCGCGCTTCGGCTCGTCCGCCATGCGCCACGAGAGCTTTGGCCTGGAGACCTACAGCCCCTATCAGGACAAGGACCTCACCGACTGCCGCATCTTCGACAGCGGGGACCTGGAGCTGTGCTTCGGCAGCGCAGAGCTGGCCCTGGGGGACATTGAGGCCCGGGCTGAGGA
>DXEA01000043.1 GCA_019115225.1 Candidatus Evtepia faecigallinarum
TGATATCCCCCCGCCGAAGGGAAATTTCGGCACAGCTAGCAGGAGGTGATGTGTATGGCTATAAAGAAAAGTTTACGCGAAGTTTTATCACATCTTATTGCGATAATAAATTTTTTAGTATGCCAAGCACATGCCGTTCCTGATGGCGGGGTGGATAACAATGCATTTTACTATATTTTAGTCAGGGGACAGCTGTTTGTTCCTCGGATCTAAAATATATCAGCATCAAGATCAAGGAAATATTGTGACTAGGACAGAGTGCTTTGGCCGGTAGAAAACCAAACCACCTTTCTACTAACAATGTCAAAAGAAATTCTGTTTTAGCCGAGTGGATCCGTGCGGAACTTAAAAATACCGGTATGACACAAAGGGATCTGGCAACCGCAAGTGGTATGTCAGAATCTAAGGTATGCCGGATTTTAAGAGGAAAAAGTGCCAGGCTGACTGAACTTGACATTAACCAACTTGCTCTCGCGCTGGGAAAAACTATAGAAGAACGGGATAACCTGCGGTATCTCGCATGGCCCGAACTTTACGAGATTGACAAGGCATTACGGCGGCGCGATGGATGCGTCACTGTAACGAACTGCGAGTTGGCCCAACATGGGCTTCCCTTGCTGGGAAACAACTACGAAGAATAAACGGCAAAATCCCGCCGTCCCAGGCTGCAAATGGGACGGCGGGAAAATTTTTCTTTGACCTTGCAAAAATAAAATTTTTTCCCTCGGATACATGATATCTTTAAGGTGCGATCGATCACAAAAAACATGATTACAGGCAGAAAACTGGCCATCCTCTGCCGCGCCTTATACCGTAATTATTATTGTAGGAGGTATAACTATGAGAATCACGGACCTTATCGTTGATCCCAGAAGCCTGGGAAGCAAGCTGTGGCTGGTGGATGTGTTGCCGGCCTATGAGTACCAGAACAATAGACGGACGGATACGATCCTTGGCTACCGTTACATCATCGCCCTGCCGGAGAAAGGACTGGAGAAAATCAGCGTGCGCATCGACGGTGCAAAGCGCATGGAGGCACCCAACGGCTACGTTGAGGTCCGGTTTGACAACCTGGAGCTCTTCCTGTATTGGGGCAATAGCCGCCAGCCGCAGGTCGGGGCTAGGGCCGCAGGGATCCATTTGGTGAATCCTAAGGCCTGATGCCTGGGGGCAGTGTTGGCGAGGCCGACGGGGAGAGGCAATTTCCCCCAAGGAAAGGGCCTCCCCGGTGGCTTTGTCAGCATTGCCCGCTGCCATAAGGGGGAAGTATTACCCCTTATGGCAGCCATGTAGCATGTAGCAACAGGAGGGCGTATGGGAAATAATGCACAATCCCGTAAATGGTCTTTGGTGATCAACCATCCTCTGGATGCTGGGCTGAGTCATGAGGTAATCCGGGAGATTCTGCATCGGTTCTCGCCCCAATACTTCTGCCTGGCAGATGAAGTCTCGGCTACCGGAACCTATCACACCCACGTTTTTTTCTTTTCAGCTTCACCGGCCCGCTTCTCCACCATCAAAAATCGCTTTCCTACAGCGCATATCGAAAAGGCCTATGGGACAGTGCAGGAGAACCGTGCCTATCTCCGCAAGGAGGGGCGCTGGGCTGAGACAGAAAAAGCCGCAACAGTTGTGCCCGGCACCTTTGAAGAGTGGGGCACACCACCGCAGGAACGGGAAGAAAAGCACCCAGAGATGTTCCGCTTGATGCAAAACATCCTGGCAGGAATGTCTACGGCAGAGATCCTGACGGAAAACCCCGGTCTGGCCTTCCGCGTTCGGGAGATCGACCAGCTCCGTCAGACCCTGCTGTCCGATCGGTATGCTGTGGAGAACAGAGCCCTGGAGGTCACTTATCTCTACGGCGCCAGCGGAGTCGGCAAGACCCGGGGAATCTATGCCAGGCACGATCCAAGGCAAATTTGCCGCATTACCAACTACCGCGGCGGAAAGGGCGTCTCCTTTGACGCCTATCACCAACAGGATGTACTGGTGTTTGAGGAGTTTCACAGCCAGATCCCCATTGCAGAGATGCTGAACTATCTGGACATCTATCCCCTTGCCCTGCCCGCGCGGTACAGTGACCGGGTCGCCTGCTATACCAAGGTCTATCTGACCTCCAATCTCCCCCTGCAGGCCCAGTATCCTCAGGTACAGAAAAGCAGCCCGGAGACCTGGCGTGCCTTCCTGCGGCGAATCCATCACGTGGTGGAATATCGCAGGGATGGTTCTACCACCCTTCATGAGAAAGGAGAGATCTCCCATGACCCAAACTGATCGGGACGGGATCCAACGAAGGACAGAATTTCGCCATTTGCGCCGTCGCTTTTGGGCCGGCCTTGGCGCAGTAAAACACAACAGCAATGCCCGCTATCTTCTGGGGGCGTTTCTGTTGGGGATGTGCCTGCTGTGGATGCTCCGCAAGGTACTTTTCCCCTTGGACACACTGGGTACCCTGGCCCGCCCCCTGGACGGCCTGCTGCAGCTGAGCCTGCTGGCGCTGACGGTGTTGGGCGTGATGGGAATCCTTTTGTCCCTGGGCGGGCCCCAAGGGAGCCTGAAAACCCGGGAGGCACTGCGGAAGGCGGGCCTGACCAACCATGCCGGCGAGGTCCCCATCCTGGTGGCCAAGGCCCAGGACAAGGACCATCCCCGCCTGACGGTCTGGACCTTTGATCCCTGCGGCATCCCCTTGGAGGAATGGGAAGACAAACAAAGCCGGCTGGAGGCTGCCCTGAACATTACCATCGCCCGCATGTCCTGGGCCATGGGCCGGGAACGGATCTGCCTTTACGCGGTCCCGGCCAAGGGAGACCTGCCGGAACGCCTTCTGTGGCAGGAATCGTATCTTTCCCCGGCCAGCTTTGTCCTGGTTCTGGGGGAAGGCCTGGCCGGCCCCGTCACGGTGGACCTGACCCGGGTGCCCCATGTGCTGCTGGGCGGTTCGACGGGCTCGGGAAAGAGTGTGCTGCTCAAGCTGCTGCTGATGCAGGCCTTGAGAAAAGGGGCCCAGGTGGCCATTGCCGATTTCAAGGGCGGTGTTGACTTCCCCGATACTTGGCACCGCCGCTGCCGGATGTGCTTTCAGGAAGAGGACCTGCTGGACCTTTTGACCGAGCTGGTGGAGGAGTTGGAAAACCGCAAAAAGCTCTTTCGCCGGGCGGAGTGCCCCAATCTGGACCGCTATCACCAGGTGACCGGCGTGTATCTGCCTCGCTGGATCTTCGCCTGTGATGAGGTAGCAGAGGTGCTGGACAAGACGGGGCTGAGCAAGGAGGAGAAAGAGCTGGTCAGCCAAATTGAGAGCAAGCTGGCCACCATCGCCCGGCAGGGCCGGGCCTTTGGGATCCATCTGATCCTGGCCACCCAGCGGCCGGATGCCAACATTTTGCCCGGGCAGATCAAGAACAACATCGACTTCCGGGCCTGCGGCCGGGCGGACAACGTACTCTCTCAGATCATTCTGGACAGTGCCGATGCTGCGCCCCGGGTTCCCAAGGAGATCCCGGGGCGGTTCCTGCTCCTGGACGGCACTCTGTTTCAGGCCTATTGGTTTGATGAGAACGAGCTGTGAGGAATAGTCTTTGCCAAAAGTGGGGAAAATTTCTTTGCCTGTGAGAGAGGAGGTGCCGGTGCATTGACGCACGCCAAATTTGAGGGACGCGAGTGCCTGGAAAACAGGCTGCTTATGGCATATCTGCTCCAACTGAACCGGTATGCGTTGGAGAAAGAGCTGATCCCCAAAGAGATTTTTCAAAAAATGGAACGGAATATCCGAAAAACCTATCAAACCTGGTAACAGAACGGGAAAAAGCGGACCGGAAATATCTTCCGGTCCGCTGCCCTTTACATTGCAGGGTCGTTCATTGTAAGATAGCCTTGTAATGATGATATGGCTTCCCAACATGAGGAGACTATTATGACGATTTACGAACTGCAGGACCTGCTGGAGCAAAGTGACATCGCGGACCTCCCGCTGCGCTGTTCCACCTATTCCCGTGTCAGCACGGAAAAGGAGACCCAGGCGGCCTCCCTGCACAACATGACCGATGACTTTCGGGAGTTCATCGACCGGCACCCCAACTGGACCTTTGTCAAAGCCTTCATCGACGACGGCAAAAGCGGCCTGACCACCAAGAAGCGAAAGGACTTTCTCAACCTGCTGGCCGCCGGCGCGGCCGGGGAGTATGACCTGCTGGTGACGGGGGAGATCTCCCGGTTTGGCAGAAACACCATGGAGGGGTTGCAGAACATCCAGTACCTGAAGGATAAGGGGATCCCCGTGATCTTCCTCTACGACGACCTGAATACCTACGACACCGACTGCGACATCCAGATCCAGCAAAAGCTGGTGGACGCCGAGAACGAGAGCCGGAAGATCAGCAAGCGCGTCAAGCGCGGCCACCAGAAGAGCATTCAAAAGGGGCATGTGCTGGGCTGCCGGATGTGGGGGTATAAGAAGGTCAACTGCAAGCTGGAGATCGACGAGGAGACCGCCCCCATGGTGCGCCGGGTGTTTGAGCTGTATGCCACCAACACCTATTCCATGAAGGAGATCGAGGATATCCTCTACCAGGAGGGATACCGGAACCACCGGGGCAACCGCCTCTCCCACACCACCATGGCCAACATGATCACCAACCCCAAATACAAAGGATACTTTGTTGGGGGCAAGGTGAAGGTGGTGGATATCTTCAGCAAGCGGCAAAAGTTCCTGCCGGAGGAAAAATGGCTCATGTACAAGGATGAGACGGGGGAGACTGTCCCGGCCCTGGTCAGCGAAGCGCTGTGGCAGCAGGCCAATGAGGTCTTCCGCCGCCGGAGTCTGGATGTGAAGGGCCGCCGCAACTGCTCCACCCACCGCAACATCTACACGGGCAAGCTCTTCTGCACCGCGGACGGGGCCCCGTATTACTGCAAGGATGTTCACTACAAGGGAACTTCGGTCAGCAAGTGGCTGTGCAGTCACAAGATCAACCACGGCGCGGCTTCCTGCCCCTCGGTGGCCATCTACGAGAGCGAGCTCAACCCCATCCTCCTGGATGCCTTCCGGGAGTTCTCCCAGGGGGCAGACCAGATCCTGGAGGCCTATCTGGCCCAATACCGCCAGGTGATGGAGGACTCTGCCCACGACGCAGCGGAGCGGGAGCGGATCTCGACCCAGCTGAGAGCCATTGACCAGAAGCAGGAGGAACTGCTGGATATGAAACTCTCCGGCATCATCACCCTGGAGGAGTTCAAGCGGATGATGGACCGGACCCGTGGCCAGAAAGCCGCCCTGGAGGGAGAACTGGAACGGCTGGCCAACTGGGAAGAGGTTTCGCAACAGCTGGAGGAGCAGATCGAGCGCCTCAAGAACACCCTGACCTTTGGCATGGAAAAGTTGGAGGAGGGCCTGGCCACCCGGGATTTCGTGGACAATTTCATCAAGCGCATCGACATCACCCCGCTGGACGAGGGTCACCTGAAGCTGGAAATCCACCTGCTGACCGACGAGATTGTCCAGCGTGAATTTGAAAAAATAAGAGGTCGTACTGGACACATGAGTAAGAAGATGATCCAGGCCTACGAGCAGGACATGAGCTCCAAGGAGTAATTTCCGGCCAGGAAATCTTCTTTGCGCCAACGCACAACGAAAGAGCGGAGAGGCATCAGCCTCTCCGCTCTTCGCATTTCTGACAGCTCGCCAAACGCTCAGACCTCCATGATGACAGGCAGGATCATGGGGTTGCGCTTGGTCTTTCGGTACAGGTAGCGGGACATTTCGCTCTTCATGGCCGACTTGATGGTGGCCCAGTCGGTGATGCCCCGGATCTGACAGGTCCCCAGGGCCTCCAGGGCCACGTCCCGCAGCTCTTCCATGAGGCTCTCGGACTCCTTGACGTACACAAAGCCCCGGGTGATGATGTCCGGGCCGGAGACCAGCTCGCCGCTCTCCCCGGACAGGGAGACCACCACCACAATCATGCCGTCCTGGGCCAGATGCCGCCGGTCCCGCAGGACTACGCTGCCCACGTCGCCCACGCCGTAACCGTCCACAAAGACCCGGCCCGAGGGCACGTTCCCGCCCAGCTGGGCGGAGTTGTGGGTCAACTCGATGATCTGGCCCACGTCGGCGATGATGATGTTGTTGGCGGGGGTGCCCATCTCCTGGGCCACCTTGGCATGGGTCTGCAGGTGGCGCTGCTCCCCGTGGACGGGGATAAAGAACTTGGGCCGGACCAGGGCATGGATGATTTTCAATTCGTCCTGGCAGGCGTGGCCGGAGACGTGGAGGGCGCCGGCGTTCTCGCTGACCACCTCGGCCTTTTTCCGATACAGTTCGTTGATGATGTTGTTCACGGCGTTCTCGTTGCCGGGGATGGCCGAGGCGGAGATGATGACCCGGTCCCCGGCCTGGATGTCCACCTGCTTGTGGGTGGAGAAGGCGATGCGGAAGAGGGCGGACATGGCCTCCCCCTGGCTGCCGGTGGTGATGATGCACACCTTGTCCCGGGGCAGGGATTTGATGTGGTTGATGTCCACAAAGATCCCCTGGGGGATGTCGGTGTAGCCCAGCTCCGTGGCCACCCGCATGGAGTTTTCCATGCTGCGGCCGGTGATGGCCACCTTTCGGCCATACCGGGCCGCCACGTTGACAATCTGCTGGATGCGGTCCACGTTGGAGGCGAAGGTGGTGACGATGATGCGCTCCTTGCATCCCTTGAAGAGCTCGTCAAAGCTGGCCCCCACTGCCCGCTCCGACCGGGTGTGGCCGGGACGCTCCACGTTGGTGGAGTCGGCCAGCATGGCCAGGACCCCCTCCTTGCCCAGTTGTCCCAGGCGGGTCAGGTCCATGATCTTGCCCTTGATGGGGGTGGGGTCGATCTTGAAGTCGCCGGTGTGAACCACCACCCCCACCGGGCAGCGGATGGCAAAGCTCACCGCGTCGGCGATGGAGTGGTTGGCGTGGATGAACTCCACGGAGAACTTCCCGGCACGGATGACATCACCGGCCTCGCAGGTGACCAGTTTGGTGCTGTCGAGCAGCTTGTGCTCCTCCAGCTTCAGGCCCACCAGGCCCAAGGTCATCCGGGTGGCATAGATGGGCGCCTGGAAGGACCGCAGCACATAGGGCAGCGCCCCGATGTGGTCCTCGTGCCCGTGGGTGAGAAAGATGCCCCGGATCTTGTCCTTGTGCTTGATGAGGTAGCTCACGTCGGGGATGACCACGTCCACGCCGTACATGTCGTCGTCGGGAAAGCCCATGCCCACGTCCACGATGATGATGTCGTTGCCGTACTCGTAGACGGTGAGGTTCTTGCCGATCTCATTGAGTCCGCCCAAGGGAATGATTTTCAGTTTTTCTGCCATAATAACTCCTTTTTCCAAAATTCCGCCGGCCCCAAAAACGGGGACACAAAAGAAAGGCACTCCCCCGGCCACACCCGTCCGCCCTGTCCCGCGAAGGGTGAGGTCTGGCTGCCTTGGGTCCCACTGCACCATGGTGGTCCGCGCGGTGGTTGTTATCCAATGCCGCAAAGCGGCGGTTTCACAAAGTAAAAAAACAAGCTGTCAAAAAAGCCGTGCCCAGCAGGTTTTCATTCATCCCTGATAGTATAGCACCATTTGGGGAAAAAGTATACCTATTTTTCGGGCCCCCTGGGAATTCCTCCGGGAATGTGGTAATCTAAAAAGAAAAGCCCCCTGCCGGGGGGACAGGAGGCAGCGATGAACATTCAGATTTTTGGAAAATCCAAATCCTTTGACACCAAGAAGGCCGAGCGCTACTTCAAGGAGCGCCGGATCAAGTACCAATACATCGACCTGGGCAAGTATGGCATCAGCAAGGGGGAGCTGACCAGTGTGCTGCGGGCGGTGAAACTGGACGACCTCATCGACCCCAAACACCCGGATGCCGCCCTGCTGACCTATCTGGCCTATGACCAGGACAAGCTGGAAAAGGTATTGGAGAACCCCACCCTCCTCCAGGCCCCCATCGTCCGCAACGGCAAGCAGGCCACCGTGGGCTATCAGCCTGACGTGTGGCAGGGCTGGGCCTGAGAGACTTTTTTGGGACAGGCGTCCCAGCCCCCTCTTGCTTTTCTCGAACAGACGTTCTATAATCGGATCATCAAAGAGGAGGAGGGAACGCCATGGGAAAACATTCCGACCAACGAGACCGCACCCTGTGCCTGGCTCGTATTCTATATGAACAGACCGACGAAAAGCATCCCCTGACCACCAACCGCCTGCTCCGCATGCTGGAGGAGGTGGGCCTGAGCGCCGAGCGCAAGAGCATTTATCGGGACATGGCCGCCATGAGCAAGTGGGGCCTGCCGGTGGGCTATCTGCCGGGAAAGCGGGGGGGCTGGTATCTGGCCCTGCGGCCCCTGGGGCAGGAGGCCCTGCAGACGGTCATCGACGCGGTAGGGGTCTATCCCTGGGTGAGCCAGGAGCAGCGGGGACAGGTGCTGGACCAGCTGGCCCGGCTCTCCCCCCGCCACCAGCGGCACCAGATGCGCCGGCCGGTGGTCCTGCCGCCCCAGGGGGGCCAGGACCCGGCGGTGGTGCGGCAGGCCCTGGACCGGGTCCACGGGGCCCTGCAGGAGGGCCGGGCGTTGAGCTTCTACGCCCTGGAGTACCAGCTGGGCAAAGGGTGGCAGACGGGAGACCTGCTCATGGTGGTCACCCCCAAGGGCCTGCTGTGGTACCAGGGCCACTACCACCTGCTGGGCTGGGACCACCGGGCGGGGGCCTTGGGCCTGTATCGGCTGGACCACATGGCCCAGCCCAAGGTTACCGGCGTACCCGCCCAGGGCCCGGCGGCGGAGCCCAACCGCTTTCTGGCCGCCCCCTTTGGCATGGAGCCCCGGCGGCGGGAGCGGATCTGCCTGCGCTGCGCCCCGGCCCTGGCGGTGGATGTGCTGGACCAGCTGGGCCCCGGGGCCCAACTCCGGGCGGAGGAGGGCAGTTTTACGGTGACAGCGGAAGTCATCGTTGGCCCGGATTTTTGGGGCTGGCTGACGGCCCATGGGGACCAGGCGACGGTGGTCGGGCCGGCCTGGGCGGCGGCGCTGTGGAACGCCCGCTACCGGCCCCGGCTGGGACAGGCTGTGGGCAGCGGGCAGGAGGCGCGGCAGGTGATTTGAATAAAGACGGAGCCGCCCCCGAAATCGGGGGCGGCTTTTAATATGCGAAGTCAGAATTTGATAGAATTATGCCAGTGCAAAAGTAGAAGCAACTGCACCAGTACCAGTTACGGTGAAGGTGATAACAGTGCCATCGCCTTCCGTGCCGGTAATAGTCGCTACAGTTCCGCTCGTTGCAGCAACATTGGTAGTATCTCCAGTGATGATGCAAGTTGCGCCAGCAGAAGCGTTAGCGCCCGGAGTCATGGTTACCGTGCCGCCACCAGTCACATCACCGTGAATGGTAACCTTATAGGTAACGGTCTCACCAGTGATAATCTGGGTCTTATCGGTAGTAACGGTGATGTACGCACCCTTTACCGGAGAAGCAGAAGTACCAGCAGTTACAGTAGCTGCGGTTACATTGAACGCCGCGCCAGCAGCACCACCGAACGCAGCGCCAGTGTTATCCAGGAGCTTGTTGTCTTCATCAACAAAAATCGCCTTGATGACCTGAGTGCCATTATCCTTCTCGGAGATGATATAGGCATTCTGGAAATCGCTGCCGGAAACCTTCGTAAACGGCGTGATGGTGTTGTAATCAGAGCCTTCCTTATCGGCAGTCTTAACACCGATAATCTGGGTGTTGGAGTCAACCTTGTAAACAGACTCGGTATCGCCAACAATCGTACCAGACACGCTGTAAGTGCCAGCCGTGGTGATCACCAGGTTACGAGAGGTGTCGTACTCCTTCACCTTGACGGGGGAGAAGGTAAAGTTGCCACTGCTAGTCTTGACAACATCAGAATTTGCAACTGCGGCAGAGCTGATCGGATACTTCACAAAGTCGCCTTCCACAACAGATGTGGTGGAGCCGTCAATCACAACGGTTGCATCTCCAGAACCGGTCCAGACGGTCAGGTTGACAACATTGTTATCACCACTGTCCTTGGTGTAGACAACGTCAGTGACGTAGCCATAGCCAGTTGCGTCGCCTGCGCCGGTCGGGAACGCATCTTCAACAACCAGAGCAAATGCCTCGACCTTGTTGTCGTCTACTACATACTGCGCCTTGGTCTGATCCTTGGCAGTTACATTCGAAATGGTGTTTGCGGAAAATGCCTTCCACTTACCCGTGTCATCATTCTTCACAAATGCCACCGCATTGCTGGAGGCAACATAGGTGACATAGGTGGTTTCAGGATCATCATATGCCTTGAAAACCTTGGTGTCCTTATCAAATGTATGAGTAGCAGAACCAGTGGCATCAGTCATCTCAGACACGCTGCTCATCTTGACCTCTGTGCCGTCCTTCAGCAGCTCGTACTTGACCATATCGTCTTCGGTAATGTCGCTTTCCTGCAGTACAGAGTCGGAGTTGATGATGAAGACCTTCTCAGTGCCGTCAGCCAGCAGCAGCTTGACCTGATCGTTGATGCCATCATCCTTATCCAGAACGACTGCGTAATCAGTAGCGGCTTTGACAACCTTGCCAGCAACATAATAAGGACCATCCAGAACGATTTCAAATTCATCGCCTACGGTATAGGTCTGGGGACCGTAATCGGACAGCGTCTCCTTGTTGGTAGAAACGTCATACCAAGTGTCGCCAATCTGGATCTCGTTGTTGCCGCGAGTTGCGGTAACCTTACCGGAAACAGTAGACGCAGCTTTAATCTGGGTCTTGGTAGAACCGGCATAGAAATCGGCCATAGCTACCAGGGAACCGACTTCGATATTGCCATCGAATTCGACATCTTCCAGGTCGCGGGAGCCAATGCCTTCCAGCTGGATCTTGTCGCTGGTCTTGGAGAGCAGCTTGGTGTAGGTCCACTGCTCAACATAAGCACGGACGATTTCACCAGCGTCGTTGCAGACGAACTTGATAGTGTCCGCAGAATTAACGCGCAGGTTGGTGTTGATGTAAGTAGCGAACTCAGCGGCAGTAGCTTGGTCGCCACTACCAATAGTGGTATTCGTTACTGCTGCATTGCCGCCATAGTTCGTGACAATTGCCTCATAAGTGGTATCATAGATGAACGCACCACTACTGTTTTTAACTGCCAGGTTGGCCACATCATACAGAGTATCGTTAAACTTGATCTTGCCCTTGTTCAGGTTGTCAGTCCCGGCATCCTGCAGGTCGCCCTTGGTAATGTTGTAAACGGTGGTGTTGCCGGTCACAACAACGCCATAAATTTCATCCTTGTCATCAGGCTGATACTTAGTGCCGCTGGTGCTGCTGTCCTTATAGAGGATACTGACTTCCTCGCCAATGTAGGACAGGGACAGGTCGCTGGTAAAGGCAGCGGATACCGGTGCGGGATTGGTTGTGTTATTGTTGGTGCCAGACACACGAATCTGGCCATCCTTCAAACCGCTGAGGTTTTCAGAGGTGCCTTCAAAAGTACCAGTAAAGGTCTTAGCTTCGTACTTGTCCTCCAGCAGGGTGATTTTGTCGTTGGTGGTACCCACGACCTTGTCCTGCACGGTGATCTGAGTGACCAGATTGCCGTTGGCATCGGTGACCAGGTTGGTCTTATACTCGACCTCATAGGCGTTCAGAGCGTTCCAGACCATCTGGGCTGCCTGATCGCGGGTCACAGCAGCGGAGGTGTCCAGGGTGGACAGGCCAGTATACAGGCCCTTCTGGGCAGCACGGACATTGACGTTGGTCTCCCAGGCATTGCCGGTGAAGCCCTCGTTGTCAGAGTTGTAGCCCAGAGCCACCAGCAGCATCTTAGCCAGCTGAGAGCCAGTCACGTTTCCATCGGGGGCAAAACGGCCACCGCCAACACCGGACACGATGCCCTGAGCAACACAGGACTCAATGTAGCCCTCAGCCCAGGCAGCGGAAGTACCGCGCACGTCGGTGAAGGTGGGGATTTCGTTGGTGCCCACGTTAGGCTCCTGCCCACCGTTCAGCGCCACGCAGATCATCTTGGTGATCTCGGACCGCTTAATGTTCCGTTCGGGGTGGAAAGAGCCATCCTCATAACCGCCAATGATGTTCAGGGCAGAACACATATTGACGGCCTCGGTGTTCTCGATATCCGCTTGATCCGAGAACGCCGCCCCGGCGCCCAGGACCATGACAGAGAGCATCACAGCCACACAGAGCACCAGGCTCAGAACCTTCTTCCGTGAGGAGGCGTTGGGGGGCAAAGGGTTTTGCAGATTTTTCCCACGGGTTTCCCACAGTTTCCCCCCTCACTCACGGCAACCCCGATTCCCTGCCACGCAGCAAAAATCCCGCCGCACCTCGGCCTCCCCCTCTGCGGCATTGTCCCCCCGAGACATACAAGGCCCTGGAAACGGCTCCGGCGGCGGGGAGGGAAGGCCCGGCAAAGATCCTCCGGCGGAGGGGATTGAATTTTGTGGAAAACGACAAGGGACTGCGGGACGTTTTTGTTGACTTTTGCGCTTTAGTGTGGTAACATGGCTTTGTCGAGGATGGGTCTCGTTGGCACGACAGTGCTGCATAAGATTTTGGCAAAGGCGCTGATCTGAGAGATCGGTGCCTTTTTCCGTATTTCCCCGCGCCGGCCGAAAGGGCCCCGCCTCGGTTCCAGAATCCTTTGCCCGCGCAAAACAAATTTTAGAGACAAGGAGAGACCACAATGAAAAGACGCCTTTTGACTCGCATTTTCGCTGTCGGCATGGCCGTGATGATGCTGGCCCTGGCCGGCTGTGGAGGGACCGACACGTCCACCTCCACCACCTCTACCGAGACCACAGGCAAGGTCATCCGCATGACCACCGCCTTCGCCGACCCCATCGACCCGGCCTGCGCCATGGACAGCGCTTCCTGCCAGGTGGTGGTCAACCTCTATGACTCCCTGGTCTATCCCGACCTGGACGGCACCATCCTCAACGGTGTGGCCGCAGACTACTCCGTCAGCGACGACGGCATGGTCTACACCTTCACCCTGAAGGACAATGTCAAGTTCCACGACGGCAGCGTCATGACCGCCCAGGACGTGGTCTTCAGCTATGAGCGGATGGTCACCATCGGCCAGGGCTACGCCTACCTCTTCCAGAACCACGTGGCCGACGTGCAGGCCCCCGACGACCAGACCGTGGTCATCACCCTCACCGAGCCCTTCGCCCCCTTCCTGAGCATGCTCTGCCGCCTGTACATCGTCAACGAGGAGCAGGTCATGGCCAACCTGGGCAGCGGCAACTACGGCGACATGGGCGACTATGGCATGACCTATCTGGCCCAGAACGACGCCGGCAGCGGCGCATACTCCTGCACCAGCTATACCGTCAATGACCGGGTGGTCATGACCCGCTTTGCCGACTACCACGGCACCTTCGCCGACAATGCCCCTGACGCCGTGGAGATCATCAACGGCACCGAAGCCGCCACCGTGCGCACCATGATGGCCAACGGCCAGCTGGAGATCAGCGACCAGTGGCAGACCCACGAGGCCTATGAGGCCCTGGGCCAGCTGGACGGGGTCAAGCTGGGCACCTACGGCGCCGGCCAGATCCTCTACCTGATGGTCAACACCAAGGCCGCCCCCCTGGACGACGTCCATGTGCGCAAGGCTCTGGCCTACATGATCGACTATGACCAGGTGTGTACCTCCCTCTTCCCCGGCTACCTGCCCGTGAACAACTATGTGGGCGACAACCTCACCGGCGGCGACGTATCTATGGAGAAGTACAGCTACAACATGGAAAAGGCCAAGGAAGAGCTGGAGGCCTCCCAGTATGCCGACCAGCTGCTCAGCGGCGAGATGCCCATCACCGTGGCCTGGGTCTCTGAAGTCCCCGACGAAGAGAAGCTGGCCCTCCTCCTCCAGGCCTCCGCAGCCCAGCTGGGGGTGAAGGTGGAGATCAGCAAGGTGGCCTGGGCCACCCAGGTCCAGAACACCGCCTCCGTGGACAGCACCCCTGCCACCAGCGTCTGCTTCATGTCCCCGGACTACGGCGAGGCCGGCGCCATGCTCTACCAGCGCCTGCACAGCGACACCGCCGGCACCTGGCAGCAGACCGAATGGCTGCAGAACACCCAGCTGGACGGCAAGATCGACACCGCCCTGAAGACCATGGACGACACCGCCCGCTTCGCCCTGTATGACGAGATCCAGAGCGAGGCCCTCACCGAGGTCTACGGCATCGCCGTGGCCGAGCAGGGCGAGCAGCGGGCCTATGCCGACTACATCTACTTCCCCGCCATGGAAAAGGGTATCGCCAGCACCACCCTGGGTTACAATTTCCTGTTCAAAGACTTCCAGGTCCTTGACCACTGATCATAACCACTGGACTGGCAGGAACCGTCTGAATCTCAGGCGGTTCCTGCCAGTCCCGGCTCCCCATCGCAACTGCGAGCATTCCGACGAAAAGCGAGGCTCCCATCATGAACTTCAAACGATATCTTCTGCGACGGCTCCTGCTGGCCCTGGTGGTGCTCTTTGGTCTGTCTATCGTGATCTTCTCCATCTCCCGCATCATGCCCGGGGATGTGGCCACGATGGCGCTGGGCTCCACCGCCACCGAAGAGGCAAAGGAAACCTATCGCATCGCCAACCACCTCTATGACTCCAAGCCCCAGCAGTACCTGTACTGGATCACCGGGGTCTTTCAGGGGGATTTCGGCACCTCCACCTCCACCAACCGTCCGGTGATCACGGACATCTCCGAGTTCCTTCCCGCCACCTTAGAGCTGGTGGTGATGGCCGCCGTCATCCTGGTCCTCCTGTCCATCCTGTTGGGGGTGCTGGCGGCCAAATACCGGGACACGGTGGTCGACGGCATCGTCCGCGTCCTGTCCTACATCGGCGTGGCCATGCCCAGTTTCGTCATCGCCACCCTCCTGGTCCTCCTCTTCGGCCATGTCTGGCAGGTCATCCCCGTGCTGGGACGGCTGAGCTACGGCCTGGTCCCGCCGGAGACCATTACCGGCTTTTATACCATCGACGCCCTGCTGGCCGGCAACTTCGCCGTCTTTTGGGACGCCTTCCTCCACCTGCTGGTCCCCGCCTTTGCCCTGGCCCTGGGGGGGCTGTGTCAGGAGGCCCGCATCGTGCGCAACTCCATGACGGAAAACGCAGGGAAGGACTACCTGTCCGCCCTGCGGGGCTATGGCGTGCCCGAGGGCAAGATCCTGCGCAAGTATCAGCTCAAGCCCTCCCTCATCCCCGCCGTCTCCTGCATGGGCATGGACATCGCCTCCCTCATGGGCAATGCCTTCCTCATCGAGACCATCTTCAACTGGCCGGGCATCTCCCGCTACGGGCTGACCAGTATGCTCAGCAAGGACCTCAACGCCATTGCCGCCGTGCTGCTGATCTTCGGCGCCATCTTCGTCTTCGTCAACATCGTTGTGGACCTGATCGTGGCATGTCTTGACCCGAGAATCCGCCTGGGAGGTGCAAAGTAATGGCTGTATCTGCACGAAAGCGGGAGAAAGAACTCCGCCGCGCCCTGGCCTTTGAGGCCAAGCGGCCCGAGACCCGCACCATCTCCAGCATGCAGGAGATGCGAAAGGAAAACCTGAAAAAAGCCTGGTACCGCTTCTCCCGGAACAAGATGAGCGTGGTGGGCCTGGTGGTGGTGATCCTGGTGATCCTGGCGGCCATCCTGGCCCCCTACATCACCCCCTACCCCGAGCACGCCGGGGCCTTTACCGACTTTGCCAACAGCACCAAGGCCCCCTGTGCCGAGTACCTCTTCGGCACGGACAACATGGGCCGGGACATCCTCACCCGCATCATCTTCTCCTTCCAGGGGGCCCTGAAAATGGCCGTGCTGGTGCTCATCATCGCCGTGCCCGTGGGCACCTGCCTGGGGCTGCTGGCCGGATACATGAACGGCACCTGGGTGGACACGGTCATCATGCGTGTGGCGGACATCTTCCTGTCTGTGCCCGCCCTGCTGCTGGCCCTGGCCGTGGCCTCCATCCTGGAGCCCAACCTGACCAACTCCATGCTGGCCATCACCATCATGTGGTGGCCCTGGTACACCCGGCTGGTCTATGGCGTGGCCACCTCCTGCAAGAATGAATACTATGTGGTCTCGGCCCAGCTCACCGGCGCCAGCAAGAGCCACATCATCTTCAAAGAGATCCTGCCCAACTGTCTCTCGCCCATCCTCACCAAGATGTCTCTGGACGTGGGCTGGGTCATCCTCATGGGGGCCACCCTGAGCTATGTGGGCCTGGGGGAACAGCCCCCCATCCCCTCCCTGGGCCAGATGGTCTCTGACGGCGCCCGGTACATGCCCGACAAGTGGTGGATGACCATTTTCCCGTGTCTGGCCATCATTGTGATCATCATGGGCTTTAACTTCATGGGCGACGGCATCGGCGATATGCTCTCCAAGGGGGACAGCAAGTATGAGTAAACACATCCAAGAGGAAGTCATCCTGGAGATCAAGGGCCTGAAGCTGTGGTTCAAGGTCTACCAGGGCTATTCCAAGGTCCTCGACGGCGTGGACCTGACGGTCCACAAGGGGGAAAAGGTGGGCATCGTGGGGGAGGCCGGCTGCGGCAAGACCACCACGGTCAAGTCCATCTTAGACATCCTGCCCGAGGGACAGTACGTCATCCCCGAGGGGGAGATCCTCTACAAGGGGGAGAACGTGCTGACCATGTCCGACCGGGCCCTGGGCAAGGTGCGCAGCAGCGAGATCTCCATGATCTATCAGGAGCCCTCCGCCGCCCTCAACCCCGTCTTTACCATCGGCCAGCAGATGATGGAGGTGGTGAAGAACTCCGCCCAGGGCAAGGGCAAGAGCAAGAAGGAGCAGAAGGAGATGGTCCTGGTGGCCATCCGGGATGTGTTCATCCCCGACCCGGAGCGCATCTTTGACTACTACCCCGTCCAGCTCTCCGGCGGCATGAAGCAGCGCATCTGCATCGCCATGGCCATCATGACCCAGCGGGACCTGATGATCGCCGACGAGCCGGGCACCGCCCTGGACGTGACCATCCAGGACCAGGTCCACAAGACCCTGGACCGGCTGGTGGAAGAGCGCAAAATGTCCCTGATCATGATCACCCACTCCCTGGGTGTGGCCCGGGAGCTCACCGACAGCATCCACGTCATGTACGCCGGCACGGTGGTGGAGGCCGCCCCCACGGCAGAGGTCTTCCGCCAGCCCCTGCACCCGTACACCATCGGCCTCATGGAGGCGGTGCCCCGGCTGGCCGGGGGCGGCATCCAGGCGGGGATCTACGGGTCCATCCCGGACTATCTCTATCCCCCCAAGGGCTGCCGCTTCGCCCCCCGCTGTCCCCGGGCCACAGAGCAGTGCCTGGCGGAAAAGCCCCTGCTCACCGACGTGGGCCATGGCCACAAGGTGGCCTGCTTCCACTGGAAGGAGGACTGAGCGTGGAAAACGATATCATCCTGACCCTGAACCACCTCAAGCAGTATTTCCCCGCCGGAAAGAACAAAAACGGCGAAAAGCTGTATGTGAAAGCCGTGGACGATGTCTCCCTGGAGATCCACCGGGGGGAGGTCATCGGCCTGGTGGGGGAGAGCGGCTCGGGCAAGAGCACCATCGCCTACTCCATCATCGGCATGTATGAGCCCAGCGGCGGCGAGATCCTCTTCGAGGGCCAGAAGCTGGGCAAGAAGAACCGGTCCATGCAGCTGAAAAAGGACATGCAGATCGTCTTTCAGGACCCCGGCTCCTCCCTGAACAGCCACCAGACCATCGGGGAGATCTTGGAGCTCCCCCTGAAGGTCCACAAGATCGGCAAGACCAAGGCCGAGCGGATGGAGCGGGTCAGGCAGCTGCTGGAGATGGTGGAGCTGCCGGAACACTATATGTACAAGTCCCCTGCCTCCATCGGCGGCGGGGAGAAGCAGATGGTGGCCATCGCCCGGGCCCTGGCCACCGACCCCAAGTTCATCATCCTGGACGAGCCCACCAGCGCCCTGGACGTGTCCATCCAGGCCAAGATCATCAACATGCTGCTCAAGCTGCAGCGGGAGAAGGGGCTGACCTACCTCTTCATCACCCACGACCTGAGCCTGATGCGCAACATCGCTGACCGGGTGGCCATCCTCTACCTGGGCAAGATCGACGAGATCGCCCCGGCGGAGACCTTCTTCCAGCGGCCGGAGCACCCCTATACCCAGATGCTCATCTCCTCCATCCCCGTCATCTCCGAGGAGGAGGAGGCCCTCAAGCCCGCCAAGATCGAGTCCACCGGCGAGATCCCCTCCCCGGTGAACATCCCCCCCGGCTGCAGCTTCCATCTCCGCTGCCCCTATGTCACCCCCCGCTGCAAGAGCGAGGACCCGGTGATGATCCCCCGGGAGGGGAGCCACGCTGTGCGCTGCCATCTGTGCCAGGAGACCCTCCCTGGCGCCACCAACACCAACTGAGGAGGAACGACCATGAGAATCGCCACCGACATCGGCGGGACCTTTACAGACATCGTCTATATTGATGACGACGGGGCCATCCACGTCAACAAAAGCCACACCACACCCCCCAACTTCGAGCAGGGGGTGGTGGATGTCATTGAGAAATGCGCCATCGACCCCGCCGCCGTCAAGGACCTGACCCACGGCACCACCGTGGTCATCAACGCCCTGACCGAGCGCAAGGGGGCCAAGACGGGCCTGATCACCACCAAGGGCTTCCGGGACATTTTGGAGATCGGCCGGGGCAACCGGCCGGACCTGTTCAACTTCAACTTCAAAAAGCCCGAGCCCTTCGTCCCCCGCTACCTCCGCCTGGAGGTCCGGGAGCGCCTGGACTACCTGGGCCGGGAGACCGAGCCCCTCAACGAGGACGACGTGCGCGCCTGCGTGGAGAAGTTCAAGGCCGAGGGGGTAGAGGCCATCGCCGTGGTCTACCTCCATGCCTACGTCAACCCCGACCACGAGGCCCGCACCAAGGACCTCATCCGCCAGCTCTGGCCGGAGGTCATGGTCACCGCCTCCCACGAGGTCTCCAAGGAATGGCGGGAGTATGAGCGGGAGTACACCGCCGTGCTCAACTCCTATGTCATGCCCACGGCCAAGGCCTATGTGGACAAGCTCTATCACCACCTGGAGGCCATGGGCATCACCGCCCCCAAGTACATCATGCAGTCCAACGGCGGCACCACCACCTTTGAGAAGGCCAAGGAGACCCCCATCAACATGGTGGAGTCCGGTCCCGTGGCGGGGATCTTCGGCGCGGCCATGCTGGGCAAGATGCTGGGGGAGGACAAGGTCATCGCCTTTGACATCGGCGGCACCACCGCCAAGTGCTCCCTGGTAGACGGGGGCGAGGTGAAGACCACCACCGAGTATAAGATCGAAAAGACCGACCGCTGGCCGGGCTATCCCATCAAGGTCCCCGTGGTGGACATCGTGGAGATCGGCAACGGCGGCGGCTCCATCGCCTGGATCGACAACACCCAGTCCCTGCGGGTGGGCCCCCAGTCCGCCGGCGCCCTGCCCGGCCCGGTGGCCTATGGCAAGGGCGGGACCCATCCCACCACCACCGACGCCAACCTGGTGGTGGGCCGCCTGTCCAAAAAGAATTTTGACATGGACGTGGACATGGACAAGGTCCGGGCCGCCATCCAGGAGCAGATCGGCCAGCCCTTTGGCCTGACCGCCGAAGAGGCTGCGCTGGGCATCATCCGGGTGGCCAACTCCAACATGCTCAACGCCCTCAAGCTGGTCTCCGTGCGCAAGGGCTATGACCCCCGGGACTTCGCCCTGGTGGCCTTCGGGGGCGGCGGGCCCATGCACGCTGCCGCCCTGGCCCGGGAGCTGAACATCCGCAAGGTCATCATCCCCAACGCCGCCTCGGTCTTCTCCGCCTGGGGCATGCTCATGACCGACCTGCGCTCGGACGACATTCAGACCTTCTTCGCCCCCCTCACCGACCCCGACTACGCCGCCATCAACGCCGAGTGGCGGAAGCTGGAGGCAAAGGCCCTCCGGGACAACGGGGAGAAGGGGGTGCAGCCGGAGAACGTCTACTTCATGCACTACCTGGACATGCGCTACCAGGGCCAGGACCACACGGTCAAGGTCCGGGTGCCCGACGAGGACCTGAGCCCGGAGAACCTGGGGCAGTTCATCGAGGCCTTCCACAAGGAGCATTTCCAGAACTACTCCTTCCGCCTGGATGACAGCCCCGTGGAGATCGTCAACATGCATCTGGCCTCCTTCGGCCGCATCGAAAAGACCCCCATCAAGGAGGTGCCGCCCCAGCCCTACACCCTGGAGCAGTGCGTCAAGGAGGTCCGCCCCGTGATCTTCGAGGAGGCCGGCACCCTGGAGACCAAGATCTACGACCGCACCAAGCTCTCCCCGGGCATGGAAATCCTGGGCCCCGCCATCATCGAGGAGGTCAGCGCCTCCTCCGTGATCTACCCCCGCATGAAGGCGGCCATTGATCCCTACGGCGACATCATCATTGAAACGGAGGTCTGAACCATGGCAGAGAAACATGTGGACATCATTACCCTGGACATCATCAAGGACTCCCTCCTGGCCGCCGGCGAGGAGATCTTCACCGCCATCGCCCGCACCTCCAAGAGCCCCATCATCTATGAGTGCCTGGACTTCGCCTCCGGCCTGACCGACGACAAGGGCAACCTCATCACCCAGGGCAACGGCTGCGCCGGCTTTCTGGGCATGCTCAGCTCCATGGTCAAGGAGGTCATCCGCAAGTGGGCGGACACCGGCCGGCTGAAGGAGGGGGACATCATCATCATCAACGACCCCTACGGCGGCGGCGGCTCCCACATCCAGGACGTGGGCGTGGTCATGCCCATCTTTGTGGACGGGGAGATCTTCTGCTACACCGCCAACAAGTGCCACTGGTCGGAGATGGGGGGCAAGGACCCCGGCTACTCCCTCAACGCCACGGAGATCTATCAGGAGGGCCTGCAGATGCCCTGCGTCAAGCTCTTCCACGAGGGGGTGCTGGACGAGGACATCGCCGACATCATCCGGGCCAACGTCCGCTATCCCGACCTGTCCATCGGAGACATGTGGGCGGGCGTGGCCGGCCTGCGCACCGGCGAAAAGCGCATCCTGGACCTGTGCAGCAAGTACGGCAAGGACACCGTCCGGGCGGCCATCGAGCGCCTGCTGCGCTCCAGCGCCGAGTACTCCCGGCAGCAGGTGGCCCGCATCCCCGACGGGGTCTATCGGGCAGAGGACGTGATGGACAAGGACGTCCATGGCAACGGCCCCTTCCACGTCCAGGTGGCGGTGACCGTGAAGGGGGACAAGATGACCGTGGACTTCACCGGCACCGACAAGCAGACCGCCGGGCCCATCAACCTGGCCCTGGCCGGCCTGCACTCGGCCATGCGCTCGGTCTTTCTGGCCTGCACCGACCCCAGCCAGAACGTCAACGACGGGGTCTTTGAGCCCTTGGAGATCATCGCCGAAGAGGGCTCCCTCTTCAACGCCATCCGGCCTGCGCCGGTCTCCTGCTACTATGAGTCCATGCAGGTGGCCCTGGACCTGGTCTGGCAGGCCCTGGCCCCGGTGGTCAAGCAGGGGCAGCTCACCGCCGGCCACTTCCTCACCGTGGGGGCCTACACCATGAACGGCACCCACGCGGTCACCGGCGCACCCTTTGTCAACTGCGGCCCCACCCTGGGCGGCTGGGGTGCTGGCTTTGACCGGGACGGGGACTCCTGCCAGTTCTGCACCGGCGACGGAGAGACCTTCAACATCCCCGTGGAGATTTTGGAGTCCAAGTTCGGCATCAAGATCACCGAGTACGCCCTGAACACCAACAACGCCGGCGCCGGCAAGTTCCGGGGGGGCTACGGCCTGATCCTGGGCCACGAGGCCCTCAATGACGACATGGACTTCGGCGGGGCCTACGGCCGCCATGAGCGGCCTGCCTGGGGCTATGCCGGCGGCCAGCCGGGCTCCACCAACGGCTTTGACTTCCTGCGCAAGGACGGCAGCTACGACGGCCCCTACGGCAGCGGCAACCGCATCCCCATGAAGAAGGGGGACATTGTGCGCATGGTCACCGGCACCGGCGGCGGCTATGGCAATCCTCTGGAGCGGGAGGAGGCCCGGGTGGCCATGGATGTGAAGAACGAGTACATCACCCTGGACGACGCCCGGGAGATCTACGGCGTGGAGGTAGACCCGGTCACCTTTGCCGTGACGGGCCTGACCGACGCCCGAAAGGAATATCAGCGCTCCCATGCCTAAGGGGGCGGAGACCGGCCTGAGGCACTTACTCGGGCCGGTCCTTCTGTCTATCTTGCCAAGGAAAGGATGTTTTTCATGAAGGAATCCCGCGTCAGCGCCGTGCTGGAGAATTTGGCGGAAATGGGACTGTCCCAGGTCCTGCTCACCGACCCGGTGTCCATTTTTTATCTCACCGGCCGGCTCATCCAGCCGCTGGAGCGTTTTTATGGCCTCTATCTCAGCCAGACCGGACAGCATAAGATCTTCATCAACCACCTGGAAACCGTCCCGGAAGACCTGGGGGTAGAAAAGGTGCGCTTTGGGGACACGGACCCCTATCTGGACCTGGTCCAGCAGGCCATCGACCCCAAGGAGCCTCTGGGTGTGGACAAAAACCTGCCCGCCCGCTTCCTCCTGCCCCTTATGGAGCGGGGAGCCGCGGCGGGATACCACAACGCCTCCCTGGCGGTGGACAAGGCCCGGAGCATCAAGGACCCGGAGGAGCAGGAGCTGATGCGCACGGCCTCCCGTATCAATGACCAGGCCATCCTCGCCTTCCGCTCGCTGCTCCGGGAGGGGATCACCGAGCGGGAGGTGGCCGAGGCCACCAAGGCCATCTATCTGGACCTGGGGGCAGAGGGGTTCAGCTTCTCACCCATCGTGGCCTTTGGGGCCAACGCCGCCAGCGGCCACCACGTCCCCGACGACACCCCCCTGCGGCCGGGAGACGGGGTCGTGTTCGACGTGGGCTGCACCTACCGGGGCTACTGCTCGGACATGACCCGGACCTATTTCTACAAGGATGTGACCCCTCACCAGCGCCAGGTCTATGACCTGGTCCTCCGGGCCAATCTGGCCGCGGAAGCCCAGGTCCGCCCCGGGATCCCCCTGAAGGACCTGGACGGCATCGCCCGGCAGATCATCGCCCAGGGCGGCTACGGCCCCTGCTTCACCCACCGCCTGGGCCATTTCATTGGCCTGGAGACCCACGACTTCGGGGATGTCTCCGCTGCGGCGGAGGGAGCAGCCGTACCGGGGAATGTCTTCTCCATCGAGCCCGGCATCTATCTGCCGGACGATCTGGGGGTGCGCATTGAGGACCTGGTCCTGGTCACGGAGGAGGGCTGTGAGATCCTGAACCACGCCCCCAAGGACCTGGAGATCATCCCCTGAGAAAGGAGGCCTATCCCCATGCCAAACCCCACAGCCAAGATCACCTTTCACGACGGCAGCGTCCTCACCCTGGAGCTCTATCCCGACATCGCCCCCCACGCGGTGGCCAGCTTTCTCGATCTGGCCCGGAAGGGCGTCTTTGACCACTATCCCATCGAGCGGATCGTTCCGGGCTGGGTGGTGGATGTGAGCTACCACGCCTTTCACACGCCCCAGGCCTGCTATTTCATTCCCAATGACACAGACAGCGGCCGCTTCCTGCCTGCCCAGCTGGGGACCATCGGTCTGGGCGGCTATGAGAAGCCCTATATTGCCGGGGGGGAATTCTTCTTCCCCCTGGCGGATGCCCCGGCCATCACCGGCACCTACCCCATCTTCGGCAAGGTCACCGACGGCATTGACATCCTCCGCCGCCTGGAGCAGACGGAAACCTATCCCGTTCCCTTCCCCGACCATCCTGACGTGGCCATCAACACCCCTGTGCGGCCGGTGTTCATCGACACCGTTACGGTGGAGACCTACGGCCAGGAGTATCCCCCGCCGCCACACCTTCCCAACATGGAAAAGCCCCTCTTCTGGCCCACCCTGCTGGAGGAGGAATGACCACACCGGCGTCCCCGGGGCAAACACCCCCCTGGTCTCTGTCCGTCAGAGACCAGGGGGAATTTTGGTGTTCTTTAGATTGTTCCGTGTGTTATTTTTTTGTGGCACCCCCGTGGGAAACCCGTGGGAAAAATCTGCAAAACCCTTTGCCCCCCAACGCCTCCTCACGGAAGAAGGTTCTGAGCCTGGTGCTCTGTGTGGCTGTGATGCTCTCTGTCATGGTCATGGGCGCCGGGGCGGCGTTCTCGGATCAGGACAAGATCGAGAACACCGAGGCCGTCGATGTGTGCTCTGCGTTGAACATCATCGGCGGTTATGAAGACGGTTCGTTCCACCCGGAACGGAACATCAAGCGCTCCGAGATTACCAAGATGATCTGCGTGGCGCTCAACGGTGGTAATGAACCCAACGTTTCCACCAATGCTGTTCCCACCTTTAACGATGTGCGCGGCACCTCTGCCGAGTGGGCCGAGGGCTACATTGAGTCCTGTGTGGCTCAGGGCATCGTATCCGGTGTCGGCGGTGGCCGCTTTAACCCCAACGGCAACGTGACTGGCTCCCAGCTGGCCAAGATGCTGCTGGTGGCTCTGGGCTATAAGTCCGAGAATGAGGGCTTTACCGGTAACGCTTGGGAGACCAATGTCAACGTCCGTGCTTCTCAGAAAGGCCTGTATGAAGGTCTCGAAACCCTGGACACTTCTGCTGCGGTTACCCGTGACCAGGCAGCCCAGATGGTCTGGAACGCCCTGAATGCCTATGAGGTCGAGTATAAGACCAACCTGGTCACCGATGGCAATGGCAACCTGGTTACCCAGATCACTGTCCAGGACAAGGTCGTAGGCACCAACTACGACAAGATCACTCTGCTGTCTGACAAGTACGAAGCCTCCGTTTACGAAGGCGTTCTGGTTGCTTCCGGAGAGTATGGAATCCAGCTTCCTGGCGCTTCCAGTGCTGCCAGCGCTGGCAAGGATAAGCTGACCATCCAGGCTAAAGCAGTTGACGGCGCAGCATTGACAAAGAATAGCTCCCCTGCTCTCGATTCTGAGAAGACCTTCAAGTATGCCAAGGACCTGACGGACATGATGGGTCAGTACATTAAGGTTGTTGTGGACAACAAGGGCAACGCCTATGGTGTGTTCCCTGTTGAGGATGAGAACCTTGTTGTTTCTGCCACCTTTGATAAGGTGAAGCTCGATAGTGGCAAGATCAAAGTCGATGGAAACTCTTACAACTATAATGATAGTGACATCATCGGCATTAAAGAGGCTAGCAATAATACGTTGAAGATTAGCGAGCTGACTGGCAACTACGCAGAAGTTGCTTCCGGCGATGTCATCACCTTTATCTCCAATGACGGCGACTCTAAGATCGACCTTGCTATCGTCAATCCCATGAAGTCCCCGACTAGCACTTTGGCTAAGGTGACTTACATTTCCAGCACAGAATTCGTGGCTGGTGGTCAGACCTATAAGTTTGATGATGTGACTGCCCCCGATAAGCTGGCAAAGGGCGACTATGTTGCTTTCTATGAAAACACCTATACCGGTAATAAGGAGTTCATCAAGGCCACTGCTGTCAGCGGCAAGGTGACTTCTACCAAGGGTAATCCTGTTACCGATGTTAAGATTGGTGACAACTGGTATGTGGTCGGCAACACAACATCGAATCGTCCCTTCGATGGTGCTCTGACCCGTTCCGGTGATGCTATTGCCCTGAATGACACCGTGACCGTTCAGGTTGTCAATGGCGTGATCTACAACGTGGATGTGACCACTGCTGGTTCTACGGATACCGCTCTGGTTCTGGCCGCTCCTGGCTCCATGACCACCAACGGCAATTATCAGGTCAAGCTGCTGTTTGCTGACGGCAAGACTCAGGTTGTGGAAGCAGATCAGGAATACACTGAGCTGGACGGCGATCTGGTCACCTGGGAGATTTCCGACGACGTATACGAGCTGACTGAGGTCTCCGCGGCGAATCTGGCTGGCGGCGACACCTATGCCACTAAGGCTACTGGTTTTGTGAAGAGCAGCAAGACTGTTGATGACAAGAAGGTTGCCAGCGATGCAACCGTTTACGTCGCTTACAAGGATGGCTCCAAGGACGTTCATAAGGTGCTGACTGGCGAACAGCTGAATGCTCTGGGCGATAACTTCGGAACAAACGTTCGCTATGTTGTCAAGGATGGCCTGATTGTTCTGGCCTATATCACCAGCAGCAGCTACTTGCCCGGCGCTGGTGCGGATCAGATGTACGGCTATGTCGTCTCTTCTGTGACCGAAAACAACGTGGATGGTGTCAAGTATAAGCAGTACGATGTCTTCACTACCGATGGCAAGCTCGTTGAGGGCGTTATGCAGAAGGCTACCACCGCGGTTGCCAAGGGCGACTACATCAAGCTGAACCTGACTTCCGACAACTATGCCGAAGGCGTTTCCGTTCTGACCAGCACGGTTGATGGTCAGGCTGGTGCACTGCTGAATAGCGGTAGCGATTATATCGTTGTTCTGGCAACTGGCGGCACTTCCAGCACCATTACGCTTGAAGACGGTGTCAAGTATCTGGTTGTCAACACCAAGGACGTCAAGGGTATCGGCAACGAGGCTGACCTCGAGAAAGCTGCTGAGACCGGCACTACGAACAACCAGTACTATGCGAATGTTTCGTACTACGACAACGACAGAAACGGCAAGGCCGATCTGGTTGTTATCGACACCACCGGCAAGTGGTACAAGAAGGGCACAAGCAGCGAAGTGAAGGTGACCCAGACCGATGCTAGCAATCCCTCCAAGATGGAGGTTGCAACGGCAACTGGCGGCAATTCCCTGACCGTATCGAGCAGCCCGATTACTATTTCTGACGGCGGCACGGTTGCTCTGACTGGTTACACGGGAAGCACGAACAAGTTTGACGTTGCCCTGACCGGTGCAGCTAGCACGACTGCTACCATGACGCTGGAAGGCGATATTCTGAAGGATGGTACGGTTATCGTTACTTCTAACGCAGATGCACAGACTAAGACTGGCATCGAAGTAACTGGCGTTGGTTCCATCACTGGCAAAATCGTAATCACGGAGTCTGGTAAGGCTACCAAGACTATCAACTTCAAGATTACGGTTGCGTCTTAATTCTCGCTATAGAAAACCCCCTCCTCGGAGGGGGTTTTCCCTTCCCCCTTGCAATTTCCCCCAAAAGGTTTATACTTATCTGTAGCATTTCCAGAGGGGAGGACCCAGTATGAACCGCAATGCTGTCCTCGGCGGCCTCTACATCGCCCTGGCCGCCGTCATCTTCTCCACTATGGAGGTCCTCCTCAAACTTCCCGCCGTAGCCGGGGCCTTCCACCCCCTCCAGATCACCATGGAGCGCTTCGTGGTGGGCGGCATCTGCCTGCTCCCCCTGGCCCTGCGGGCGTTGAAAAAGCTGGGGTACCGGCTCAGACGAAAGGACCTGGCCTTCTTCGCCTTGACCGGCTTGTTCAATATCCCCCTGGGCATGGTGGTCTATCAGCTGGCCATCACCCACGGGCAGGCCAATGTGGTGGCCGTCATCTTCTCCGGCAACCCCATCTTCGTCACCGTCCTGGCCTTCCTGCTGCTGCGGGAGGACATTCACTGGAACAACCTGCTGGCCCTGGCCGCCGAGGTGCTGGGCATCCTGGCCATCGTGGACCCCTGGGGCAGCGGGGAGATCAGCCCCCTGTGCATCCTTCTGTCCATCCTGGCCGCCCTCTTCTTCTCCCTGTACGCCGTGCTGGGGAAGAAAAAGACCGCCAAGGTGGGCAGCATCGTGGTCACCTGCTTCTCCTTCCTCTTCGGGGCGGCGGAGCTCTTTTTGCTCCTCCTGCTGGGCCACACCGGGCCGGGGGCGGCCCTCTACCAGGCGGTGGGGCTGGACGTCTTCTGTGACGTGCCCTTCCTCCAGGGTATCAACACCACCACCCTGCCCTACTTCCTCTTCATCGGCGTGGTCAACTGCGCCGGCGGCTATGTCTTTCACATGCTGGCCATTGAAAAGACCAGCGCCACCCACGGCAGCCTGGTCTTTTTCTTCAAACCCATCTTAGCCCCTCTCTTCGCCCTGGCGGTGCTGGGGGAGGCCATCACGCGGCCCATCGCCCTGGGCATCCTCTGCTTCCTGGCGGGCAGCTTACTGAGCATCCTGCCAGAGGTCATCCGGGAGCACCGGGCGAAAGCGGCCCAGCTCTCCCACACGGAAGGAACGGAATGATCGCCTATGTTCACCCCCATTGACCTGACCTCCTGGCCCCGCCGGGAGCATTTTGACTACTATCGCAGCGTCCTGCCCTGCGGCTACTCGGTCACCGTCCCCCTGGACGTGACCGCCCTGTGGGACCAGTGCCGGGAAAAAGACCTGAAATTCTACCCCGCCTTCATCTGGTGTGTCTCCCACACCATCCTGTCCCACCCTGCCTTCCGCATGGGCGTGGACAGCGCGGGCAACCCCGGCACCCACGACGTCCTCCACCCCAACTACACCGTCTTCCATGAGGACGACCACACCTTCTCCGACCTCTGGACGGAGCACGACGAAGACTTCTCCCTGTTCTACGAAAACTTCCTGGCCGACCTGGCCCAATACGGGGGCAACCACGGCATGAAGGCCAAGCCCCACCAGCCGGCCAATTTCTACTGCATCTCCTGCGTACCCTGGCTGGACTTCACCGGCTATTCCTCCACCGTCCCCGGCGGTTCCCCCCAGCTCTTCCCGGTGATGACTTATGGGAAGTTTTCGGACAAAGACGGCCGGCGGACCATGCCCCTGGCCATCAACATCGCCCACGCCGCCGCCGACGGCTGGCACACGGCCCGGTTCGTCCAGGACCTGCAGGCGTTTGTGAATACAGTCACCTTGGAAGGGAGGGGCCGGCCATGACCCCGGAACGTCAAAAAGAGTTTCAGGACAAGACCATCACGGCGGAAGAGGCCGCCGCCCTGGTCCGCAGCGGCCAGAGCGTGTACATCGGCTGCTGCACCAGCTACGCCCGGGCCATTGCCGACGCCATCGCCGCCCGGTCGGAGGAGTTAGAAAATATCACCATCGGCTGCTCCAACATCATCCCCCCCATGACCTTTCTCGACTGCGCCAACCCCGACGCCTTTCGCATCTCCACCTACTTCATGGGCTATGAGGAGCGCCGGGCCTGGAAGGCCGGTCGGGCGGACTTCACCTCCGTCCACTTAGGCCAGGTGGACCAGTGGTGCCGCCAGACCTTCCATCCCGACATCGCCTTTCTGGATGTCTCCCTCCCCGACGAGGACGGCTACATGAGCCTGGGGGCCTCCGGCTGCTGCATGCACCCCTTCATCATGGAGGAGACCGACAACATCATTTTGCAGATCAACCGCTTCTCCCCCTTCGTCACCGGCGAGCGCACCCAGATCCACATCTCCCAGGCAAAGCACGTGGTCTGGGCCAACGTGCCCAAGGAGACCGTCCCCGGCGGCCCCATGGAGGAGGACCCGGAGACGGAGGCCATGTCCCGGTTTCTCTTAGACCAGATCCCCGACGGGGCCTGCCTCCAGCTGGGCATCGGCGGGGTGGCCAACGCCGTGGGCTACGGCCTCATGTCCAAAAACGACCTGGGCTGCCACACGGAGATGATGTCCGACGCTCTCATGGCCCTCATGAAGGCGGGGGTCATCAACAACAGCCGGCCCAAGTTCATCCCTGGCCGGTCGGTGGTGGGCTTTGCCTTCGGGTCCCAGGCTCTGTATGAGTTTCTGGACCACAACGAGCACATGTACTTCGGACCCTTCCCCATCGTGAATAACCCGGCCAATATCGCCAAGAATGACAATATGATCTCCATCAACACCGCCATGTCCATCGACCTCTTCGGCCAGGTGGCCGCGGAGGGCATGGGGCTGAACCAGTTCAGCGGCACCGGCGGCCAGGGAGATTACGTCCGGGGGGCCCAGCTGGCCAAGGGGGGCAAGTCCTTCCTGGCCTTCAAGTCCACCCTGGGCACCAACCCCGACGGCTCCCCCAAGAGCCGCATCGTGCCCTATTTCCCCCCGGCCACCATCGTCACCACCCCCCGGTCGGACGTGCAGTATGTGGTTACGGAGTACGGGATGGTAAACCTGAAGGTTCTGACCATGGCCGACCGGGCCCGGGCCCTCATCGACCTGGCCCACCCGGACTGCCGGGGGGAGCTGACCGCGCAGGCAAAGAAAATGGGAATTTTCTAAACCATAGATTTTTGCAGTTTTAGGAGGCTATCATGAAACTTGCAGTCACGTACGACAACGGCCAGGTGTTCCAGCACTTTGGCAAAACCCAGCAGTTCAAGATCTATGACATCCAGGAGGGCAAAGTGGGCCCCAGCCTGGTCACAGGCACCGGCGGCCAGGGCCACGGCGCCCTGGCGGGCCTGCTGCGGGGCCTGGGCATCAGTGTGCTCATCTGCGGCGGCATCGGCCCCGGCGCCCAGGACGCCCTGAAGAGCCTGGACATCACCGTCATCCCCGGCATCACCGGGGACGCAGATCAGGCCGTGCAGGACTTTTTGGACGGCAAACTGGTGCCCAACACCGAGGCCCTGTGCAACCACCACCACGACGGCCCCGCCCACACCTGCGGCGACCACGGCTGCGGCACCCACACCTGCCAGCACTGAGCCCCGGCACACACGGCGCAAAGACAGCCCAGCGGCGACCAGACCTGCAAGGGTCCGGCCGCCGCTGCGTTTTTTATCCCTCCGCGGGCAGGGAAGATCCAGCCCCCTCTGCCCCCGACGGCTCCCGGTCTGCCGGCTGCGCCCCGGGGAGGGCCTCCGGCAGCTTGCCGGGGCTGCGGATCACGGTCTTTTTGCCCCTGGGGTTGAGCTTTGCCATGTTGCTGTGCAGGACCTTCTGGTCCCGGTGGGTGTAGATGTTGGCGGTGACGGAGATGTTGGCGTGGCCCATGAGCTCCTTGGCCACGTTGATGGGCACCCCCGCCCGCTGCAGGTCGGTGCAGAAGGTGTGGCGCAGGCAGTAAGGGGTCAGGTCGGGGGCGATGGCGTGTTGTATGATCTCCCCGCCCTTGACCTTCGCCCCCAGCCGCAGGTCCAGGTCGTGGGCAAAGGACTCCCACAGCCGGCGCAGGTTGCTGGCCCCCCGGATGCCCCCGTTGGCCGAGGGAAAGACCGGGCTGTCCGGGTCCCCCTGGGCTGCCAGCAGGCGGTCCCGCAGCTCCTGGCGCATGGGGATGTCCCGGATGCCGGCGGGGGTCTTGGGCCCCTTGATGGTGCGGGTGCCGCTCTCCACGGCCTTGTAGACGTGGATCTCGTTGCGCTCAAAGTCGATGTCCTTCCACAGCAGGGCGGCGGTCTCCCCGGGGCGCAGGCCGGTGTAGAGGATGGTGAGGACCCACAGCCCCGCCGGGTGGGTGTTGGACAGGGCCAGGATGTGGCGGCGCTCCTCCTTGGTGATGGGCCGGTGGGAGCGCTTGACGCTCTCGGGCAGCTGCAAACCCTCGGCGGGGTCAAAGAGGATGAGCCGGGAGCGGCGGGCCTGGCGGAAGAGCTCCTGCATGACCATGCGCAGCTTGGACACATGGGAGTAGGAGCGGCCGGCCTGGGTGTTGAGGATGGTTTGCAGGTGCAGGTCCCGCACCTCCGACAGGGCCAGGGAGCCGATGGCCGGGCCGATGTAGCCGTTGTACTTCTCGTCATACAGGCCCAGGCTTTTCCGGGTCAGGCCGGAGGGGGCCTTGTAGGTGTCCCGCCACTGGACAAACCACTGGTCCACGGTGGTGGAGCCGGCGGCGGCGTACGGGGTGTTTTTGAGGCTGGTGATGAGCTCGGCCAGTTTGTCGCAGGCTTCTTGCTCAGTTTTCCCTCGGACCTCGTAGCGGCGATTTTGCCAGGTGACCGTTTTGCGGATGTAGGTGTACTTTTCCATTGTAGGAACCTCCTGTCTTGGGATGTAAGAGTATCCTACAATAGGGGTGGGTGGGTTGTCATCTTTGAGGAACGATTGATGAAAGTCCAAAGCAAAATGAGGTTGTGGGGAACAGAGAGACTGGGCAGCGTTTTGGGCTACCCAGTCTCTCTGTTTGATGGACGATTTTATGACAGGTTCTTGCAGTTACGCTTGTTTTGGCAGCGGAATGATTTTTCCTCCAGAATTTTCTCTGGCTTGAAGTTGCTTGTTCTGATATTCCAAAAGCTTCATTTTGGCAGTACTGGCGGAACAATCCAGATAATGGGCTGCCTTGGCCATGCTACCACGTGAACTGTTGACGATTTCCAGAGCAAGGGCCAATTCGCGGTCCTGATAGATCTTCTTTTTTGCCATTGTGTTACCTCCAGCCATACATAAAGAGGAGACCCCCTCGGAAAAAATCCTCGGGGGTCTCTCTGTAATTCTAATTGACTTCAGTCAGTCGGAATTAGGCGAAAATGTTAGCCTCGTTGGAGGTCTCAACAACAATGTGAGAAATTACGCCGTCGCCATCAACCAGAATAATAGCATTTGCATAACCAGTCATAGCATCAAACGCATTTACGTTGATTGCATCGCCAGCAGTATCATTGTCGACGTCAACGTAAACGATGGTCACATCGTCGGCTACTGCCTTGGTGGTCAGGCCGGTCGGAGCAGTGTATGCACCGTCGCCATCCTTCGTACCCTTAGCAGTGTAGTAGCTCAGCAGTGCTTCGGACTCGTCATAGTTCTTGACCCAAACAGTGCTTACGATGTAATCTGTGCCATCAATGTTCTTCTTCTGATCAATATACTTCTTAGCAGCAGACAGCACTACAAAACCAGTGTTGTCGTCATACAGATCATCCGTAGTCGGAGCAAACGCTACGATATTACCCTTAGTCAGGCTATCGTCCGTGCCGCCGTTCTCCTCAATGTTGACAGTGTAGGTGGTTTCGTTGGAAACAACGGTGTACTGGTTGTACTCTACATCGTCAAACTCGACTACGCCGTTGCTTGCGCTGACAATACCGATCACAGCATCAGAGGTGCTACCGGAAGTAGCGGTATCGTTGCCAACAAATACTGCAACGATCTTGTTGTCATCATCCTTAACAAAGGTATAAGCCTGAGTGATAACAGGGAAGTCCTTCATGTCACGGATGTTATAGGCCTTATAACTATCAGTCTTAGTGATAGAAGCGAAAGCTTTATCCGTATCCTTGAACAGGACGCAGTCCGCAGAGGTAACTACGCCATTGAAGGTCTTGGAGGTCTTGTCATAACCAGTGGTAGTCGTGTTAGAAACTGCACCAGACTTAGCAGCTTCTACATTGAGCTTTGCGTTATCAGCAGAACCGGTCCAAGTAACGATATCACCCAGAACAGCTGCGTCACCCTTATCAGAGAGCGTCAACGTGGTCTTGGTGCCGTCAGCAGCCAGAACAACTGCCTTCATCGGATCCAGAGTAGCGCCCAGCGTACCGCCGTTTACATCGATAACCAGCGAGTAGTTGGTAGCCGTTTCAGAGGTCTGAACCGCTGCCGCTACATAGCCGTTGACCAGATAGAAATCGAAGGTCTCGCCGATATCACCGGTGGCGAAGCTAGCTTCGCCAGTCTCGCCGGCAACGCTGGTGGGCATAGCAACCTTGTTGTAAATCTTGTAAACGGTGCCGTCTACGGTTACATTCTCGTTGCCCTTGTAGCCGGTAACCGTGCCGGAAATCATTTCCGCCTTGGTAACAACTACGGTAGCGTCTGCCAGCGTGCGCTTGTACAGCTTGCTGTAAACGACAACGTCGTCCTTCGCTACGCCGTCATAGATCTCGCTGTCGGCGATCTTGATGGAGCCCAGACCGCTGATGGTAATCTTCTCGCTGTTGACCGCAGTGACAGTACCCAGCGTATAGGTCTGCACATAAGCCTTCGCGACTTCGCCGTCGTCGTTCAGGATGAACTTAACGGTGTTGCCATTCTGACCAGACAGAGCGGAGAACGCCGCCTTTGCCGAGCTGCGCTTAGCATCAGCAGAAGTTGCATCAGCAACGGCACCGTAGTTGGTAACAACCAGAACCTGACCCGCGGTAGGCTTGACAACATCATATTCCGTGCCGGAAACCTTGATCTTGCCGGCAGTAGCGTAGTCAGCCGCAGACTTGATGTCGTCGGAGGTGACGTTCAGGACAGTGGTATCACCAGTTACAACAACGCCATAGATGGTATCCTTGTCATCGGGTTTGTTATCGGTGCCGCCAATGCCGTCCTTAAACAGAACCTTCACTTCCTCACCAATGTAGGAAAGGTCGAAATCATAGGTGAAGTTGGCGTTTGCATCCTTGATATCAGAGGACACGCTGCCGTAAACCTGGATCTGGCCATCCTTCAGGCTCAGACAATCAGAGTTACCGTTGAAGGTGCCAGTGAAGGTCTTAGCCTCATACTTGTCTTCCAGCAGGGTAACCTTGGTCTTGCCATTCAGGCCGACCTTATCCTGCACGGTAACCTGGCTGACCAGCTGTCCGTTGGCATCGGTGACCAGAGTGGTCTTATACTCGACCTCGTAAGCATTCAGAGCATTCCAGACCATTTGAGCAGCCTGGTCACGGGTGACAGCAGCGGAGGTGTCCAGGGTCTCCAGGCCAGCATACAGGCCCTTCTGGGAAGCGCGGACGTTCACGTTGGTCTCCCAGGCGTTGCCGGTGAAGCCTTCGTTGTCAGAGTTGTAGCCCAGAGCCACCAGCAGCATCTTAGCCAGCTGGGAACCGGTCACGTTGCCGTCGGGAGCGAAACGGCCACCGCCGACGCCGGAGACGATGCCCTGCGCCACGCAGGACTCAATGTAGCCCTCAGCCCAGGCAGCGGAGGTGCCGCGCACGTCGGTGAAGGTGGGAACGGCGTTGGTGGAGACGTTGGGCTCCTTGCCGCC
>DXEA01000044.1 GCA_019115225.1 Candidatus Evtepia faecigallinarum
GAAGAGGGCCTTGGTGGGGCCCAGCTCACACACCCGCCCCAAAAACATGACGCACACCCGGTCGGCGCTGTGGCGGACCACCCCCAGGTCGTGGGAGATGAGGACGTAGGTCAGCCCCCGGGCCTCTTGGAGGTCGGCCAGGAGGTTGAGCACCTGTGCCTGGACGGACACGTCCAGGGCGGAGACCGGCTCGTCACAGACCACCAGCCGGGGGGAGAGGGCCAGGGCCCGGGCGATGCCCACCCGCTGGCGCTGGCCCCCGGAGAGCTCATGGGGGAAGCGGGAGAGCAGCTGCCGGGGCAGGCCCACCTGCTCCAGCAGGGCGGCGCACCGGGCGGGGTATTCCGCCGGGGGGCACAGGCGGTGGATGCGCAAGGGCTCGGCCAGGATGCCCCCCACATTCCACCGGGGGTTGAGGGAGGCGGCGGTGTCCTGAAAGACCATCTGCATCTGCCGCCGCAGGGCCCGCAGGTCCGCCGGGGCCAGGGCGGCCAGGTCCTGGCCGGCAAAGAACACCTGGCCGCCGGTGGGGGGCAGCAGGCCCAGCAGCAGGCGGCCCAGGGTACTCTTGCCGCAGCCGGACTCCCCCACCAGGGCCAGGGTCTCCCCCTCAAAAACGGCCAGGTCCACGTGGGTGACCGCGTGCAGCACGGCCCCCTTCCCCTGCCCCTTGGCGGGGAAGGTTTTACTGACCCTGCGGGTCTCAGCCAGAATAGGTGCCATCACATCCCCTCCTTTCCGGCCAGGAAGCAGCGCACCCAGTGGCCGGGGGCCACCTCCGTCAGAGGGGGCGGAACCTGGGAACAGATGGGCTGGGCCCGGTCACACCGGGGGCAGAAGCGGCACCCCGGCGGCGGATCGCGCAGCTCAGGCACGGTGCCGGGGATGGTGTACAGCCGGTCCTGGGCGCTCTCCACCGAGGGGATGGCCTGGAGCAGTCCCAGGGTGTAGGGGTGCCGGGGGGCGGCGAAGAGGGCGAAGGTCTCTGCCGCCTCCACCACCTGGCCGGCATACATCACCGACACCTGGTCACACAGCTGGGCCACCACCCCCATGTTGTGGGTGATGAGGAGAATGGCCGTCCCCGCCTGCCGGCACAGCTGGGCCATGAGGCGGAGAATTTGCGCCTGGATGGTGCCGTCCAGGGCGGTGGTGGGCTCGTCGGCGATGAGCAGGGCGGGGCGGCAGGCCATGGCCATGGCGATCATCACCCGCTGGCGCAGGCCGCCGGAGAGCTGTCGGGGATAGGCGTCGTACCGGGCCTCGGGGTCAGGGATGCCCACCTGGCGGAAGAGGTCGATGACCTGGGCCCGGGCGGCCTTCCGGTCCAGGCCCCGGTGCAGGCGCAGGACCTCTGCCACCTGCCTGCCCACGGGATAGACCGGGTTGAGGCTGGTCATGGGGTCCTGGAAGATCATGGCCATCCGGTCCCCCCGCAGCTTCCGGCGCTCTGCCTCGGACAGGGCGGTCAGGTCCCGGCCTTCAAAGGTGATGGTCCCCCCCTTCACCCGGCCGGGCGGGGGCAGCAGGCCCATCACCGACAGGGCCGTGACGCTCTTGCCGCAGCCTGACTCCCCCACCAGGCCCGCGATGGTGCCCCGGGGGATGGTCAGGTCCACGCCGTCTGCGGCCAGGACTTCCCCCCGGGGAGCGGGGAAGCCCGCCTGCAGGCCGGTGATGACTAAGGTGTTTTCCTCCATGGTCTGCCTCCGTTCTCATGGGATATGCGATCTGGCACCAGTTTAGCACAGCCCGCCCCCGGGGGCAACCATTTTCCCGGCACGGCAACGCCCCGCCCCGGCAGGGTGCCGGGGCGGGGCGTTGGGTGCGAGATGAGAGGCAGGTCTCAGTCCGCGGTATAGCGCATGAGGATGGTGGCCACCTGGGAACGGGGGGCGGTGTTCTTGGGGGAGAGGGTGGTGTCGGTGGTGCCGGAGATGAGCCCCTCGCCCACGGCCCAGTCCATGGCCTGGACGGCGTAGGAGGAGATCTGACCGGCATCGGCAAAGCCCGTCAGGTTGTCCCCGGAGGAGGTGACCTCCTGGCCGCTCTCAAAGGCGGCGAAGCGGTAGAAGAAGGTGGCCAGCTGCTCCCGGGGCAGGGGGGTGTCCGGGGAGAAGGTGGTCGCGGTGGTGCCCGAGGTCAGGCCGTTCTGGGCGGCCCAGAGGACGGCGTCGGCGTACCAGGCGTCGCCGGCCACGTCGGTGAAGGGGTTATCCCCGGTGACGGCGGGGGAGCCCGCCATGCGGTAGAGGACGGTGACCATCATGGCCCGGGTGACGGCGGTATTGGGGGAGAAGCCGGTGCCGGTGCCGTTCATGAGGCCGTTGAAGGTGACATAGTTCACCGCGCCGGCAAACCAGTCCTGGGCGGTGACGTCGTCATAGGACAGGGTCCAGATCCGCTGGCCGGTCTGGCCGTACTGCTCGGCGGTGACCACGCCGCCCAGCTGGGCGGTGATGTAGTCCATGACCACCTCGTCCAGGGGCAGGCCGGTGTCGTAGCCGGCGGTGGCGGCCTTGAAGGCGTAGTAGGTGTCGCCGCCGGCTCCCAGGAAGTCGTTGGTGACGATGGTGTAGGTCTCGTCGGCGTCAAAGGCCTGGCCGCCCACGGTCTGGATCATGACGCGGTTGATCTGGGCGGGCTTGCCATAGGTGGAGCCGGGATAGCTCTCACTGGAGACGAAGGGGGCCCCGGTGTTGATGGTGAACTGGATGCCCGCCACCTGGGGGAAGGCGCCCACGGACTCGGGGGTGCAGTAGGTGGAGGCCTCCAGGGCTTCCAGCAGCTCCGCGCCGGTCACTTCCACCACATACAGGGTGTTGCCGAAGGGCAGGACGGTGTTGATGTCCTTCTTGGTAATGTCCCCGGCGGCGATGCTGGCCCGGATGCCGCCGCCGTTGGTGACGGCAGCGTCCACCTCGGCGTTGTCCTGGCCGGCCTGCCAGAGCATGGCGTCGGCGATGAGGTCGCCCAGGTTGGTCTCCTGGGTGCGCACGTTCTCCTTCTCGCCCTCCAGGGCCACTTCGGTCCGGGCAAAGACGGTGCCGTAGTCGGCGTCGATCTCGGCCTGGATGGCGGCGGCCCGGTCGGCCACGGCGGTGTCGGGGGTCACGCCCAGGGCGGTGACCTCGTCCATGGTCAGGTTCTCGGTGGTGATGGTGCCGTCGGGGGCGATGTCCACCACGCCCACGTTTTCCAGCTTGGTGCCGGTGGAGGTGAGATAGGTCTCGCCCACCTTGCCGGTACCGTCGGTGACGGCCAGGATATCCTCCAGGGTGGAGTGGGAGTGGCCGTCGATGAACACGTCGATGCCGGTGACCTTCTCCAGCAGGTCAACCGAGCGGTTGCCGGCGGACTCGGCATCAATGCCCAGGTGGCCCAGGCAGATGATGTAGTCGCAGCCCTGGGCCTTCAGCTGGTCCACCTGGGCCTGGGCGCAGGCAAACAGCTCCTCCCCGGCCAGGAAGGACAGGCCCTGGATCTTGTCCGGGTGGGCCTTGGTGGCGGTCTCGGGGGTGTCCAGGCCGAACACGCCCACCGTCACGGTCGCGCCCTCTGCCCCCATGGGCTGGAAGATGGCGGTGCCCCCCTCCAGGGCCAGGTCCTCCCCCTGGAGGATGTTGGCGGCCAGGATGGGGAAGCCGGCCTGCCCGGCCAGGGTCTTGAGGTTTTCATAGCCGTAGTCAAACTCGTGGTTGCCGGGGATGGCCACATCGTAGCCGGCCAGGTTCATGAGCTCCACAGCGGTGGCCCCCTGGGAGACGCTCACGGTGGGGTCGCCCTGGATGAAGTCTCCGGCGTCGGCCAGGATGACGCCGGCGCCGGCCTCCAGATAGGCCTGCTTGAGCCCGGCCACGGCGGCGTAGCCGGCGATGCCCCCGTGGACATCGTTGGTGTGCAGGATGATGGTGTGTCCGCTCAGATCCTCCTGGGGGCTCACCGCCCCGGCGGGGATGGCCAGGGCCAGCAGCATGACCAGGGCCAGGAAGAGGGCAGAACACTTCTTCCACTGTTTCATGGGATACTCCTCCCTTGTTTCGATTTCCGCAGGGCGGCGGGACCCGCGCCTGCATGGATGGTGACAGTATACTGTATTTTCCCCGCCGGTGCCACCATTTTTGGCAAAATCTTTTTAAGATCTGTGTAAAAAGGGGAAAAAACTCCCCCGCTTTGAAAAGCGGGGGAGGGCGCTTATTTTGCAGGAGGACAGCTGTAATAGTAGCCCACGGTGTCGTATTGGTACTCCAGGGCGTCCACCATCCGCTCGGACAGGTAGAGGGAGCGGGCGAAGGTCTTGCGGGGGTCCAGGCTCAGGCGGTGGACCCCGTAGGTGCCCAGGGGGAGCTTCCACACCCCGTCGGGGCCGGGCTTGCGGCCGTAGAGCAGGGCGCTGGTGGGCAGGAAGTAGAGGGCGTGGAGGGCGACCTCCTCCTGGCCGGTGACCTGGTAGCCCAGGATGGCGGCGTAGTCAAAGTCCACCTGGGTGAAGGCGTTGCATTCCTTCTCGTCCCAGGGGCTGCGGCTCATGGGCAGGAAGAAGGGGCGGATGACCACCGTCTGGTCCTTCAGGTGGACCAGCTTTTTGTCCAGGGGGTGGTCGCTGGTGGGGATGGGGGTGCCGTCGGTGCGCTCCAGCTGGCCGGCCAGGCGGCCGTCAGGGGTGAGGGAAAAGGTCACCCGGTGCAGGGCGGAGAAGTGGGTGTAGCGGTTGAGGACGGTCACGGCCTCTGCCAGCAGGGTGTCGTGATGGGGGGATCGTTCAGCCATGGAAAGGGCCTCCTTTTTCGGTGGGAATGGACGGGGCCCGCGGCGGGTCCCTGTTGGATGCCTCTATTATACAGGAAAGGGGGCCGGGACGCAAGAAAGGGCCGCGGGGGGCGGTCTGCCGCCTTGCGTCCCGGCGGAAAATATGGTACAGTCATAGCAAGATCACCCCCCGCACGCCGGGGGAAGGGAAAGGAGCCCTGCCTATGGGGATCATCAAACTGGGCCTGTGCCAGATGGCCGTGAGCCGGGACAAGGGAGAAAACCTCCGCCGGGCGCAGGCCGCCCTGGAGCAGGCCGCCCGACAGGGGGCCCAGCTGGCCATGCTGCCGGAGATGTTCAACTGTCCCTATGAAAACCCCTGCTTCCCCGTCTATGGAGAGCCCGCCGGGGGCGAGACCTGGCAGTTCTTGTCCCGCATGGCCCGGGAGCTGGACCTCTACCTGGCCGGGGGCTCGGTGCCCGAGCTGGAGGGGGGGAAGGTCTATAACACCTGCTACTTCTTCTCCCCGGAGGGGGAGGAGCTGGCCCGGCACCGGAAGGTCCACCTCTTCGACATCGACGTGCCCGGGGGCCAGCGGTTCAAGGAGTCGGACACCCTCACCGCCGGGGACCAGATCACCGTGGTGGACACCCCCCTGGGGAAGATCGGCCTGGCCATCTGTTTCGACATCCGCTTTTCCGAGCTTTTCCGGGTGATGGGGGCCAGGGGCGCCCAGATAATCCTGGTGCCCGCCGCCTTCAACATGACCACGGGGCCGGTACACTGGGACCTGGCCTTCCGCAGCCGGGCGGTGGACAATCAGCTCTTTGTGGCCGGCTGCTCCCCTGCCCGGGATACGGGGGCCAGCTATGTGGCCTATGGCCACTCCCT
>DXEA01000045.1 GCA_019115225.1 Candidatus Evtepia faecigallinarum
GCCGGCAGTGGCCTCGGTGACAGGCACCTTGCCCAGGCCGTCAAACTGGTACAGAGCGGTGGCCTTGGCCTTGGCGGGGGCCTCGTCCGGCTTGTGGTAGTTGCACACTACGATCTCCTGGTTCTGCTTCACGGTACCCCGCTCGATACGGCCGATGGCGATACGGCCCACGAACTCGTTGTAGTCGATGGAGGACACCAGCATCTGGAAGGGAGCGTCCACATCCGCCTCGGGAGCGGGGATATAGTTGAGGATGGTCTCGAACAGAGGCACCAGATCGGTACCAGGCACATCGGGAGAGTAGGAGGCGGTGCCCTGACGGCCGGAGCAGAACAGGGTGGGAGACTCAAACTGCTCGTCGGTGGCGTTCAGGTCCAGCAGCAGCTCCAGCACCTCGTCCATGACCTCGTGGATGCGCTGGTCGGGGCGGTCGATCTTGTTGATGACCACGATAACCCGGTGGCCCAGGTCCAGGGCCCGGGAGAGGACAAACCGGGTCTGGGGCATGGGGCCCTCGGCAGCGTCCACCAGGAGGATGACGCCGTTGACCATTTTTAAGATACGCTCCACCTCGCCGCCGAAGTCGGCGTGGCCGGGGGTGTCGACGATGTTGATTTTCACGTCGCCATACTGGATGGCGGTGTTCTTGGCCAGGATGGTGATGCCACGCTCCCGCTCCAGGTCGCCGGAGTCCATGACCCGGTCCTTGACCTCCTGGTTTTCCCGAAAAGCGCCGCCCTGCTTGAGCATCTCGTCCACCAGGGTGGTCTTGCCGTGGTCGACGTGGGCGATGATCGCAATGTTTCTCAGGGATTCATTCTGCACGGTTCTGCACCTCATATCTATTCAGACTTCTTTGGTCGGTTTCACGATTCGCAACATGGTATTATACTATTTTACCCAAGGATTTTCAAGGAAAAGTTTTCTCTCCCCCCACCCCGTCCCCGGCCGGAGAAAAAAATTTTTCGCCTTTTTGGGCAAAAGGGCTTGACAGGGAGAAAATCTGTGCTATTGTATTACTCGGATAGAACAATAATGCAAGCCGCCCCGGCGGCCCAGACCACACAAGGAGGGATGACAATGGCATGGCAGTTTCGCAATGACATCCCCATCTACACCCAGCTGATCGCCCAGATCCAGCAAAAGATCGTCAGCGGCGCCCTGCTGCCCGGGGAGCGGCTGCCCTCGGTGCGGGACCTGGCCGCCGAGGCGGGGGTGAACCCCAACACCATGCAGCGGGCCATGATGGAGATGGAGCGGGAGGGCCTGGTTTTCAGCCAGCGCACCGCAGGCCGGTTCGTCACCGAGGACGCCGCGCGCATCAAAGACCTGCGGGAGACCCTGGCCCGGGACCAGGTGAAGGAATTTTTGGAGAGCATGTACCTGCTGGGCTTCCGGCAGGAGGAAATCGTGTCCTTTGTGGAGAAGGAAGGAGAGCACCATGAACATTCTGGAGTGTAAGGGGCTGACCAAACGCTTCGGGGCCAAGACGGCCCTGGACGGGGTAAGCCTCACCATCGAGCCGGGGCGGATCGTGGGCCTGCTGGGCCCCAACGGCAGCGGCAAGACCACCCTCATCAAGCTGGCCAACGGCCTGCTGGTGCCCACGGCGGGGCAGCTGTGGGTCAACGGCCGGGCCCCGGGCAAGGAGAGCCACGCCATGGTCTCCTACCTGCCCGAGCGCACCAGCCTGCCCCTGTGGATGACGGTGAAGCAATTGCAGGATTTTTACGAGGATTTCTATACGGATTTCCAGCGGGAGCGCAGCAGCGAAATGCTGGACCGCCTGGAGATCTCCCCCAAGCAGCGGATGAAGCAGATGTCCAAGGGCACCCGGGAAAAGGTCCAGCTCATCCTGGCCATGAGCCGCCAGGCCAAGCTCTACCTGCTGGATGAACCCATCGGGGGCGTGGACCCGGCGGCCCGGGATTACATCCTGGACACCATCATCCGCAACTACAACCCGGAGGCCGCCGTGGTCATCTCCACCCACCTGATCGCCGATGTGGAGAAGGTGCTGGACGAGGTGATTTTCATCGACCGGGGACAGATTCTGTTCCAGTCCGCGGTGGACACCATCCGGGAGGAGAAGGGCATGAGTGTGGACGCGTTGTTCCGGGAGGTGTACAAATGCTGATTAAGCTGATGAAACATGAGTTCCGGGCCACGGCCCGGGTGATGCTCCCCCTGTATCTGGTGACCATCCTGCTGGCCCTCATGACCCGGGCCAGCGCCCTGTGGACGAAGATGGTGACCTTTGAGGGACTGACAGGCCAGAGCTTTCTGGCGCTGCTCTCCGGGATCATCGCGGTGGGCTTTTCGTTGGCCCTCATTGCCACCTTCGTGGTGGCGGTGGTGCTGACCATCCAGCGCTTCCGCAGCAACCTGATGGCCGACGAGGGCTATGTGATGTTCTCCCTGCCGGTGTCCACCCACAGCCTGGTGTGGTCCAAGCTCATCGTCTCCACGGTGTGGTTCTTGGGGGCGGTGATCATCGACATCGTGGCCGTGATGACCCTGGTGGCCGACCTGGCCATGTTCCAGGAGCTCGGGCGGGTCTTTGCCGAAATCTCCCAACAGCTGACGGCCTATAACCTGGGCAACGGCATCCTCTTCCTGGTGGAGCTGGCGGTCCTCTTCGTGGTGGTCTGCCTGGCCGCCTGCCTGGATTTCTATGCCCCCCTGGCCATTGGCCACAGCTTTGCCCAGCATAAGATGCTGCTGTCGGTGGCCTTCTTCTTCGCCATCCAGGTGGCGACCCAGATCATTTCCGGCACCCTGCTCATGGCGGGGGTCCCCTTCCTGGACTCCCTGACCATCTGGCTGTCCAGCCAGGTCCAGCCCATGGCGGCGGCCCACGGCGTGATGTGGGGCACCATCCTCATCACCGCCATCTATGGGGCCATCCTCTACTGCCTGACCATCCGGATGCTCCACCGGCGTCTGAACCTGGAATAAGGGCGGGACTTCCCAGACAACAGCCCCCCGGCGAGACTCGCCGGGGGGCTTCCTTTGGGTCTTGTTCAGGGCGCGGGCTTCTGCCAGCGGGTACCCTCCACGGGGCCGTCATAGCCCCGGTTGCCGCAGCAGCGCTTGATGCCGCCGATGTCCCGGACGTTGGTGTAGCCCATGGCCTTGAGCTGGCTGGCCGCTTTGGCGCTCTTGTCCCCGCCGTAGGCGTAGACGAAGAGGGGGACAGACCGGTCGGGGAAGCGCTCCCGGGCCTGGCCCAGTTCCTCCAGAGGGAGGTTCTCACTCTGGGGGATGCGGCGCCGGAGGTGCTGGTACCGGGGGCGCACGTCCAGCAGGATGGCGCCGGGGGTGTCGTGGAAGTCCCGAAGGCCCCGGTTAATGTCCAGGGAGAACAGACAAGAGAGAATACTCATAAAAACTCCTTTCCCACAGGATGGCTTCTTCTTTGTCTGTAGCATACCCCCTTTGGGGACGAAAAACTGTAACGGGGTCTCATTTCCCCCTCGCATTGACAAACCCGGCAGGATGGGCTACAATAAAATCCACATCCGCCCCCGTACCTCACCAGGATAGAGGGTCCGCCTCCTAAGCGGAACGTAGTGCGTTCGAGTCGCGCCGGGGGTGCCAGCGCAAATCGCCGCTGCAAACCAGAGCTATGGCTTGCAGCGGTATTTTTTGTGCTTTATCCATGTCCCCTAACGCCTTCAGGGCAGCGTCAATCCTGCCTGTGCCCTCTTTGCAGATTTTTGCCAGGCCCCTGGTGGTGTAGTTCCAGTCCTCCGGCAAGGACAGCATCATGGAGAGTAGCCCTTTGGATTTCAGCGACAGCCCCGCGTTGCGCAGGTGGTGGTTGGACATCACTGTGTAGTTGCGGGTTTTCTCGATGCGAAATACCGCCATGGTATCACCTCCTTTCGGCGGTTTGGAAAAGTGTTGTTTTGGGGGGAAAGACGGTCTCTATGCCGCCTGGATGCCACGGAGAGGAAAACCTATGGGCCGTGGCCTTCCGGCTGATTGTGGAAGAATAGGCATGGGATTTCCGACTCCTTTCAAGACAGTTTTGGGATGAAATCTTGGATATGTATTATAATAGATTTATGCCAATGCCTAAAATTCGCCTATAGCATTTGATAATTATGCACATTTATTAAATTGCCACATTTTAAGATAAGTGCTACAATATACAAAACATCCTATAGGTTCAAATAAGGAGGGTACTCAATGAATAAAGTGTTCCTTTCTCATAGC
>DXEA01000046.1 GCA_019115225.1 Candidatus Evtepia faecigallinarum
CATGTGGTAGTGGATCTCCACCAGGTTGGTGTCCAGGTACTGCATGTCCTTGAACTCTCCCCGGCGCTCCTGGCACATGGGCATGATGTTGCCCACATAGTCCGGGGGGGAGATGATGGAGACCTTCACGAAAGGCTCCCGCTGCTCGGCGATCACCGAGGGGTCGGGGTAGTTGTGGGGGTTGTCCACCCGGACCTCGGTGCCGTCGGTCTTGGTGACCTCATAGATGACGTTGGGCAGGGTGGTGATGAGGTCCAAGTCAAACTCCCGCTCCAAACGCTCCTGGATGATCTCCATGTGCAGCATCCCCAAAAAGCCGCAGCGGAAGCCGAAGCCCAGGGCGGCGGAGGTCTCGGGCTCAAAGGACAGGGAGGCGTCGTTGAGCTGGAGCTTTTCCAGGGCGTCCCGCAGGTCGGGGTACTTGGAGCCGTCCTCGGTGTAGATGCCGCAGTAGACCATGCTCCGGGCGGGACGGTAGCCGGGCAGAGGCTCGGCGGCGGGGTTTGCCACGGTGGTGATGGTGTCGCCCACCTGGGTATCCTTCACATTCTTAATGGAGGCGGTGAGGTAGCCTACCTCCCCGGCGGACAGGCTCTTGCAGGGCTCTAACTTGGTGGGCAGCAGGTGGCCGATCTCCACCAGGCCGTAGGTGGCCCCGGAGGCCATCATCTTCACCGTCTGGTCCAGGGTGAGGGTGCCCTCCATGACCCGGAAGTAGACCACCACGCCCCGGTAGGCATCGTACTGGCTGTCAAAGATCAGGGCCTTGAAGGGGGCCTGGGGGTCCCCCTGGGGGGCGGGGACGTGGTGGACCACATCCTCCAGCACCGCCTGGATGTTCACGCCCATTTTTGCGGAAATCTCCGGGGCCTCGGCGGCCTCCAGGCCGATGACGTTCTCCACTTCCTCCTTCACCCGCTGGGGGTTGGCGGCGGGGAGGTCAATCTTGTTGATCACCGGGCGGATCTCCAAATCGTGCTCCATGGCCAGGTAGGTGTTGGCCAGGGTCTGGGCCTCCACCCCCTGGGAGGCGTCCACCACCAGAATGGCCCCCTCGCAGGCGGCCAGGGACCGGGAGACCTCGTAGTTGAAGTCCACATGGCCCGGGGTGTCGATGAGGTTGAGGGTATAGGTCTCGCCGTCCAGGGCATCATACTGGATGGTCACCGCCCGGGCCTTGATGGTGATACCCCGCTCCCGCTCCAGGTCCATGTTGTCCAGCAGCTGGTTCTCCATCTCCCGCTCGGGCACGGCATGGCACAGCTCCAGCAGCCGGTCGGCCAGGGTGGATTTCCCGTGGTCGATGTGGGCGATAATGGAAAAGTTACGAATCTTACTCTGGTCTGTCATTCTATCAATATCCTCCTTTGGGGAAATCCACGCCGGCGCAGGTGCGCCGTGCAAGCGGTTTGCCCCTGGCAAATCCTTGGCGGAGCCGAATTCACTTCGGCGGAGCTGAAATCAAATAAAGGGGCCCCCGGACAGGGCGTCAGCCCTGGCTGGGGAGGGATTTTCCGTGGTCGATGTGGGCGATGATGGAAAAGTTTCGGATTTTACTTTGGTCTGTCATCTTTCGTTCCGTCCTCCTTATCGTACCTCCGCCCCGCATGGGGGGATACATTCAACAATCAATGGGGGCCCTTCTCCCCCTCCTGGCCGCCCCGGGGTTTCTCCTGGTTGAGGGCTTGCTTGAGTTCCCCGGCAAAGCTGCGGAAGAGGTCCCGGCACGCCGGCTCCCGCTGGCACAGCTCCAGGCACAGCTGGGTGAGGACATCCGCCGTGGACACCAGCACCGCCGGGTCGGTCTGGCTGCCGGTGCCCGCCGGGCCCCGTTCCGGCCGCCGGCCCAGCAGATAGTCCGCCGACACCTCATAGTAGTCGCAGGCCCGGACCACAAAGGCCAGGCCGGGCTCCCGGATGCCGTTTTCATAGTGGGACAGCAGGGCCTGGGAGACCTCCAGGGCCTGGGCGGCCTGCCGCTGGCTGACCCCCTTTTCGTGGCGCAGCTGGGACAGGTTCCGGGCAAATCTTACGTGCATGCCATCCCTCCTGGTTCTCTCATCCAGCCCGGCTGGACTTTAACATTTCGTATTATTATACCCTGTGAAATACCCTCTGTAAAGGCCTCCCCCAGAGAAATTTCCCCCCGCAGACCCCGCGAAATCTGGGACCTTTTGGCCCCCTCGCCCCCCTTCCCCTCCAAGGCCCCAAAGGCGCCAAAAAGACAGATTTTCAACCCCTTGACGGATGGGAGGACCCCTCGTATCATCGTTGCTGTAACCAATTCGTTACCGTTTTGTATACACTGTGCAACACTACGGAAAGGAGCGACACTTTGGATATCCGATCAACGGGGACACCCCTCCTCCCGGAGGAGCACCTTCCCCCCATTCCCGCCGACTTTGCCCCCCGCCTGACCCCTGCCAGCCCCCCCGCCGGACACCGGCGGCGGAAACGTCTCCTGGCCGGGGCCCTGCTGGGGCTGACGGGCCTGACGGCGGCGGGGGCCGTCCTGGCCTCCACCTGCACCCTGTGCTATGCGGTCTCCGCCGACGGGGTGCGGCCCCTGGCCTTCGTCCAGGGGGCGGAGACCTATCAGGCCGCCGTGGCCCAGGTGGAGGACCAGGTCTCCCAGATCCTCCAGGCCGACTACGACTACGCCCAGCCGGCCACCATGGCCCTGACCATCGCCCCCAAGGACAGCATCCAGGACCCCCAGCAGCTCACCGACCGCCTCATGGAGACCGTGGACCAGGTGAAGGCGGAGTACATCCTCACCATCGACGGCCGCCCGGTGGCCGCCTGCGCCAGCCGCCAGGCCATCGACCGGGCCCTGTGGACGGTGAAGGAGCGCTACCGCACCCCCAACACCGTGGCCGCCTACTTCGGCAGCACCGTGGCCGTGGAGGAGGGCTACCTGCCCGCCGACACGGAGGTGCTGGACACCGAGGCCCTGGTCCAGCGGCTGACCCAGCCCAGCGGCCAGGTCCGGCAGGCGGTGGACCGGCTGGCCCAGGCCCTGGCCGGGGAGCGGGAGGAGCACGCCCTCCCCGCAGCCGCCCCGGCAGGAGACCAGACCGCAGCACCCTGGCAGGAGGACCAGCCCCTGCTGGCGGTGCGGACCGTGGAGGAGGTCACCTACACCCAGCCGGTGGAGCCCGAGACCCAGGAGATCCCGGACAGCTCCCTGCTGGTGGGCCAGCGCCAGACCATCCGGGAGGGCGCCGCCGGGGTGGCGGAGATCACCGACCGGGTGACCTATACCATGGGCCAGGAGCAGAGCCGGGAGACCATGTCCGTGAACCTGCTCACCCAGCCCACCCCCACCCAGGTGGCCGTGGGCACCGCCCAGGGGGCGGAGGGGGCCAGGGGGCGCTTCCTGTGGCCCCTGGCAGGGCGCATCTCCTCTCCCTTCGGGGACCGGACCATTTTCGGCGGGGAGAGCTTTCACCGGGGGCTGGACATCGCCGCCCCCGGCGGCACCCCCATCACCGCCTCCGCCGCCGGCCAGGTGATCTGGGCCGGGGCCAAGGGGACCTATGGCAACCTGGTCAAACTGGACCACGGCAACGGCTACGTCACCTATTATGCCCACTGCTCGTCCCTGCTGGTGGAGGAGGGCGACTGGGTGGAGCAGGGCCAGACCATCGCCCTGGTGGGCTCCACCGGCCGCTCCACCGGCCCCCACTGCCACTTTGAACTTTTGTGGCAGGGCGAACTGTTGGACCCCCAGCTTTGTCTACCTTGACACCTTGCCGGTGCCCACGGACCGCCGTGGGCACCGGCAAGTTCTTTTTTGTAAAAATTCATATTTTTGCAGAGCTCTCTGCGTTTCTCACTTTCTTTATGGCGCAATAGAAATTCTTTTGCATACTTCTCCTTCAATCCTTGCATTTTCGACCTTTCCTATCTATTAACGCAGGATTTCTGTCGCCCCCGTGAAGTAATGTTTTCTTTCCTTTTGTATATTGACATTAGGTTGACTTTTTCGCCTTCCCACGGTATTGTTAGGGCCAGTTCAACGGTTTCATACCCATTTCATCAAAGGAGGATTTCTGTTATGGTCCCTGTCAATCCTGAAGCCATCGGTCTGTTTGGTCTCTTTGCCACCGTCATCTGCTTTGGTCTGGAGCAGCTGGGTGTGGGCGTGAAGGGCGCCGACCACGAAAAGCTCACCCGCTCCCTGGGCTACATCGCCATCTTCTTCGGCGGCTTCACCCAGATCTTCACCGCCCTGTGCATGTACCTGTTCTCCGTGGGCGGCGATCACAGCATCTACCTGGGCACCGTCTTTGGCTTCTTCGGCCTGTTCTGGGTCCTGGTGGGTTACTTCTTCATCAAGGGCGGCGACAAGAAGGTCATGGCCCACTTCTTCCTGTGCGGCCTGATCCTGTGCATCGGCTTCACCGTCCGCGCTTTCCAGGACGGCCTGATCTGGCCCCTTGGCATCGACCTGGTGGTCATCGATGTGCTGCTGCTCACCCTCATCCCTGGCTGGTACACCGGCAAGCCCGCCCTGACCAAGCTGGCTGGTCTGTGCAACATCGCCATCGGTATCATCTCTGCCTTCCTGCTCTTCCCCGCGCTGTTCCTGTAATATACGCCCAACCATGTGAAACCGGACGATACGACTTTTCCGAAGGCCGCTGCCCACAGGCAGCGGCCTTCGTTCGTCTTTCCCCCACCGCTGCAACAGCCCACAGCGCAGCAGCCCCCCTTAGCCTTCCCCTCGGGTAAACACTGATTTAATTTTTTGAGAGATTGCGGTAAAATAGGGAAGAGAGGTGAAGGAAATGGAAAAGCAAATCAGCTTTACAGACTTGGAATACGGCAAAAGACGGAAGGTCAC
>DXEA01000047.1 GCA_019115225.1 Candidatus Evtepia faecigallinarum
CGGCCCCGCCCCCCCGCCGCCCAGACCGCCGGCCGCCCCCCCGCCCGCCGGGAGGGCCAGGGAGGAGCACCCAGGAAGAAGAAACGATGGAAGACGGTGCTGCTGGTCATCCTGGCCCTGGTGGCCCTGGCAGGCGCAGCATTAGCCGTGGCCCATTTCGTCTACGTCCGCCCGCCGGAGATCCCCACCCAGGAGGCCGGGGAGGCGGGCACCAACCCCGGCAGCATGGGGGCCGGCCGCAAGGAGGGGGTCTATACCTTCCTGCTGGTGGGCCGGGACGACGGCGGCGGCGGCAACACCGACACCATCATGGTGGGCTGCTTCGACGTGAACAACAAGACCCTGGACGTGCTGAGCATTTACCGGGACACCTGTGTGGACGTGCCCTGGGAGATCCCGAAAATCAACTCCGTCTACAACCGGCAGGGCATCGAGGGCCTGCAGACCCAGGTGAAAAACCTCATCGGCTACCGCCCGGACTTCTACTTTGTGGTGGAGCTGAATGCCGTCTCCGAGCTGGTGGACGCTATCGGCGGGGTGGACTATGAGGTCCCCAACGCCATGCACTACGACGACCCCACCCAGGACCTGCACATCCACTTCGAGGCGGGCATGCAGCACATCGACGGCGACGACGCGGTAAAGATCCTCCGCTGGCGGAAGAACAACAGCGGCGAGAGCCTGTCCGTGGGCGACGTGGGCCGGGTAGAGATCCAGCACTCCTTCCTCCGCGCTCTGGCCAAGGAGATGGTGAGCATCGGCACCCTGACCAAGATCGGGGACATTGTGGACATCATGAACCGCAACCTGCTCAGCAACCTCAACTACGGGGAGATGATCTGGTTCGGCGAGAAGGCCCTGGGGCTGGGGGCGGACAGCATCCGCTTCCACAATCTGCCCGGTGACTACACCGGCACCATCTGGAGCCCCACCTATAAAAACTATCAATCCTATGTCTTTGTCAACTCCACCGCCCTGCGGGAGCTGGTCAACCAGTACATGAACCCCTATCAGGCCGAGATCACCGCAGACATGCAGCACGTGGTCCACGACACCACGGTCAACAACCTGCCTGTGGAGGACAACCCCACTGCCGCCGCCGACGGCGCCGGACAGGGGGAGACAGCCAATGAATGATCTGCCGGGCGGTGCCCGGAGAAAGGAAGAGCTATGACACCAAAAGAGATGGCGCTGCTACTGGCCAAGGCGCTGGACAGCAAAAAGGGCCAGGACATCCGGGTGCTGGCCATTGACAGCGTGACCACCCTGGCCGACTATTTTGTCCTGTGCACCGGCACCTCCGCCCCCCAGCTCAAGGCCCTGGCCGACGCAGGGGAGAAGGCCATGAAGGAGGCGGGCATCCTGCCCCACCATGTGGAGGGACACCGGGGCGGCACCTGGATCCTCCAGGACTACGGCGACGTGGTGGTCCACCTGTTTGACAAGGAGGCCCGGGCCTTTTATGACCTGGACCGCCTGTGGGAGGACGCCACGGTGGAGGACCTGAGCCAGGTCCTCCAGCCCGAGCAGTGAGAAACGAGAAATAACAGGAAAGTGTGATCAGATTGAAGTACGAGTTTAACCGCATTGAGCGCAAATGGCAGGACCGTTGGGCCAAAGAAAACTGCTACCATGCCGAGACCGGGGGGGACAAGCCCAAGTTCTATGCCCTGGTGGAGTTCCCCTATCCCTCCGGCCAGGGCCTGCACGTGGGCCACGCCCGGCCCTACACCGCCATGGACGTGGTGGCCCGCAAGCGCCGCATGGACGGCTACAACGTCCTCTTCCCCATGGGCTACGACGCCTTCGGCCTGCCCACGGAGAACTATGCCATCAAGAACCACATCCACCCGGCCAAGGTCACCCACGACAACATCGCCAACTTCACCAAGCAGCTGAAGATGCTGGGCTACTCCTTTGACTGGGACCGGGTGGTGGACACCACCGACCCCAACTATTACAAGTGGACCCAGTGGATCTTCCTGCAGCTGTTCAAGAAGGGCCTGGCCTATAAGACCTCCATGCCCGTCAACTGGTGTACCTCCTGCAAGTGCGTGCTGGCCAACGAGGAAGTGGTCAACGGCGTCTGTGAGCGCTGCGGCTCCGAGGTCATCCGCAAGGAGAAGAGCCAGTGGATGCTCAAGATCACCGAGTATGCCCAGCGGCTCATCGACGACCTGGACCAGGTGGACTTCATCGAGCGGGTGAAGATCCAGCAGAAGAACTGGATCGGCCGCTCCACCGGCGCCGAGGTCACCTTCCCCACCACCCAGGGGGATGATTTGGTGATTTACACCACCCGGCCGGACACCCTTTTCGGGGCCACCTACATGGTTCTCTCCCCGGAGCACCCCTACATTGATAAGTGGAAGAACGCCATCGGCAACTGGGACGAAGTGGCCGCCTATGTGGAGGCTGCCGCCCGGAAGTCCGACTTTGAGCGCACCGAGCTGGTGAAGGAAAAGACCGGCGTGAAGCTGGACGGCGTCATGGGCATCAACCCCGTGAGCGGCAAGCAGATCCCCATCTTCATCTCCGACTACGTCCTGGTCTCCTACGGCACCGGCGCCATCATGGCCGTCCCTGCCCACGACGACCGGGACTGGGAGTTTGCCAAAAAGTTCGGCTGCGAGATCATCGAGGTGGTCCAGGGGGGCGATATTGAGAAGGAAGCCTTCACCCTCAAGGACGACACCGGCATCATGGTCAACTCCGACTTCCTCAACGGTATGACCGTCAAGGACGCCATCCCCGTCATCACCAAGTGGCTGGAGGAGAAGGGTATCGGCCATGCCAAGGTCAACTACAAGCTCCGGGACTGGGTATTCTCCCGCCAGCGGTACTGGGGCGAGCCCATCCCCCTGGTCCACTGCGACAAGTGCGGCTGGGTGGCCCTGCCGGAGGACCAGCTCCCCCTGCTGCTGCCCGAGGTGGCCAGCTACGAGCCTACCGACAACGGCGAGTCCCCCCTGGCTCCCATGACCGACTGGGTCAACACCACCTGCCCCTGCTGCGGCGGCCCCGCCAAGCGGGAGACCGACACCATGCCCCAGTGGGCGGGCTCCAGCTGGTACTTCCTGCGGTACATGGACCCCCACAACGACAAGGCCCTGGCCTCCCAGGAGGCCCTGAACTACTGGGGCCAGGTGGACTGGTACAACGGCGGCATGGAGCACACCACGCTGCACCTGCTCTACAGCCGCTTCTGGCATCTGTTTTTGCATGACCTGGGGCTGGTCAAGGCCCCGGA
>DXEA01000048.1 GCA_019115225.1 Candidatus Evtepia faecigallinarum
GTCACGGTCTCCAGCAGTTTGAGGGTCGCCCCCTTGTGCTCCAGCTCACAGTTCCGGCTGGCCAGGGCGGCCACGGTCAGGGGGAGCATCACCGCGTCGATGAGGGCCAGGCTATAGATCAGAAACAGCCACCCCTGGGCCAGTTCTTCCGGCTCCATGCGGGCGAGAGAGGCCCCCATCCACACCGTCTGGGCCGCCAGAAAGAGTAGGGCCAGAAGGAGGATCTTCCGACGGCGGCATTTGAAAAATTCCATGGGCAGCAGCTTCATAGACTCACGTCCTTTCCGCCGGTCAGCTCTAAGAAGATATCCTCCAGGCTCTTTTGCCGCTCCTCCAGCCGCACCAGGCCCAGGCGGCTGTCCACCAGGGCCCGGCACAGCCGGGCGGCCTGGTCATCGGCCAGCAGGGGCAGGATGAGGAAGTCCTCCTCCATGGCGGCGCTCACCCCTTGCTCCCGCAGCACCTGGGCAGCCAGGACGTTGTTGGTGGTGCGCAGGGCCAGGTGGTGGCGGCTGCGGCTGTGGAGAACTGTCAGGCTGTCCTGGAAGACCAGCTCCCCTGCCCGGATGATGCCCACGGTGTCCGCCATCTGGTCGATCTCCCCCAGCAGGTGGCTGGAGACCACCACCGTCATGCCAAAGCGCTCCGGCAGGCTGCGGATGAGCTCCCGCATCTCCTGAATCCCCGCCGGGTCCAGGCCGTTGGTGGGCTCGTCCAAAATCAGCAGCCTGGGAAAGCCCAATAAGGCCCCGGCAATCCCCAGGCGCTGCTTCATGCCCAGGGAGTAGTGGGTGGTCTTTTTCTTCCCCTGCCCCTCCAGGCGGACAATTTGAAGCACTTGGCGGATGTTCTCCGCCGGCAGGCCCCGGAGGGTCTGGAGGATACGCAGGTTTTCCTCGCCGGTGAGGTGGCCGTAATAGCTGGGGCTCTCAATGAGGCTGCCCACCTGGGAGAGGATTTGGACCCGGCTGTGCCGGTCCATGGGGCGGCCAAAGAGCTGAATCTGCCCCTGGGTGGGGCGCACCAGTCCTAAGAGCATTTTCAGGGTGGTGGACTTCCCCGCCCCGTTGGGGCCCAGGAAGCCATAAACGCTTCCCTCGGGCACCCGCAGGTCCAGGTTTGCCACCCGCATAGCAGTGCCGTAGCGCTTGCAGAGGTTTCGGGTTTCAATGATGGCCATGGTGCAGGCCTCCTTTCGCCTTTTACGATACCATCCCTGCCTTACTCCCCCATGAAGCCTGCCTTACGTTTGCCTTACTTTTTGCCGGGGCAGGTGCAAATGGCCATTCCATCCGGTATACTATAAAAAAACGGAGGTGATTGGATGGCCTATCGTATTCTGGTGGTAGACGATGAGCCTGCCTTGCGGGAAATGGTGGGGGCAATCCTGACTCAGGCCGGCTATGAAGTCTCCCTGGCGGCCACCTGCGCCCAGGCCCTGGAGCAGCAGGCCCGCCAGCGACCGGACGGGGTGCTGCTGGATGTGATGCTCCCCGACGGGGACGGTTTTGCCCTGCTGGGCCAGCTGCGCCGGCAGGAGGATCTGCCCGTCCTCTTCCTCTCTGCCCGGGATGAGGACGAGGCCAAGCTGCGGGGCCTGGGGTTAGGCGCAGACGACTACATCACAAAACCCTTCCTGGCCCAGGAGCTGCTGCTGCGTCTGGGGGCTGTGCTGCGGCGGGTGTATCGCCGGACCCCGGAAGAGGCGGTTGGCCGGCTGGGCGGGACAGAAATCCACTGGGGCACCGGTATCGTCCGCCGGGACGGACGGGAGGTCTCTCTGACGGCCAAGGAGTTTGCTCTGCTGAAAAAGCTCTGGGAGGCACACGGGAACATCGTCACCATCGACGCCCTCTGCCAGGCTCTGTGGGAGGGACCTTTGGTGGGCTATGAAAACACCCTTATGGTCCACATCCGCCGCCTGCGGGAGAAGATCGAGGCCGACCCCTCCCACCCCCGGCACCTGCTCACCGTCCGGGGCCTGGGCTACCGGCTGGCAAGGGAGGTTTTGTCATGAAGCTGCGCACCCTCTGGCAGGGGGCGGGGCTGGTGGTGCTGTCTGCCCTGCTGATCCTGGTCATCTCTGCCGCCGGGCTGCTGGCCCTGGTCTATCGCTCGGCCCAGGTCAATCAGTTCTGGAATTTTTCCCTGGTCCGCACCTCCGAGGCCCTCACCCGGACGGCGGACGGCTACGCCTTCACCGGCCAGGACCTGCTGGACGGCAAGGAAGGTCTTTGGCTGATGCTCCTGGACGACCAGGGACAGGTGGTCTGGCAGTGGGACAAACCGGCAGAACTTCCTGATCGCTACACCCTGAAGGAGGTAGCTTCCTTCACCCGCTGGTACCTGGAGGACTACCCCGTCCAGACCCTGGTGCGGGAGGACGGCCTGCTGGTGGCAGGCTCCCCCCAGGGGAGTACCTGGAAGTACCCCCTCGCCTTTGACCAGAGCACCATGGCGATGCTGCCCCTGTGGGCTTTGGGTCTTTTCCTGGTCTCCCTGGTGTGTGTGCTGGCGCTGGCCGCCCTGCTGCTGCGCCGGTGGTTCCGCCAGGAACAGCAAGGCCGGGACGCGGCCCGGTCCGACTGGATCAACGGCATCTCCCACGACATCCGCACCCCCCTGAGCATGGTCATGGGCTATGCCGGTCAGCTGGAGGCCGACCCCCGCCTGCCGCCTCCCTGCCGGGACCAGGCGGCCATCATCCGCCGCCAGAGCCAGACCATCCGGGACCTGGTCAACGACCTGAACCTCACCATGCGCCTGGACTGCCGGATGCAGCCTTTGGGTAAGGCCCCCCTGGACCCGGCCCCCTTCCTGCGCCAGACCGCCGCAGACTTTCTCAACAGCGGTCTGGCCGAGGGCTTTTCCCTTTCCCTGGACCTGCCGGACACGCCTCTCCCGCCCCTGTCCGCCGACGAGGCCCTGCTGCGCCGGGCCCTGAACAACCTGCTCATCAACTGCGTACGCCACAATTCCCCCGGCGGCCACATCTGCCTGGGGGCCCGGCAGGAGGGGGTGGGGTGTCTGCTCTGGGTGGCCAACCCCACGGACTCCACCCTCTCCCCTCCTCTGCCGCCGCCGGAGGACGGCGGTCCGCCCCACGGCACCGGCCTGAAACTGGTGGCCCAGATCGCCGCCGCCCACGGGGGCAAAGCCCGCTTCTCCCAGGGAGAAACCTTCCTCTGCCAACTCTGGCTGCCCGTCGGGCGGGCGTGAGAAAAGGCGGGGACGACACCCGATCTGTCGTCCCCGCCTTTTCTGCGGTCAGGTCTTATTGCGCTTGTTCCATATCTGGGCCAAAATGTCCTTCAGAACCAGGAAGGCATCCTCGTCCGCGTAGCCATAGTCCCCTTTCAGCCTGGCCAGCATCCCCTCCAGCTGGGGGGTGTAGTGGCTCAGGTCCACGGTCTGGGGATAGGTGGTCAGGACGGGGTACTTCTTCCCCCATAGCTTGGTCCAGTCGATCTTCTGCTGGGTCTCTTCGGTGGTCCGCTGGATGACTTCTTCGATCTCCTGCACGGCCAGGTCAAAGTCCACCAGGTCATCCAGGGTCACATGGTACAGGGCGGAGAGCTTCTTGGCCTGCCGCAGGTCGGGCAGGGTCTCATCGGTCTCCCACTTGGAGATGGTCTGCCGGCTCACCCCCAGCTTTTCCGCCACGGCCTCCTGGGACAGACCGCTCCTGCGCCGGGCCCCGGCCAGGCTGCTTCCGAACCCCATGGGCGTCGCCTCCTTTTCCTATGGTGTGCCCTCAGGATACCAGGCCGGGCAGAAAAAGTCCACCGCCCCGCCCGGGCACTTGCGCCCGTTTTCCTGCCATGGGCAGAAAAAACGCACCGTCCCGGTCAATCACCAAGACGGTGCGGATGTCCCATTACCTACAAGCGGTCTGGACCAGCAGCCCTTCCAGTTCCCGGGCAGCCGGGGCGACTTTGGCTTCCAGCCGGTCCCGGAGCTCCTTGGCCTGGGCCTTTTCCCGGGCCCGGATCACCCCGGAGGCGGGGCGGCCGGGGCCGCAGAAGCAGTTGCTCAGGCCGGCCATGCACAGCAGGCCGGTGAGATACTGCCAGGCAAACATGGGCTTGAGCACCGAGGCCGCCGTCACTGCCGTCCGCTCTCCCCCCTGGGTCTGGAGCTTGGGGGGATTTGCCTGGCGCTTGCCCTCCAGCAGGAGCAGGTCTAAGGCGATCTCCACCCGGAAGTGGGAGGAGCCTTCCTCCATCCAATCATAGATCACCGGGTGGACGGTGTCGTCCAGCACCTGGTGGAGGATATAGCCCGAGGCAAAGCTGCGGGCGGTAGAGCTTCCTGTCCGGATGGCCTGGGCCAGATCAGGCAGGGATTCCTCCCGCCAGCGCTTGTGGAGGCGGTCGGAGATCTTTTTGGTCAGGAAGGAAAAAATCAGCGGGTCCGGGCCGTACAGGCCCAGCTGAAAGGCTTGCGGATCGTCGGTACAGAGTTTCTTCAGGTCCGCAGGCAGCTGGCTGAGCACCTGCTTGCCGAAGTAGGTATGGGCGTTGTGATTCGCCAACGGCACCACCTCCTTTATCATCTCAAGCATACGCTCATTGGCCGTCAAAATCTACGGGAAATTATGAACAAATTTTGAATTCTTCGTCAGATGACCCAACCGCCGTTGGGGGCCAGCACCTGGCCGGTGAAGAAATCCCCCGCCGGGGAGGCCAGAAACCAGATGGCCCGGGCCACGTCCTCCGGGGTCCCCAGGCGCTCGAGAGGGGTATCCTCCGCCAGGGCGGCCTTGGTCTCGGGGGAGAGATTGCGGTTCATCTCGGTCTCGATGAGGCCGGGGGCCACGCAGTTGACGGTGATGCCCGAGGGGCCCACCTCCTTGGCCAGGGCCTTGGTCAGGCCGATGACCCCCGCCTTGGCGGCGGAATAGGCCACCTCACAGGAGGCCCCCACCTGACCCCACATGGAGGAGAGGGTGATGAGCTTGCCCTGCTTGCGGTGGATCATGTGGGGCAGGACAGCCTGGCAGCAGTAAAACACCCCGTCCAGGTTGACCCCCAGCATCTCCCGCCAGCCGGCCTCGGTGATGTCCGTAAAAAGCTCCTGACGGGCGATGCCCGCGTTGCACACCAGCACGTCCAGGGTGCCGAAGTCCCGGAGGAAGGCATCCACCATACCCTGCACCTCCTCCCGCCGGGCCACGTCGGCGGGATAGACCCGGACCGGGACCCCCAGGTCCCCCAGCTCCTCTGCCAGGGCCTGGGCCCTGTCCAGGGCGCTGTGGCAGCCGATGCCAACCCCCCAGCCCTGCCGGGCAAAGAGTCTGGCCGCCGCCGCCCCGATGCCCCGGGAGGCCCCGGTAATCAGGACGTTTTTTCGCTCAGACATTGAACCGGAACAGGACCACGTCGCCATCCTGCATCACATACTCCTTGCCCTCAGAGCGCACCAGGCCCTTCTCCTTGGCGGCCGTCATGGAGCCGCCGCAGGCATCCAGGTCGGCAAAGGAGACCACTTCCGCCCGGATAAAGCCCCGCTCGAAGTCGGTGTGGATCTTGCCGGCGGCCTTGGGAGCCTTGGTGCCCTTGGTGATGGTCCAGGCCCGGCACTCGTCCTCGCCGCAGGTGAGGTAGGAAATGAGGCCCAGGAGGGTATAGCTGGCCTGGATGAGCCGGTCCAGCCCGGACTGCTCCACCCCCAGGTCTTCTAAAAACATGGCCCGGTCCTCGGGGTCCATCTGGGCGATGTCGGCCTCCACGTTGGCGCAGATGGGGATGACCTGGGCCCCCTCGGCCTGGGCGGCCTGGACCACGGCCTGATAGTAGGGGTTCTCGTCGTGGGTCTTGAAGCCGGCCTCGTCCATGTTGGCCGCGAAGATCACGGGCTTGAGGGTGAGCAGGTCAGCGGTGTTCAGAATCTCCCGCTCGTCCTCGTCGCAGACATAGCTGCGGGCGGACTTGCCCTCGTTGAGCCAGTCCCGCAGGCCCTTGAAGACCTCGGCAGAGTGGAGGAATTTCTTATCCCCCTTGCCGGCCTTGGTGTCCTTGTCGATCCGCCGCTCCACCATCTCCAGGTCGGCCATGACCAACTCCAGGTCGATGATCTCAATGTCCCGGGCGGGGTCGCAGCTGCCCTCCACGTGGACGATATTGGTGTCGTCGAAGCAGCGCACCACATGGACGATGGCGTCGGTCTCCCGGATGTTGGCCAGGAACTTGTTGCCTAACCCCTCCCCCTTGGAGGCCCCCTTCACCAGGCCGGCGATGTCCACGAACTCAATGACCGCCGGGGTCTTTTTCTTGGGGTTGTAGATCTCTGCCAGCCGGTCCAGCCGGGCGTCGGGGACCGTGACCATGCCCACGTTGGGGTCGATGGTGCAGAAGGGGTAGTTGGCGGACTCTGCCCCTGCGTTGGTGATGGCATTGAACAAAGTGCTCTTGCCCACGTTGGGCAGACCCACGATACCTAATTTCATGTTATCCTATACCTGTCCAGAAACCCTTGATTTCCAAGGCGTTCTGCCTTTCTCTAAATTTTGTCTGCGCCCGTTTTACGCCTTTTTCCATAACAGGCTGGTGCAGCTTGTTCAACTTGGCGGGCTCCGTGTATCTTACACCATCCACGGGGTGTTTGGCAATCAAATCCTTCCTAAGCGCAGACCGAAACATGGTTCCCATGCTCATGGAACAAAAACATTGTAACATGATGCCTCTTTTTTCTCAATAGCGAAGTAACTTCATGGGATCAAATGGCAGGCGTCCCCGCGCAATCCGTTGAAAAAAACAGCGCGCTTCGTTATAATCTTAGGTATTCCATCCCAGTTCAGAAGGAGTACCTGATATGAAACTATTGGACCTCAACATAAATTGTTTTGGGGGAACAGACGCCCACAGGGAAGACTTTCGAGAAAGGTTTAACGATATCCATGGCTCCCGATCTTATTTGAATTTGGAGGAATGGGATGAACGGGACAAATCGAAAGAAATCCGCGGGATATTGGATTGTATTAAAAGGCACTCCCCGGATATTGTTATCCTGCAAGAATACGATATCAATTCCAGCGAAGCCAAATTT
>DXEA01000049.1 GCA_019115225.1 Candidatus Evtepia faecigallinarum
TCCGGGGCCTCGGAGATTATTCGCTCATTTTGGTCTCTTCATTTTTGATCTCCCAGTGGATCAGGAATGTCAGCGCCCCCCGCAGGGCGATCACCGCTCCAAGAATTCCCAGCTCGCTCCAATCTCGGACGACGACCGTCCGCAGTACCTCGCTGCCCAGCTTGAACTCCAGGGACAGGGCGATGCCCTGGGCCAGGGTCAGGCGCACATGGGGGTCCCCCGTCAGCCAGCCCTTGGCGCTGCGGGCGGCGGTGACCAGCAGAACCGCCATTCCCAGAGCCTCCATGGCCAGAATGCCGTACTGGACGGCGATCTGGAAAACGCTCTCGATCCAGGCGTATATCTCCATTTTGTCCTCTCTCTCCGTCCGTCATATTCTGGGCGGGATTGCCGCCAACCGACTATTATAAGTGTATCACAGAGGGACAGGGCTTGGCAAGCGTTCTCTTTTTCCTTCCCTTACTCCACCTTGGGCAGCTGGGCCAGGGAGGCGGCGATGTCCTCGTCGGTGGGGATATAGTCGGTCATCGCCCCATCGTTGAACTTCTGGTAGGCCACCAGGTCGAAGTAGCCGGTGCCGGTGAGGCCGAAGAGGATGGTCTTCTCCTCGCCGGTCTCCTTGCACTTGAGGGCCTCGTCGATGGCCACCCGGATGGCGTGGCTGGACTCCGGGGCGGGGAGGATGCCCTCCACCCGGGCGAAGTACTCGGCGGCCTCAAAGACCTTGGTCTGCTCCACGCTGGTGGCCTCCATGTAGCCGTCGGCGTAGAGCTGGGAGAGGGTGGAGCTCATGCCGTGGTAGCGCAGGCCGCCGGCGTGGTTGGCGGAGGGGATGAAACCGCTGCCCAGGGTGTACATCTTGGACAGGGGGCATACCATGCCGGTGTCGCAGAAGTCGTAGGCGTACTTTCCCCGGGTCAGGCTGGGGCAGGAGGCGGGCTCCACGGCGATGATCCGGTAATCGGCCTCTCCCCGGAGCATCTGGCCCACGAAGGGGGAGATGAGGCCGCCCACGTTGGACCCGCCGCCGGCGCAGCCGATGATGATGTCGGCCTTGATGCCGTACTTGTCCATGGCCGCCTTGGTCTCCAGGCCGATGACGCTCTGGTGGAGGAGGACCTGGTTGAGCACCGAGCCCAGGACGTAGCGGTAGCCCTCCTGGCTGGTGGCGGCCTCCACGGCCTCAGAGATGGCGCAGCCCAGGGAGCCGGTGGTGCCGGGGTGGTCCTGCAGAATCTTCCGGCCCACGGCGGTGGTCTCCGAGGGGGAGGCGGTGACGGAAGCGCCATAGGTGCGCATGACCTCCCGGCGGAAGGGCTTTTGCTCATAGCTGACCTTGACCATGTACACCTGGCAGTCCAGGCCCAGGTAGGCGCAGGCCATGGACAGGGCGGTGCCCCACTGGCCGGCCCCGGTCTCGGTGGTCACGCCCTTCAGGCCCTGGTTCTTGGCATAGTAGGCCTGGGCGATGGCGGAGTTGAGCTTGTGGGAACCGGAGGTGTTGTTGCCCTCGAACTTGTAATAGATCTTGGCCGGGGTCTGGAGTTTCTCCTCCAGGCAGTAGGCCCGGACCAGGGGGGAGGGACGGTACATCTTGTAAAAATCCCGGATCTCCTGGGGGATGGGGATGTAGGCGTTGTCGTTGTCCAGCTCCTGCTCCACCAGCTCCTTGCAGAACACGCCGCCCAGCTCTTCGGCAGTCATGGGCTGTAGGGTGGCGGGGTTGAGGAGGGGGGCGGGCTTGTTCTTCATATCCGCCCGGACGTTATACCATGCCTGGGGCATCTCGCTCTCTTCCAGATAGATCTTATAGGGGATCTCTTTCATTGCTGCCATGGTGATAGGCTCCTTTCTGTGTGTTTCCGGGACAAAAACAAAAAACGCCTCTGTCCCTTGCAGTTGTTTGCAGGGACAGAAGCGACTGCTTCTGCGGTGCCACCCGGCTTGGCGCCGGTCCTCCGACGCCCACTCAGCGCACTCCAACAAGTGCCGGCGCGTGGTAACGGCGCGCTCCTGCCCGTCTCCCCTACTGCAGGCGGTGCCTGGTTCGGTTTGCCCTCCCGGGACCATTCCACCGGTTCACACTCTGCTGCGCTTCCACCGCCCGCAGCTCGCTGGGAAAGATGAAATCCTGTGTACTCTTCCCGTTCTTCGGTTTATGTTGGGAAGTATAGCACCCCTGCCCCCCGTTGTCAAGCCCTTTTTTCCCGGTCTGCCCGGCGGAACCACCGCTGCAGCGGGGGCTGCAGGCGCTTGGCCAGCAGGCCCACCAGCAGGGCGGCGGCAGCCGTCCCCTCCCGGACCCCTTCCAGCCGGTGCAGGAAGAGCAGGGACAGGAGGCTGGCCGTAGCCACCAGGGTCACGTCAAAGGCCACCTTCATGTTCCCAAAGGGCAGGCCGGTGACCTTGCACACCGCCAGCACAAAGCCCTCGCCGGCCAGGGTGACCACCCCGGCGGTGACCTCGCAGGCCACCCCCACGGCCACCAAGAAAATGCCCGCCAGGCACAGCCCCCACCGGCCCGCATACCATTCAGACCCCACATCCCGGATCACCCACACCGCCAGGTCGGTGAGCACCCCGAAGACCAGGGCCACCGGCAGCTGCATCAGCTGCACCGGGTCATAGCGCCGCCGCAGAAGGAGGATCTGCAGGGCAATGAACACCACGTGCATACAGATGGTGGCCGTGCCCACGGTCAGGGGGGAGATGAGGTCCACCACATAGGGCAGGCTGGAGATGGGGGAGGTCCCCAGCCCCGCCCGGATGGAAAAGGCCACCCCAAAGGCCATGATTACCAGCCCCACGGCCAGCAGGCCATAGCCCCTGGCCTGGGCTGCCAGCTTTTCTCGCATTCCCCTTCCCTTCCTTTCTCAACGAAAAGGCCCGGACACACCAGGCAGATCGGCGTGTCCGGGCCATAAATGTTCTTGTTTGTCTTCTGCCGGTTACAGTTGCTCACCGGCCCGGGGGGTACCCTCGTCATACCCCGGCTGGGTCCAGCCGGACACCTCCCCGGCAGGCTCACTGCCTGCCATGGCCTGCTTCAGGTTGGGCCAGAAGGGCAGCAGGATCAGCACCACCAGCAGGATCACCGCCAGCAGGATGTTCCGGGTGTTCTTCTTCACGGCTGCTTCCCCTCCATCTTCAGCACGGCGGCCTTGGCGGCGGCCTGCTCGGCCTCCTTCTTGCTCCGGCCCTGGCCGGCCCCCACGGGCTGGCCGTTGAGGAGGACCTCCATGGCAAAGACCTTGTCGTGATCGGGCCCCTTCTCCCCCGTCAGGTGGTAGGACAGAACCTGGCCGCTCTCCCGCTGGACCAACTCCTGCAGGGCGGTCTTATAGTCCCGGCCGGCGGCGGTGCGCGCCTCCTCCTGGTTGAGGACCAGCCGGTGGATGAGCTTGCGCACCTGGCCGATGCCCCCGTCCAGATAGACGGCGGCCAGCATGGCCTCCACGGCGTCGGCCTGGATGGAGGGCCGGGCCCGGCCGCCCCCGTGGTCCTCCCCCTTGCCCAGCTTCAGATAGCTGCCCAGGTCCAGACCCCGGGCCACCTCCACCAGGCTGCTCTCGCACACCAGGGCGGCCCGGATGCGGGTCAGGTCCCCCTCGGGCAGGTCGGGGCGGGTGCGATAGAGGTGGTCGGCCACCACCAGTCCCAAGATGGAGTCACCCAAAAATTCCAGGCGCTCGTTGCTGGGCACCCCGGCGGCCCGGTGCTCGTTGGCGTACGAGCTGTGGGTCAGGGCGTTTTCCAGCAGGCTCCGGTCCCGGAACGTATAGCCGATCTTTTCTTCCAATGTCTTCATCTTTTCCCCTCCCCTGCTGAACAGACAGCCCCCGGCCACTGGGCGGGGGGCTGCAGGCTGTCAGGAAACGAAACGCGGCGCACCGCGAAAGTAGCCGCCCCGGGGGCGGACAGACAGGACCTGTGCCCCGTCCCTTTTACATGTCGAGCTTACCCTGTAAGTAACGCACCAGATCCCCCACCGTCTTGATGGAGGCCAGGTCTTCTTCACTCATCTCGCCGATGTCAAATTCCTCTTCCAGGGCCAAGGACAACTCCACGATATCCAGAGAATCCACACCCAGATCTTCCTCAAAGTTGGTGTCCATGGTGATGCTGGCCCCGGAGACGCCCAACTGATCTGCAATCAAGCTCTGCAATTTCTCTAAAATCATTTCCAACTGCTCCTTTTGGGAATTTTGGTCATCGCGCTGACGCTGTACTTAATATAGGGAGAATTTTACCGTCTGTCAATAGCAAAATGGAAAAATCATCCCTCTTTCTGGTCCAGGCGCATGTGCTCCACGTTGGCAGCAATGTCCTCCACCACCTTGGACTCGGCCACCACCTTGGCCTGGCGGATGGCGTTGAAGAAGGCGTAGCTGTTGGAGGAGCCGTGGGCCTTGATCACCGGCTGGGAAATGCCCAGCATGGCGGTGCCGCCAACCTCGTTGGCGTCGAAGCGTTTCTTGAACGCGCCGATGCCGTCCTTGAGCAGCAGGGCGGCCATTTTGTGCTTGGTGCTGTCCAGGAGCATCTCCTTCAAGGCGCTGCTGAAGAGGATGGCAGCCCCCTCCACGGTCTTGAGGAAGATGTTGCCGGTGAAGCCGTCGGTGACCAGCACGTCCACCCCCTGGCTCATGGCCTCCCGGCCCTCGATGTTGCCCACGAAGTTCAGCCGGCCATCGTTGTGGGCCTGGGTGAGCAGGGCGTGGGCGGCCTTTTGCAGGTCCATGCCCTTGCTCTCCTCAGCGCCGATATTCAGCAGGGCCACCCGGGGGTTGGCGATGCCCAGAAAGCGCTGGGCATAGTAAGAGCCCATATAGGCAAACTGCAGCAGGTACTCCGGGGTGCACTCGGCGGTGGCCCCGCAGTCGATGAGCACCATGTTCCCTCCCGCGTTGGGTACCACCGGGGCCAGGGCCGCCCGGCGGATGCCCCGGATGCGCTTGACGATGAGGGTGGCCGCAGAGAGCAAGGCGCCTGTGGACCCGGCGGAGACAAAGGCATCCCCCTTCCCCTCCTTGAGGAGTTTCAGGCCCACGGTCATGGACGAGTCGGGCTTCTCCTTAAAGGCACGGGCGGGGTTGTCCTCCATGAGGATGACCTGGCTGGCCGGAACGATCTCCACCCCCTGGGGCAGGGTCTTCTGGCCCAGCTTGTCCAGGCAGACCTGGATCTGATCCGGCTGGCCGGTGAGGGCAATCTCCACCCCCAGTTCCTTCTGGGCCCGCAGGGCCCCTTCCACGGGGGCCAGAGGGGCGTTGTCCCCCCCCATAACGTCCACGATGATCTTCATACTGATAACCTCTCTTCTTTCTGCCTCACAGCTGCCCCAGCCCGGCCAGGACCTCCAAGGCCCGCTGGGAGAGGGCGGCGTTCTTGTTCCGCTTCCCCTTCACCCGGTAGCCCAGGGGGGGCATAATGCCAAAGTTCACGTTCATGGGCTGGAAGTGCTCCACCGTCTGGTTGCTCACGTAAAGGGCCAGGGCCCCGATGGCGGTCTCCTGGGGAAAGTCGATGGGGGGCTGGCCCGCCAGCCGCCGGGCCAGCTCCAGGGCCGCCAGACAGCCGGAGGCGGTGGACTCCACATACCCCTCCACGCCGGTGATCTGCCCGGCGAAGAGCAGACGGGGGTTCTCCCGCACCCGGTAGTAGCGGTCCAGCAGCCGGGGGGAATCTAAGTACGTGTTGCGGTGCATGACCCCGTAGCGGACGAACTCCGCGTTGCGCAGGGCGGGAATCATGGTAAAGACCCGCTTCTGCTCCGGCCAGGTCAGGTGGGTCTGGAAGCCCACCAGATTATAGATGGTGCCGTCGGCGTTGTCCCGCCGCAGCTGGACCACGGCATAGGGCTCCTGGCCGGTCTTGGGGTCTCGCAGGCCCCGGGGTTTTAAGGGGCCGTAGCACAGGGTCTGCTCTCCCCGCCGGGCCATGACCTCTACGGGCATACAGCCCTCAAAGACGTTCTTGTCCTCAAAGCCGTGGACGGGGGCCTCCTTGGCCTGGCGCAGCTCGTTCCAGAAGGCCAGGTATTCCTCCTGGGAGAGGGGGCAGTTGATGTAGTCCGCCGTCCCCTTGTCGTAGCGGGAGGCAAACCAGGCGCTGTCCATGTCCACGCTCTCATAGGTCACCAGGGGGGCGGCGGCATCGTAAAAGTGCAGATACCCTCCCTGGGGAAGTTTTTGGGCGATATCCTCCGCCAGGGCGTCAGAGGTGAGGGGGCCCGTGGCCACGATCACCTGTCCCTCGTCGGGCAGCGCCGTGACCTCCCCCTCCACCACGGTGATGTTGGGGTGCCGGCGGATGGCGTCGGTGATGGCCTGGGAAAAAGCCAGGCGGTCCACCGCCAGGGCCCCGCCGGCGGCCACCCGGTGCTGGTCGGCGCAGCGGAGGATGAGGGAGTCCAGCCGCCGCAGTTCCTCCTTCAGCAGCCCCACAGCGTTTTCCAGCTGGTCCGAGCGCAGGGAGTTGGAGCATACCAGTTCCCCAAAGAGGTCGGCGTGGTGGGCGGGGGTCTTTTTGGCGGGCTTCATCTCCCGCAGAATTACGGGGACCCCCCGCTTGGCCAGCTGCCAGGCGGCCTCGCACCCGGCCAGGCCCGCCCCCAGGATGGTGACGGTCTCAGTCATGGTTCTCCTCCCCCGGGGTGGTCACGGCCTTCTCGGGGGTGGTGTCCTCCTGGGCCGCGGCCTTCTTGGTGGTGGTCTTTTTGGCGGTGGCCTTTTTCTCCGCAGGTTTCTTTTCTGCGGCCTTTTTGGTGGTCTTTTTCTCTGCCGTTTTCTTCTCTGCGGTCTTTTTGGCCGTGGTTTTCTTAGCGGCAGTCTTTTTCTCTGGGGTCTTTTCCCCGGCGGCGGTCTCTGTCCCCTGGCCGTCGGTCTTGGCCTCCTCGGTTTTCTTCTTACGGAAGCCGCCCCGCTTTTCCTCGGGGACAAAGGCGGGACAGGACTCGTTGATGCAGAAGGGCTTCTTAAAGCCCCGGCCGGATTTCTTGAACATGGTCCAGCCGCACTCGGGGCAGTTGTCCTTCACGGGCACGTCCCAGGTCATAAAGTCGCAGGCCCGGCCCAGCTTATCCCCGTTGCGCTCGCAGCCGTAATAGGTATAGCCGTTGCGGGAGGTCTTTTTCAGCAGCCGGCTGCCGCACTTGGGGCACTTGCCGGGCATCTCGATGACCAGGGGTTTTGTAAAGGTACACTCCGGGAAGCCCGGGCAGGCCAGAAAGCGCCCAAAGCGCCCGGACTTGACCACCATCTGCCGCCCGCACAGGTCACAGACCTCGTCAGAGACCTCGTCGGGGACCTTGATGCGGGTGCCGTCCAGGTCCTTTTCCGCCTGGAGCAGCTCCTGGTGGAAGTCCTGATAGAAATCCCGCAGCAGCTGCTTCCAGTTTTCTGCGCCGCTCTCCACCTTGTCCAGGCGGCCCTCCATGTCGGCGGTGAAGTCGTAGTCCACAATGTCGTGGAACTTATCCTTCATCAGCCCCGTCACCACCTCCCCCAGGGGGGTGGTGTGGAGGTACTTGCCGTCCTTGACCACATACTCCCGGTTCATGATGGTGGTGATGGTGGGGGCATAGGTGGAGGGGCGGCCGATCCCCTTCTCCTCCAGGGCCCGGATGAGGGTGGCCTCGGTGTACCGGGTGGGGGGCTGGGTGAACTTCTGCTCGGGCCTCACCTCCCCCTTGGTCAGGGGCTCCCCCTCCTGCAGGTTGGGCAGGCGGGTCTGGACCTCCTCCCCGTCGTCGTCCCGGCCCTCCTCATAGACGGCCAGGAAGCCGGGGAACTTCACCTCGGACCGGCTGGCCTTGAAGACGTAACCGGCGCTGGTGACCTCGATGCCCAGGCTGTCGTAGACGGCGGAGGCCATCTGGCAGGCCAGAAAGCGGCTCCAGATGAGCTTATACAGGCGGAACTGCTCCGCCGTCAGGTCTTTTTTGATGCTCTCCGGGGTCAGGGCCACGTTGGAGGGGCGGATGGCCTCGTGGGCGTCCTGGGCCCCTGCCTTGGTCTTGAACTGCCGGGGGGTGGCGGGCAGATACTCCTGGCCGTACCGGGCCCCGGCAAAGGAGCGGGCGGCGGCGATGGCCTCGTCAGACAGGCGCAGGGAGTCGGTACGCATGTAGGTGATGAGACCCACAGTCCCCTCCCCCTCGATGTCCACCCCTTCATACAGCTGCTGGGCGATGGACATGGTCCGCCGGGGGCTCATGTTCAGCTTCCGGGAGGCCTCCTGCTGGAGGGTACTGGTGATGAAGGGGGGTGCCGGGGCGCGGTTCTTATCCTGGCGCTTGATGCTGCTGACGGAGAAGGGGGCGTCCTGGATGGCCGCCAGGACCTCATCCACCTCCTCCTTGGAGCGCAGGTCCATCTTCTTCTCCCGGCCATAGAACTGGGTGCGGAAGCTGCCCTGGTTGGGGGCCACCCGGTCCAGGATGACCTCTAAGGTCCAGTACTCCTGGGGGATGAAATTGCGGATCTCCTCCTCCCGCTCGGCCACCAGCCGGGTGGCCACCGACTGGACCCGTCCGGCGGACAGGCCCCGGCGGATCTTCTTCCACAGCAGGGGGGAGAGCTCATAGCCCACGATCCGGTCTAAAATGCGCCGGGCCTGCTGGGCGTCCACCAGGTTCTGGTCGATCTCCCGGGGGGCGGCGATGCTCTCGGTGACCACCTTTTTGGTGATCTCGTTAAAGGTGACCCGGCTGGTCTTGTCCTCAGGCAGGTCCAGCAGTTCCTTCAGATGCCAGGAAATGGCCTCCCCTTCCCGGTCCGGGTCGGTGGCCAGATAGACTTTGTCGCTGTGGTCTGCCGCGTCCTTGAGCTGGGCGATGGTCTCTTCCTTGCCCTTGATGGGCTGGTAGTGGGGCTCGAAATCGTTGTTGTCCAGGTCCACCCCCATTTTGCTCTTGGGCAGGTCCCGGACATGCCCCATGGAGGCCAGCACCTGATAGCTGGGCCCCAGATATTTCCCAATGGTTTTTGCTTTGGCCGGTGACTCTACGATCACTAAGTTAGATTTCGCCACGGGATCTCCTCCGAATTCCTCGATGGGCCGGCTCATGCCGGTCTGCCATCTGTCTTCCGGTCCCGCCCAAGTGCGGGCCGGTTCTCTATCTTCCCATCCCTTGGGATGTCAGTTGTCTTCTCTCAGCTCCACCAGGCTGGTAAAGCGGCGGTTCTCCTCCTGCACCAGCTGGCGCACCTGCAAAAGGGTGAGGGCCGACAGCACCCGCCGGGCGGGGATGCCGGTGGCCTCCACCAGCTCGTCGGCGGTGTAGGTCTTCTCCCCCTGTAAGGCCCGCAGCAGGGCGGCCTGGTCGTCGGTGAGGGTCTCCGGGTCCTTGCCCAGGTCGATGACCATACGGGGCGTCTCCTCCCCCTCGTCCTCCTCCGGCCTCTCCTGGGGGACAGGCTTGGGCCGGGGGACGGACCGGGCCGGCGGGGGAGGAATGGTCTCCAGCCGGGCCTGGGCGGTCTTTTGGGACAGGGGGGTGCGCAGGCGGAGTTTGTCCGGATACAGGTCCTGGTATTCCTCAATCACGTCCCAGGCGTCCTGGATCAGCTTGGCCTCCCCCCGGCGGATGAGGCTGTTGGGCCCCCGGCTCAGGGGGGCGTCGATGGGGCCGGGCACGGCGAACACGTCCCGGCTCTGCTCCAGGGCCCAGCGGGCGGTGATCAGGGAGCCGCTGCGCTCGGTGCCCTCCACCACCACCACCCCCAGGCTCAGCCCGGCGATGAGGCGGTTGCGGACGGGGAAGTTGGTGCCCGTGGGGGGCGTCCCCGGGGGGTACTCACTGACCAGGGCCCCCGCAGCGGCCACGTCGGCATACAATTCCTCGTGATAGGAGGGGTAGACCACGTCGATGCCGTTGCCCAGCACCGAGACCACCTTGCCGCCGCCCCGCAGGGCCCCCTGCAGGGCAGCCGCGTCGATCCCCCGGGCGCTGCCGCTGACCACCAGGGCCCCTTGCCGGGCCAGGTCCAGCCCCAGCCGCCCCGCCGCCATGACCCCATAGGGGCTGGCCTGCCGGGCGCCCACGATGGCCACGGCGGCCTCCTGGTCCATGAGGGGGAGCTTCCCCTTCACATACAGCACGCAGGGGGCGCTGTCCAGCTGGGCCAGCCGCTGGGGGAAGGCCGCATCCTGGCGGGTGAGAATGGAGATGTTCAGCTGCTCGCACTTGGCCAGGATCTCCTCCACCTGGGACAGATCCTTGTCCTCCAGGGCCTGCCGGACCTGCTTGGGGACCCCGTCCAGGGTCTCATAGGCCGCCGGGTCGGCGAAATACGCCCGCTCCGGCGTGCCGAAGTGCTCTAAAATCCGGGCGGCGTACATTCCCGGGGCAGCTCCCCGGGTGCTCAGCCACAGCCAATGGCGCAGGTTGCTCATGGTGCCCCCTCCTTTGCGGATCAGTTTTCGTGGTGTTGTCTATCGGCTTCCCCCGCCAAAGCCCATCTGCCACAGGATCACCGCCCCGGCGGCGGCTGCGTTGAGGGACTCACAGCGGTCGGTCATGGGGATTTTGACGGTCCTTTCGCTGGCCGCCAGCACCTCCCGGCTCACCCCCCGGCCCTCGCTGCCGATGACCACGGCAGCCCGGTCCAGGGGGATATCCCGCACGTCCACGGTGTCCTCCCGCAATGCGGTGGCGTACAGGGGCAGGCCCGCCTGCTTCAGGCGGGGCAGCAGCTCTGTCAGCTCCCCCTCCCACACAGGCAGGCGGAAGCAGGCCCCCATGGTGGCCCGCAGGGTCTTGGGGTTCCAGGGGTCGGCGCAGCCGGGCAGCAGGATGAGGCCGTCGGCCCCAAAGGCGTCTGCCGTGCGCCACAACGTGCCCACATTTCCCGGGTCCTGCAGGCCGTCCAGCACCAGATAGCGCCGGCCCGCCAGGGTCTCCGGCAGGGCATGGTCCGGCAGGGCGCACAGGAACAGCACCTGCTGGGGGGTCTGGGTGGGGGCCACGGAGCGCAGCAGGTCTCCCGGCACGGCCACCTGGCGCACCCCGGCGGGCAGGGCCAGGTGGGTCTGGGTCCCCGCCTGCCACACCACGGTCTCCAGCCTGGCCCCCCAGCGGAGGGCTTCGGCCAGCATCTTGGGCCCCTCGCACACCATCACCCCTTCCTGGCGGCGGAGCCTGCGGTCGGCCGTCAGCTTGCGGATGCGGGTGATGAGGGGGTTTGTTCTGCTTGTAATGGTCTCCATGGCTGCTCCCCAGGGCCCGCGCCCCAGGGCAACGGGCAGGTCATATCAACGGGCATACCGGGCCGGCATGCCCCCGTTCGGTCTGTGCAGAGAATGGCAAAAGAGGACCTCTCTCCCCCGCCCCGCCCCGGAACCCGGGGACGGGCAGGCCGGAAAGTGTCCCTCTGGCCAGAAATTCCACAGGAACTCCTGTGGATTCATACAAAGACAACTATAGCATACCCTTCCAGGATATTCAAGTCAACGATTTTTCGCCGCCCCTTTCCATTTTCATACCTTATATATAAAAAGCCCTTCACCGCGCCGAAGGAACCGTTACAAATTCCACAGCCCGCTCCCCCCGGCCTTTATTTTCCCTACAAAAAAAGTAGGAACCCCCTTGACACGGGGAGAAATCTGGGGTATACTCCCGTCGTTAGCATAGGCTAACTAATAAAAAGCAAGGAGGATTCCCTATGTCTCTGATCCACAAGGAAATTTCTGATTTTTCCGTCCAGGCCTATCAGAACGGCGCCTTTCACACTGTGACCAAGGCGGACGTGCTGGGCAAATGGGGCGTGTTTTTCTTCTATCCCGCCGACTTCACCTTCGTCTGCCCCACCGAGCTGGAGGACCTGGCCAACAAGTACGCCGACTTCCAGGCCGCCGGGTGCGAGATCTATGCCGTCTCCTGCGACACCCACTTTGTCCACAAGGCCTGGCACGATGCCTCGGAGCGGATTCAAAAGATCCAGTACCCCATGCTGGCCGACCCCACCCACGCCCTGGCCAAGGATTTCCAGGTCTACATCAAGGCAGACGGGGTGGCCGAACGGGGCAGCTTCATCGTGGACCCCGCCGGCAAGATCGTGGCCTATGAGGTCATCGCCGGCAACGTGGGCCGCAACGCCGACGAGCTGCTGCGCCGGGTCCAGGCCAGCCAGTTCGTGGCCGCCCACGGCGACGAGGTCTGCCCGGCCAAGTGGCAGCCCGGGGCCGAGACCCTCAAGCCCAGCCTGGACCTGGTGGGCCAGTTATGAGCCCCCGCGCCCAAGGGCCCGCCGCCCCGGAAAATCTCTATGATGTGGTGGTCATCGGCGGCGGCCCGGCGGGCCTCACCGCCGCCCTGTACCTGGCCCGGGCCCACTACCGGGTGGTGGTGGTGGAAAAGGACCGCTTCGGCGGCCAGATCACCATTACGGCGGAGGTGGTGAACTTCCCCGGCGTGGAGCGCACCAGCGGCCAGGCCCTCACGGAAACCATGCGCCGGCAGGCCCAGTCCTTCGGGGCGGAGTTCTTGCTGGCGGAGGTCACCGGCCTGGACCTGGCAGAGGACGTCAAGACCGTCCACACCAGCCGGGGCCCCCTGTCCTGTTTTGGCGTTCTCCTGGCCACCGGGGCCCATCCCCGGATGGTGGGCTTCCGGGGGGAGGAGGACTTCCGGGGCCGGGGGGTGGCCTACTGCGCCACCTGCGACGGGGAGTTTTTCACCGGCAAGGACGTCTTTGTGGTGGGGGGCGGCTTTGCCGCCGCCGAGGAGAGCGTCTTTCTCACCAAATACGCCCGCCGGGTGACCGTCCTCATCCGGGGCGACGGCTTTACCTGCGCCCCCGCCGCCGCCCAGGCGGCCCTGGACCATGAAAAAATCACCGTCCTGACCCACACCCAGGTGGAGGAGGTCAGCGGCGACACCGCCCTGCGCCGCCTGCGCTACCGCAACACCGCCACGGGAGAGGTCACCGAGTATACACCCCCGGCGGGCGAGACCTTCGGCCTGTTCGTCTTTGCCGGCTACCAGCCCGCCACAGAGCTCCTCCGGGGCCTGGCCCAGCTGGACGAGGACGGCTACGTCATCACCGACCGCACCCAGGCCACCAGCGTCCCCGGCCTCTACGCCGCCGGCGACGTGTGCGTCAAGCCCCTGCGTCAGGTGGTCACCGCCGTGGGGGACGGGGCCCTGGCCGCCACGGAGCTGGAGCGCTGGGCCGCCGCCGCCCAGGCCCGCACGGGGCTGCATCCCCGGCGCCCGGAGGCGGTCGCCCCCGCCCCTGCCGCCCAGGGGGAGGCAGAGGGGTCTGCCCTCTTCTCCCCGGACATGCTGGCCCAGCTGCACACCGTCTTTGCCCGCATGGCCGCCCCCCTGGTGCTGCGGCTGACCCTGGACGACACCCCTCTGTCCCAGGAGCTGCGGCAGTATGCAGAAGGGCTGTGCGCTCTCACCCACCGGCTGACCCTGGACCTCACCCCCGACCCCCGGGCAGAGCACCTGCCCTGCGTCCAGGTCTGCCGCCCGGACGGCAGCTGGACAGGGCTGGCCTTCCACGGGGTCCCCGGGGGCCATGAGTTCACCGCCTTCATCCTGGGCTTGTACAACGCCGCAGGCCCAGGCCAGCCCCTGGACCCCGATCTGCTCGCCCGCATCCAGGCCCTCCAGGGGCCCAAGGACCTGCAGGTGCTGGTCTCCCTGTCCTGCACCATGTGCCCCGAGCTGGTCACCTCCGTGCAGCGCATTGCCGCCGAGAGCGGGGCGGTCACCGCCCAGGTCTACGACCTGAACCATTTCCCCGACCTGCAGGAGAAGTACCAGGTGATGAGCGTCCCCTGCCTGGTGGTGGGCGGGGACCAGGTCTCCTTTGGCAAAAAGAACGTGGCCCAGGTCCTGGACCTGTTAGAGGGCCGCTGACCAACTCCTTACCCTGCAAAGGCCGGTCTCCCGCGGGAGACCGGCCTTTGCGTTTTTCCTATTCAGTTTTCCTTCAGCGGCAGCCTGGCCACGAGCCCGTCCAGCTTCCGGCACCGCTGGGATACCTTCAGGGCCCGGAAGAGCTGGCCCCGCACCACGTCAATGAGGGAGCAGGAGAGATAGATGCCAAAGGCCAGCCCCACCACGCACAGCACCAGCAGGACAGGGGGCAGGGCCGCAAAGTCCGCCGCGCAGCCACAGATGAGGTTGTTCCAGATGAGGGGATGGACGTGGATGACATACACCCCCAGGGCCGCCGGGGCCAGCAGGGCGATGAGCTTCCGCATCCCCTCACGCCGGAACTCCGTGTGGGCGAAAAAGGTCAGCAGGGCGATGGCGTTGGCCACCATGAGGGGGGAGAGGTAGCCGGTAAAGCTCTTGCCCGCCGCGGGATAGCCCAGCAGGGCGTTGGTGCCCAGCTCGATGCCCACCTTGCTCAGCCAGGCCAGGACAGAGGAGCCCAGGAAGAGGAGGACCGCCCCCTTCCGGGAGAGCTTGTCCGTCAGGTTGTACTTGCGGATGTAGCCCCCCACCAGGTAGAGGATCATCACCCAGAGCATGCTGTAGCCGCTGTGTAGCCCATAGGGGGGCTCCGGCAGGACGATGGCAAACAGGCAGGGCAGGAAGGAGAAGAACACCAGCAGGACGATCATCAGCTCCGTGAGCATCCGCCGGCTGGCCTTGGCCAGCACCAGGTTGAGCAGGGGCATGAAGAAGAACATGCCCACATAGGCCGTCATGAACCAATACTGGCCGCTGGTGATGGGGAAGATGGCCCGGAACCAGGCCAGCTTTCCCACGGACCCCGGCACAAAGAGCGCAAAGAGGGCGGTGATGAGCAGGGTATAAAAGACGATCTGCACCCACAGCTCCAGCACCCGGGACCAGCGGAACCGGGCCTGGCTGCTCACATAGCCGCTGAGCAGGGCAAAGCAGTCCACAGCGCAGAAGGACAGGATCTCCAGAAACCACGCCGTCAGGTATTGGCCCGACATCCACTGGGTGTTCTCCAGCACCCCGCCGTTGGTGAGCACATGGAGGACGGCCACCATCCCCATGAGAAACATCCGCAAAAAGTCCAGGCCGGTCTTTCGTTCTCTCACAGCCTGTCTCCTCCTTCCTCGCCTTGAAAAGAAGGGGCCAGTCTGCTCAGAGACTGGCCCCTGTGTGCAATTCTTTCCTATTCTGGTTCCTCGCCTGCCGGTCTCAGTACAGCTTGGCGCCGGCGGGGATGTGGGGGTCTACCATGAGCAGGTGGAGCCGCTCGGCCCCCTCCTCGTGGTGGACGGCGGAGATGAGCATGCCGCAGGAGTCAATGCCCATCATGGGCCGGGGGGGCAGGTTGGTGATGGCGATGCAGGTCTTGCCCACCAGCTCCTCGGGCTCGTAATACTCATGGATGCCGCTGAGGATGACCCGGTCGGTGCCGCTGCCGTCATCCAGGGTGAATTTCAAAAGCTTCTTGCTCTTCTTCACCGCCTCGCAGGCCTTCACCTTCACCGCCCGGAAGTCGGACTTGCTAAAGGTGTCAAAATCCACAAAGTCGGCAAAGAGGGGCTCGATCTCCACCTTGGAGAAGTCGATGGGGCCTTCCTCCGCAACAGGGGCAGGGGCAGAAGTTTCGTCCCTCTTCTCCCCCTTGGGCAGGTCCAGGGGCTTCATGGTGGGGAAGAGGATCACGTCCCGGATGGAGTCGGCGCCGGTGAGGAGCATCACGCACCGGTCGATGCCGATGCCCAGGCCGCCCGTGGGGGGCAGGCCGTACTCCAGGGCGTTGATGTAGTCCTCGTCCATCATGCCGGCCTCTTCGTCGCCCCC
>DXEA01000050.1 GCA_019115225.1 Candidatus Evtepia faecigallinarum
GGCGGATTATACTATCAAGTGCAACAAAAAGGAAAAGGGCTCACAGGAGAGCACAAATCTGGTAAAATGGAAAAAACACACACCAACCAAATTACCAAGGAGGCAGTCCTGTGAGCTACCACCATCTTACCAGAAAAGAGCGGGGAAAGATAGCCTTATGGAAAAATAATCGTCTTTCGATCCGCGAAATCGCTTCCCGGCTGGGCAGGAGCCCTTCCACCATCAGTCGAGAGTTATCTCGCAACACAACAGGCCAGCGGTACCGTGCTGATGATGCACAGAAGAATGCCCATCTGCGCCGGGAGCCATGCCACCGCAAGCAGCGTTACAAAGACCCGCGGATCGCGTCCTACGTTCAGGAGAAACTGCTGCAGTGTTGGTCCCCGGAACAGATTGAGGGCCGGATGCCTTTGGAGTATCCCAAAGACCCCAGTATGCGAGTCTCCTGCAGCAGCATTTATCGTTGGCTGCACAAGGGTTTGTTGGCCCAGTCGGCTGTTTTGCAGCTGAAACTGAGGCATGCAGGACACCGCCACGGGGAGACAAGAGGGAGTTTCCATGGGATCCGGGAATTAAATACCCGAAGCCGGGAAGCCTTGCGGCGCAAGCGGATTGGAGATTGGGAAGTAGATACTATCGTGTCGTCAGATTTGACGAAAGGAGCGTGTCTGCTCTCTGTGTGCGACCGAAAGAGCCGCTATTGTGGCTTGGTCCTGCTGCGCCGACGTTCGTCGGAAGAAGCACTGCGTGGCTTTCGCTTTTTGTTTGGCGGTGGGAAACTGCCAATAGAGACCATAACAGGAGACCGAGGAAAGGAATTTGCCTGCTACAAGGAGGTAGAGGAGAAGCTGAAGGTTCCGTTCTACTTTACCCGGCCTCATTCACCCTGGCAGAAACCGACGGTTGAGAACCTGAATGGCCTCGTACGGCAATTCTTCCCGAGAGGGACCAACTTCCATGAGATCTCTCCCCAAGAAGTGGAAGAAGTGATGCAGATGCTCAACAATAGACCCAGAAAGTGTCTCGACTTTTCCACGCCAGAAGAAGTGTTGCACTCCACGCGGGCAGCGCGCCCCCGGAGGGTGGCACCCTCCATCGGCCCTTCCCACCCGGTGGGGTCCGGGCCACCCCGCGGCAGCGCCCCCGGCGGCATCCCCCCGCGCGGGCAGCGCCTCCCCTGTCTCCTGACAGCACAAAACCCCCAGACCGGGCAAACCCGGTCTGGGGGCTCTCATCCTGTCAGGCAGACAGGGTATAGGACCACGTCGCTGTGTACATCGCGCCGTTCTCCACCTTCCCCAGCTGGATCAGCAGCGTCTGCTCATCCCGCCAGCAAAGGCTGAACTCCTCCGGCGTCCACTCCCACGCCGGCAGCGGCGCGCCGGTCTGCTCCCCGGTGGCGGCATCCACCAGAAGCAGCTGCCAGGCGCCGTCCTCCGCCGGAACGACCGCCGCCGTCCGGCTCCCCGCCGGGGACAGGGCCGTGCCGGACCAGTAGGTCACCGCGCTGCTCTGGGGCAGGGTGCACACCTCCTCCAGGGCCCGGCCGTCCTGCCAGCGGTAGAGGGTGGTGTCGGCCCCATCCCGGCACAGGATGCTCTTGCCCCGGCTCTCCACCACCGCCGTGTCCGGGATGGACAGGGGCTCGGTCTGCTTGCCGGTCTTGTCCACCGCCACCAGGGCGGGCTGGAGGCTGAGGCTGCGCTTGCTGCGGCAGCACAATACCGTCTGCTCGTCCAGACAGCCCAGGGCCTCATAGCTGTAGGCGGGGTCGTCGGTCAAAGCCGTGGTCTGGCCGCTGGCCAGGTCGCACCAGTAGACCTGCCACTGATAGGGGTCCTTGGTGGTCTTTCCCGAGGAATAGACCAGGGCCTTCTCGTCGGGGGTGAGCAGGATCTCATGGGAGCTGAAGCAGTAGTCCGCCTCCTGCCGGGTCCCCGCCGGGGTGGTCACCCACAGGCTGGTAAACCCCTTGCTGATAAGGGTCCCGCCGTCGGCGCTCACCCGCTGCTTGTGGCCGTATCCTCTGTCCCCATAGACCACCTGAACCCCGTCCACCGTGGCCGTCTGGGGGATGATCCCCAGGGCCTCCTTCATCCGCAGGCTCTCCCCGTCGGTCAGGTCCCGACGGTCCGGGGCGGACTGAAAGGCCGCCAGGTCATAGGGCAGGGCCATCACCGCGGCCCGCCACATCTCATCCTGGGCTTCCTCCTCCACCGGCGTCCAGGTCCCCCCTGCCGGCGGCAGGGAAATTGGCTCTCCGCCCAGGGCGGTCACGGTGCCCTCGGCGCTGCTGGGAACGGCGGCCTCCGGCTGGCAGGCGCACAGGGTCAGGACCAGGACGGCCAGGAGCAGGGACAAAGCAAATCGTCTCGTCATGGGACACCCTCCTTCCAGGCGTCTCCCCGCCTCAGGCGGGCAGGGTGTAGGACCAGGCGGCGGTGTGGGTCACACCATCCTCCTCGTCGCTGAGCTGAACCAGCAAGGTGGTTTCATCCTGCCAGAAGATCTTCGCCTCTTCCGGCGTCCTCTCCCAGGCAGGCAGGGCCGCCGCCGTCCGATGGCCGGTGGCTGGGTCAATGAGCAGCAGTTGGAGCTCGCCCCCTGCCACGGAGAAAACCCAGGCAGCCAGGTCTCCCGTTGGAGACAGGGGGGTGCTGGCCCAATAGACCGGCAGGCCGCTTTCGGGCAGACTGCCCACCCGCTCCAGGGTATCCCGGTCGCTCCAGCGATAGAGGACATCCTCGCTGCCCCCCAGGCAGAGCACGCTGCCGCCCTGACATGCTGCCGTAGTATTCCCCACCAGGGAGAGCAGTTTTTTCTCCCCCGCAGTGTCTACCGCCACCAGGGCCCGACCGCCCAGATCGTTGCGGGCGACACGCAGGCACAGGATGGTCTCGTCGTCCAGATAGCCCAGCACTTCATAGCTGTAGGCCGGGTCGTCGGTGAGCTGCACCGTCTGGCAGCTGGCCAGGTCACACTGATAGACCTGCCAGTCAAAGGCCGTCTTTTCCTCGATCCCCGAGGAGTAGGCCAGCCGGCTCTCGTCGGGGCTGAGGATGAGGTCATGGTTGAGGTTGCAGTAATCCGACTCCTGCCAGCTGCCCTGGGTGGTGGTCACCCACAGCTGGGTGAAGCCCTTGCTGATGAGGACCTTGCCGTCACCGGTCATCCGCTGCTTCTGGCTGCCGCCCCGGTCGCCATAGACCACCTTCTGGCCGTCTACGGTGGCTGTCTGGGCGGTGACCTGGATGGCCTCCCGCATCCGCAGACTCTCCGGGTCGGTGAGTTCCGCCCGGTCCGGCGCATTCTGAAAGGCCGTCTCATCATAGGGGATGACCAGCTCCTGGCCGTGCCAGGTCCAGTCCACCGTCTCTCCGTCCACTGGGGTCCAGAACCCCTCTGCCGGCAGGGAGGCCGGCTCCTTCGTCTGGGATGCCTCCGCCGTCCCCTCGGGGTTGGCGGGGACCACGGTGTTCTCTTGACAGGCGCACAGGAGCAGCATCGCCAGAAGGGGCAAAAGGTACCGTTTCTTCATGACAAACCCTCCTTTCCCACGTCCGCCCCGTTTATGTGGGCAGGGCGTAGGTCCAGACCGGCTGGAGGGGATTCTCGTACAGATCCTCCCCTGCCGCCGTCACTTCCAGGGTGGTGTTGTCCAACCACTTGGCCAGGAGGAGGGCGGTGGGTTCCTCGGTGGGGGGCAGGGACAGGTCCTCCTCCCGGCCGGTGGCCAGGTCCACCACCCGCAGCCGCCATTCCTCCGGCGTGCCCGACGGATTCTCGATGTCCGCCCTGGCCTTCCAGGGAAAGACCAGCTTGGTGCCGTCGGGGCTGAAGAACTTCTGCCAGGTCACGGTGATCCCCGCGCCGAAGGTATACACCGGCGTCAGGGTCTCGTCGTCATATCGGGCCACGGTGAAGCCCTGGTCCATCACCGTCTCCTGGTACCAGCCATAGAGCAGCAGGTCTCCCTTGACCTCCGTGCGGGTAAAACCGCCCACGGTGCCCTCGGGCAGGGTCCAGTCGGCCGGGATGTAGGCGTCCTCGCTCTGGTAGGCGTACTCCTCAAAATTCAGGGTCCGGTCCTCCAGGCGGGTCCAGGTGCCCCCGTCAAAGGAGGTCGTTTCCGTCTGCTCCCCGTCCTGGCAGGCGCACAGGAGCAGGGACAAGAGCAGGCACAGACACAAAATGAACCATTTTCTTTTCATGGGGACACCTCCTATCCTAGTGGGCAAACGGGTTTTTATCGGGATGGCCGGCTTACTTCCCCTCAGGCAGGGTGTACACCCAGGAGACCAGGTCGCCCTCCCCAGCCTGCTGGGGGCTGGAGGTCACGATCAGGTTGCTGTCGTCCTGCCACTTGCACAGGATCACATAGGGGGCCTCGGAGACCTCCTTGGGCTCGGCGCCCTCCTCCTCGGTGACGGTGGTCTTGATGCTCATATCGGGCAGCTCCACCCCAGAGGCCTCGCCGCTGGCCAGGTCCACCAGGGTCAGGTTCCAGTCCTCGGCATCGGCGTTGGCCTTCCAGAGGATGGCCAGCTTGCTGCCGTCGGGGCTGAAGAAGCGCTGCCAGCTGTGGGCCAAGCCGTCCTTGAACTCATAGATGGTGGTGAGGGTCCCGTCGGCATAGGTGGCCACGGTGAAGCCGTTGGTGAGCCAGCCGTCGGCGAAGACGCCATAGAGGACCTTGTCGCCGTTGACCTCCACCCGGGTGCTATCGTCCACGGTGAAGTCCTCGGGCATGGTCCACTCGGCAGGGATGGGGCCCTTCATGTCGTCGGTGTTGTAGCTCTGCAGCTCGGACAACGCCGCCTCCCGTTCGGCCCAGGTGCCGCCGGACAGGGCGCCCTCGGGGGTCTGGGCTGCGGTGCCCGGGGTCGTATCCCCGCCGCAGGCACACAGGGCCAACGCCATCACCAGGACGAGGGCGAGGGCAAGTGCTTTCTGTTTCATGGTGGTTCCTCCTTTGTGATCTGGAAAGGTGATCTCTAACTTCCGGGGGCTAGGCCCCGTCCGTTAAGCATAGCAGGTTTCCCACCTGCCGTCAATGTGTGCTTCTTCCTCACGCCGCGCCTCTGGTCCACGACAGGCCGCCGTCCAGCTGGCTGCGGAGATAGTCGGTCAGTGCCCGGGGGCCCAGCACCTGGGATGCCAGGCCAAGGCCGTCCTGGTGCCAGGCCAGGCCCGCCGTCTCCCCCAGGGCCACCGTCTGATAGCAGTCCTCGGTGCGCACATACAGCACCAGCTCTGCCCGCTGGGCCAGGGCGGGGGTGGCCCGGCGGAGGGTGCTGCGCTTTTCCACCGTGGCCAGATGGTCCACAATGGCCCGGGCCCGCTGGCGCTCGGCCACCGACCGGGGCCGCCAGCAGAACACCTGGCCGTCCTGGGCCACCTGGACGCTGAGCAGCTCCGTCTGGATGGGGTTGCCGATGAGGGGGGTGGGGCAGCACAGCCACGCCCCGGCCATCACCAGAAGGGCCAGCAGGACCATCCCCCCGGCCTCCAGCCAGGGCCGGTCCCGTCTCCGGCGGCCCCTCACAGATACCCCTCCCCCTCTGCCGCCTGCTGGCGGACCAGGTCCACCACCCAGCGGGCCAGCAGGAACAGGGCGGTCTCCCCGATGCCCGGCCAGATCCACACCGGCGCAGGCAGGGCCTCCCCCTGCCAGAAGGACAGGATCTCCCCCACACTCACCTGGCCCCAGCGGTACCACTGCCAGCCCAGCAGCTCCACCAGGGCCCCCAGGGACAGAAAGAGCAGGATATTCAGCCCCTCCCCCAGGGCGATCCAGCCCATGGCCTTCCCCAGCGGCTGCCGCCAGGTGAGGGCCAGGGGGAGCAGGGGCATCAGATAGAACAGAATCACCACAGCAAAGCCATCGTCCATGACCCTTCCTCCTTTCCTGCCGCCCGGCGGGCCGACAGGGGGGCCGACGCTGCGGGCAGCAGGTCCTTCCACACCGTGCCCGACGGGGCGGTGGGGCGGTTTTCTCCGATTTCAGTATACCTGACCAAGGCGGCAGAGGCCATAAAGAGCCTATGAAGAAATTCTTAAGAATCCCTTAATTCCCCTTCCAGGCATGAAAAGACCTTTTCTCATTAAGACGATGGACGGGGCCCTTTTGTGACGCCCCAAAAAGGTTTTTATAGTTATTAAAGTTTCTAAACCCCTTTTGGGGGGACCCGGGCGCAAAAAAATCCCCCGGCCCAGAGGGCCGGGGGCAGCAGTCTGCTGCAGGATGCCGGGAAGGGGTCAGGCCTCCTGGGTGACCAGGGCCAGGTCGTGGGCATCGTCGATCTCCACGGAGACAAAGGCCTCGCCCAGCTCTCCCTGGGCGGTCACCATGGTCCCCTCGCCCAGGGCGGTGAAGTCAAAGTCGGCATAGCTGTCATCCCCCATGACGATGTCAAACTCCACATGGGGCCCGTCCTGGATGTCCCCCAGGGTGAGGTGGGCCACGTCGGTCCAGATGTTTTGGAAGATCTGGGAGCGCTCCTGCTCCACCGTGTGCACCGGGCCGGTGACGGTGACCTCGCAGCCCCGGTAGTTGGTGTTGTAGTTGACCTCGTTGGTCTCGCGCAGGTCCATCAGCTCCTGCGTGGTCATGGTCTCCACGGTCCCGTCGGCCTTGGTGATCTCCAGCTGGATGCCCGCCTTCTCCTCCGTCCCGCCGGCGCAGGCTGTCAGGGAGAGGACCAGCAATGCCGTCAGCAGCCAGGGTGTCCACTTTTTCATCTTGCTCCGTCCTTTCTCTCGTCGTTTTTTATGATTTTTCGCTGCGTTCAAAGGGTTCTCTCGTAAGGATAGCACAATCCCGCTTCCCCTGTCAACACATCCCCCGGACAGAAAAAGGGCACGGCCGGACGGCCGTGCCCTGTGACGGTGGGATCAGAGGCTGAACTTGAAGTGGGGAGCCCGCTGGCTGATGGGTTCGTAGTGGACCCGCTTGACCACCGCCCGGTAGGCCGGACGCATGATCCGGTGGCAGGTGACCACTTCCTCGATGCGGTTGGCACACCAGCCGGCGATACGGGCCGAGGCGAACAGGGGGGTAAAGACGTCCTCGGGGATGCCCAGCATGGTGTAGACCAGGCCGGAGTACATGTCCACGTTGGCGCACATGGGGGTGTCGGACCCCGTCTTGGCCTGGATCATGGGGATGCCGAACTCCTCGATCTTCTCCAGCAGCTGGAAATCCTCGGCAAAGCCCTTCACCTCCGCCAGGTGCTTGGCGTACTTTTTCAGGAGCACCGCCCGGGGATCGGAGATGGTATAGACCGCGTGGCCCAGGCCGTAGAGCTTGCCCGACCTGTCCCCGGCCTCTTTGCGCAGCAGCTTGGCCAGGTAGTCCTTGATGGAGCCGTCGTCCTTGGGGTTCACGTTCTCCTTGACGTAGTGGAACATCTCCATGACCTTGGCGTTGGCGCCGCCGTGGAGGGGACCCTTCAGCGAGCCCACCGCCCCGGCGATGGCGCTGTAGGTGTCCGTGCCGCTGGAGGACAGGGCGCGGCAGACGAAGGTGGAGTTGTTGCCGCCGCCGTGCTCGGCGTGGACCATGAGCATCATGTCCAGCAGATGGGCCTCTTCCTCGGTATACTTGGTGTTGGGCCGGATCATGCGCAGGAAATTCTCCGCCGTGGACAGGCCCTCTACGGGGAAGTGGATGTGCAGGGAGCCCCCCTGGAAGTAGTGGCGCTTGACGGAATAGGCGTTGGCCACGATGCTGGGGAAGGCCCCCACCAGCTTCACCGACTGCAGGAGGATGTTGTCCAGGGAGGTGTCGTCGGGGTTCTCGTCGTAAGAGTAAAGGGACAGCACGCTCCGGGCCAGCTTGTTCATGATGCTCCGGCTGGGGTTTTTCATGATCATGTCCTCGGTAAACCCTGCCGGCAGCTTCCGGGCGCGATTCATGATCTCGTTGAACCGGGCCATCTCCTCCCGGGAGGGCAGGTAGCCCATGAGCAGCAGGTAGGCCACTTCCTCATAGCCGAAGGTCCCCGCCCGCTGGTGGGCCTCTACGATCTCGCTCAGCTCGATGCCCCGGTAGTACAGCTGGCCGGGCACGGGCACCCGCTGGCCGTCCTCGATCATGTAGCCCAGCACCGAACCCACCCGGGTGATGCCCACGGGCACGCCGGTGCCGTCGCTGTTGCGCAGGCCCCGCTTGACATCGTCCCGGTAATACCGCTCGTCGATCTCGTATTCCTTCTCGATGTGATGGCTCAGGGAACCGGTATATTGTTCCAGGATGCCGGCCTTGTTCTTCTCTTCCATAGCGCGCCTCCCCTTTCCGCAGCCGCCTCATGGGGCCGCCAGTTCTTTCATTTATTTTATAAGTGATGGAATAATTATACCGCGCTTCCCCCACAGCTGCAAGAAAAAATTCCTGACTTTCATTTGTTTTGGGGATTTTGCTCGATATGGAGAATTTTTTCCTGCATTTTAGGTCACCCTGCAAGAAGTTCAAAAGTTCATGCTTTTTCCTTTGCTTCCGGCAGAGATTGTGCTATACTTTACTCACCCATATTATAATAAAAATGCAGATTATGGGATGCTGAATTTTCCCAGGAAGGGTGACGATAACACGATGATCACGTTGCAGTCCGCCGGCGTCCGCTGGCAAAACGGGGCCCCTGTCCCCGCCCCGGTGGCCTCTCCCGCCGACCGGGAGAAGACCATGGCCTATCAGATCTTCCGCCGCCACAACCAGCGGGAGGAGGAGGGCCAGCTCCACCTGAAGTTTGACAGCCTCATCTCCCACGACATCACCTATGTGGGCATCATCCAGACCGCCAAGGCCAGCGGCCTGAAGGAGTTCCCCGTCCCCTATGTGATGACCAACTGCCACAACAGCCTGTGCGCTGTGGGCGGGACCATCAACGAGGACGACCACGTCTTTGGCCTGTCCGCCGCCATCAAGTATGGCGGCAACTTCGTGCCCGCCAACCAGGCCGTCATCCACCAGTACGCCCGGGAGATGATGTCCGGCTGCGGGCGGATGATCCTGGGCTCTGACAGCCACACCCGCTACGGCGCCATCGGCACCATGGGCGTGGGCGAGGGCGGCCCGGAGATCGTCAAGCAGCTTTTGAAGAACACCTATGACATCGCCTCCCCCCAGGTGGTGATGGTCTACCTCACCGGCGAGCCCGCCCAGGGGGTGGGCCCCCACGACGTGGCCATCGCCCTGTGCGGGGAAGTGTATAAAAACGGCTTTGTGAAGAACAAGGTCTTAGAGTTCGTGGGCCCCGGCATCGCCAAGCTGCCCATGGACTACCGCATCGGCATCGACGTGATGACCACCGAGACCGCCTGCCTGTCCTCCATCTGGGAGACCGACGGGGCGGTGGAGGAGTACCTGGTCATCCACGGCCGGCCCGAGGCCTACGAGGCCCTCCATCCCCAGGAGGGTGCTTACTACGACAGCATGATCACCATTGACCTGTCCAAGGTAGAGCCCATGGCCGCCCTCCCCTTCCACCCTGCCGAGGCCTATCCCATCCGGGAACTGCTGGCCAACCCCGGCGATATCTTCCGGGAGGTGGAGAAGCGGGCCGCCGAGCAGTTCGGCGGCAAGGTCACCCTGAACCTGACCGACAAATTGGTGGACGGCAAGATCGTGGTGGACCAGGGGGTCATCGCCGGCTGCGCCGGCGGCATGTACGACAACATCGCCGAGGCCGCCGCCATTCTCGACGGCCACGACGTGGGCAGCGGCTATTTCTCCCTGTCCATCTATCCCCCCTCCGTGCCGGTGAACTTAGAGCTCATCCGCAACGGGGTCCAGCAGTCCCTGCTGGAGGCGGGCGCCCTCTTCAAGCCCTGCTTCTGCGGTCCCTGCTTCGGCGCCGGGGACGTGCCCGCCAACAACGGCCTGTCCATCCGCCACACCACCCGCAACTTCCCCAACCGGGAGGGCTCCAAGCCCGGCGACGGCCAGCTGTCCGGGGTGGTCCTCATGGACGCCCGGTCCATCGCCGCCACCGCCCGCAACCACGGCGTACTCACCCCCGCCACCGAGGTGGACTATGTCCAGCCCAAGCAGGGCAAGCGGACCTTCGACGCCCAGGTCTATGACCGCCGGGTGTACTTCGGTTTTGGCAAGCCCCAGCCGGCCTCCGAGCTGAAGTTCGGCCCCAACATCGCCGAGTGGCCCGCCATCCCCGCCCTGGCCGATAACCTGCTCATGGAGGTGGCCTCCGTCCTGCGGGACCCCGTCACCACCACCGACGAGCTCATTCCCTCCGGCGAGACCTCCTCTTACCGCTCCAACCCCATGAAGCTGGCCTCCTTCGCTCTCTCCCGCCGGGACCCCGACTACGTCCCCCGGGCCAAGGCCACCCACGAGCTGGATGTGGCCCGGCAGGCCGGCACCATCCCCGCCCAGGTCCAGGCCGTGCTGGCCAAGGCCGGTGTGGAAAATCTGGACCCCGCCGCCTTCCAGATCGGCTCTGTGATCTTTGCCAACAAGCCCGGCGACGGCTCTGCCCGGGAGCAGGCCGCCTCCTGCCAGCGGGTGCTGGGGGGCTGCGCCAACATCTGCTATGAGTTCGCCACCAAGCGTTACCGCTCCAACTGCGTCAACTGGGGGATGCTCCCCTTCACCCTGGCGGAGGGCGATGAGTTCACCTGCCAGCCCGGGGACTTCATCTATGTGCCCGACGTGAAAGCCAAGGTGGAGGCCGGGGACGACACCTTCCCCGCCCTGGCCGTCTGCGGCGAGACGGTGAAACCCCTCACCCTGTATCTCAAGAACACCACGGGCGAGGAGCGGGAGCTGCTGCTCACCGGCTGCCTGATGAACCACTACGCCGCCCAGAACAACGCCTGAGGAGGAGCCATGGAAAAGATCAAAATGCAAAACCCCATCGTGGAGATCGATGGGGACGAGATGACCCGTATCCTCTGGGCCATGATCAAGGAGGAGCTCATCCTCCCCTTCGTGGACCTGAACACAGAGTACTATGACCTGTGCCTACCCAACCGGGACGCCACCGACGACCAGATCACCGTCCAGGCCGCCGAGGCCATCAAGGTCCACCATGTGGGGGTAAAATGTGCCACCATCACCCCCAACCTCCAGCGCATGGAGGAGTACAACCTGAAAAAGATGTGGAAGTCCCCCAACGCCACCATCCGGGCGGCCCTGGACGGCACGGTCTTCCGCGCCCCCATTCTCCTGTCCAAGGTCAAGCCCGTGGTCTCCTGCTGGAAGAAGCCCATCACCATCGCCCGTCACGCCTATGGCGATATCTATAAGGCGGTGGAGTACCGGGTCCCCGGCCCCGGGAAGGCCGAGATGGTCTTTACCGACGAGAACGGGGTGGAGACCTCCCGCCAGACCATCTTTGACTTCCAGGGCCCCGGCGTCCTCCAGGGGATGCACAACCGGGATGACTCCATCCTCTCCTTCGCCCGCTGCTGCTTCACCTACGCCCTGGAGGTGGGCCAGGATGTGTGGTTCTCCACCAAGGACACCATCTCCAAGGACTATGACCAGACCTTCAAGCTCCTGTTCCAGAAGGTCTTTGACGAGGAGTTTGCCGACAAGTTCCAAAAGGCCGGCCTCACCTACCGCTACGCCCTCATCGACGACGTGGCCGCCAAGGTCATCCGCTCCGAGGGCGGCATGATCTGGGCTTGTAAGAACTACGACGGCGACGTGATGAGCGACCTCATCGCCGCCGCCTCGGGCTCCCTGCCCATGATGACCAGCGTGCTGGTCAGCCCCGACGGCAACTTCGAGTATGAAGCCGCCCACGGCACCATCACCGACCACTACCGCCGGCACCAGAAGGGGGAGGAGCTCTCCTCCAACCCCCTGGCCACCATCGCCGCCTGGGCGGGCGCCCTGAAGAAGCGGGGCGAGCTGGACGGCAATGCCGACCTGGTCCGCTATGCCGACTGTCTGAACCAGGCCGGCCTGGATGTCTTTGAGGAGGGCTATCTGTCAGAGGATCTGGCCTCCCTGTGCGATCCCAAGGACCTGAAGGAAATGCCCTCCAACGGCCAGCTCATGAAGCTTATCCGCGCCCGGCTGGAGACCCTTCTGGCCTGAGCTCCGTTCCCCCTGACTTCCCCTGACCCGGCGCTTGGCCGGGCGGGGGGAGTTTTTTTGTGCCGGGAATTGGCCAGGGGGGCGCTGCCGCGGGGGGCGCGCTGCCAGCGCGGGGGCGGCCCGCAGGGGGCGCTGCCGCGGGGGGCCCCGGACCCCACCGGGTGGGGAGGGCCGGTGGAGGGTGCCACCCTCCGGGGGCCGCTCCCGCGGGGGCTTGGGCTTTCTCTGGGGCGGATTATACTATCAAGTGCAACAAAAAGGAAAAGGGCTCACAGGAGAGCACAAATCTGGTAAAATGGAAAAAACACACACCAACCAAATTACCAAGGAGGCAG
>DXEA01000051.1 GCA_019115225.1 Candidatus Evtepia faecigallinarum
CTGTGACCCCATGCTTGTAAGGCATGTGCTCTCCCAGCTGAGCTATGCTCCCGTCGTGCTGTTTGGTGGGCCGCGCTGTCGCGTCTCTCAAGCAGCGAAGCTTATTATAGCTAAGACCCCCCCATTTGTCAAGGGCTTTTTTCCAATTTTTTATTTTTCTTTTTTCTCCCCCGTTCTCCTCCGAAGAGGCAGCGGGGAAAACCCTTGGCGCCCAAGGGTTTTCCCTCCCCTTCCCCCGGAAATTTTTCTGTCGGGCGGCGGGCATTTTTCCGGAACCGGACGGCAAAATGCCCCGCCGGCTGCCCGAAAATCTGCCTTATAAGTTGTCCCGCAGTTCTTCCAGTTCCTCTCTTTCAAAGACGTGGACGGCGTCGCAGAACTGGCAGGTCATCTCCGCCCGGCCCTGCTCGGCGATGAGGCTGCTCAGCTCCTCCCGGCCCATGCTGGCCAGGGCCGAGCGCATCCGCTCCCGGCTGCAATAGCAGCGGTACTCCACGGGGGCTTTTTCCAAAAGTTCCAGGTCGAAGTCTGCCAGAACCAGCTTTAACAGGTCCTCGGCGCTGACCCCCTGGCTCAGCTGGGCGGTCACCTGGCCGGCCCGGGCGATGCCCGCCTCGATGCTGTCGATGACCTTGTCATCGGCCCCGGGCAGCAGCTGGATGAGGTAGCCCCCCGCCGCTGCCACGGACAGGTCCCGGTCCACCAGCACCCCCAGGGCACAGGCGGTGGGGATCTGTTCGCTTTCGGCAAAGTAGGCGGTGATGTCCTCGGCGATCTCCCCGGAGACCAGGGGGATGGTGCCCACATAGGGCTCCTTCAATCTCAGATCCTTAATGACCGTCAGACTGCCGCCGGTGCCCACGGCCTGGCCCACGTCCAGCTTGCCCTGAGCGTTCAGAGGGAGGTCCACCTGGCCGTTCTGCACATAGCCCCGGACGTTGCCCTGGCTGTCTGAGACCGCCAGAATGTTCCCCAGAGGGCCGCCGCCGCTCACCCGCAGGGTGACGGAGCCGTCCTCCTCCTTCAGCTGCTGGCCCATCATGGAGGCCCCCAGCAGGGTGCGCCCCAGGGCCGCCGTGGCCACGGGCTGGGTGTGGTGGATCTCCCGGGCCCGCTGGACCAGGTCTCTGCCCTGGATGGCCATGGCCTTGATGGGAGCGTCTTTGGCGATCATTCGTACAATATAATCCATGCTATGCCTCACTCACTTTGAAATTTCCTCCGGCTTGCGGGCGGTGAAAAACAGCCGCGCCTCCCCTTCCTTGGGCCGCCGGAGCTTGCGCTCGCCGTATTGGCGAATGTCTACAAAATCTGCCCGGATGAGATGGTCCGTCAATTCCTCCGGGGTGTAGGCCCGCTCTTCGTGGACCTCCTCCTCCCGGCGCCACAGGTCCCCCTGGCGGTGGAAGACATCCATGCCATAGGTGCAGATCTTCCGCCGGGGGTCGTAGTCTGTGCGCCAGACGCAATAGGCGTCCTCGGTCTCGTCCAGGAACATCCCCCCGTCCAGACTCTCCAGGTGGGCCGGGGTGTGGACGTCAAAGACAAACAGCCCCCCCGGCTCCAGAAACAGCCGCACCCGCCGGAAAGCCCGCTGGAGCAGGTCGGCCCGGGTGACGTGGTTGACGCTGTCCAGCAGGCACACGCAGGCGTCTACGGTGCCGTACAGGTCCAGATCCTCCATGGCCTGGCAGAGGAAAATGGGGGGCTCTGCCACGCCGGCAGGGTCCTTCTCCGCCGCCACAGCCAGCATATCCGGGGAAATGTCCACCCCGATGACCTCATAGCCCCGCCGGGCCAGCAGCCAGGACATGGTCCCCGTACCGCAGGCCAGGTCCAGCACCGTGTGGACGGGCCGGGGCTGGCGGGCAAAAAGTTTTTCCAAAAAATCCGCCCAGGCGGGATAGTTCACGTCCTCCGTCATGGCGTCGTAGCACCCGGCCAGAGGACCGTAGCGTGCGTCCCATCCGTTCACGGCTTTCTTCTCCCCTGCCACAGCTCGTCCAGCCGGGGCAGGACGGCCTGATAGCCCCCCGCGCCGTATTGCAGGCAGCGGTTGACCCGGCTGATGGTGGCGCTGCTGGCCCCGGTGCGCTTTAGGATGTCCTGATAGATCAGGCCCTCCCGCAGGTACATGGCCACTTCCAGCCGCTGGCCCATGGCCTTGAGCTCCGTAACGGTACAGAGGTCCGCCAGGAACTGGCGGCATTCCTCCACGCTGTTGAGCTGCAAAAGACTTTCGTAGAGCAGGTCTTGCTCGTCTTTGGTGGTCTGCTTCATGGGAGACCCCTCCTTTCGGCTCTACTGCTTTTCTATTTTAGCAAGTTAAATTGCGAATGTAAAGAGGCAACCTTCCCTTCCCATAGGGAAAAAGAAGATGAAATTTTTCCCCTCCCCTCTTGCATCTTCAAATACCCAGGATTATAATTAGTTGTATTTTTTCAAACCCTGCGGGCTGCCCGCCGGGGTCTGGCGGCCGGAACACACCGGCGCGGATATGTTTTTAGGAGGGGATCTCTGTGGTAAAAGCGATTGTCGGCGCCAACTGGGGCGACGAGGGAAAGGGAAAGATTACGGACTTGCTGGCAGAACATTCGGACATCGTCGTCCGGTTCCAAGGGGGGGCCAATGCCGGCCACACCATCATCAATGACTATGGCCGTTTCGCCCTGCACACCCTGCCCTCCGGCGTTTTCTACGCCCACATTACCAACGTCATCGGCAACGGGGTGGCCCTGGACATCCGCAAGCTGGCCGATGAGCTCACCGGCCTGGTCCAGGCCGAGGTCCCCGCCCCCAACCTGATCGTCTCGGAGCGGGCCCAGCTGCTGCTGCCCTATCATGTGCTCCAGGATACCTATGAGGAAGCCCGGCTGGGCGGACATGCCTTCGGCTCCACCAAGAGCGGCATCGCCCCCTTCTATTCTGACAAATATGCCAAAATCGGCATCCAGGTCTGTGACCTCTTCCACGAGGACCGGCTGAGAGAAAAGCTGGACCATGCCGTGGCCATCAAGAACATTCTCTTCCAGACCATGTATCAAAAACCCCCGGTGGATGCCGGCGCCCTCTTCGCTGAGCTGCTGGACCTGAGAGAGATCATCCGCCCCTATGTGGGGGATGCGGTGGCCTTCCTGCACCAGGCCGTGCAGCAGGGCAAGCAGATCCTGCTGGAGGGCCAGCTGGGGGCCATGAAGGACCCCGACCTGGGCATCGTGCCCATGACCACCTCCTCCCACACCCTGGCCGGTTTTGGCTGCGTGGGAGCGCCGGTGCCCCCCACGGCGCTGAAAGAGATCATCTGCGTCTCCAAGGCCTATTCCTCCTGCGTGGGGTCCCAGACCGAGCCCTTTGTCAGTGAGCTCCTGGGCCCTGCCGGGGACGAGCTGCGCCGCCGGGGCGGCGACAAGGGTGAGTTCGGCGCCACCACCGGCCGGCCCCGCCGGGTGGGCTGGTTTGACACCGTGGCCACCCGCTACGGCTGCATGATCCAGGGGGCCACCCAGGTGGCCCTGACCTGCCTGGACGTGCTGGGGTATCTGGACGAGATCCCCGTGTGCACCGGCTATGAGATCGACGGCCAGGTGACCAAGGACTTCCCCGTCCCCGCCCTGTTGGAGAAGGCCAAGCCCGTCTTTACCACCCTGCCCGGCTGGAAGTGCGACGTGCGGGGGATCACCCGCTATGAGGACCTGCCCGCTGAGGCCAAGGCCTATGTGGACTTTTTGGAACAGGAGATCCAGGTGCCCATCAAGATCGTCTCCACCGGCCCCAAGCGCCATGAGATCGCTCTGCGGACTTGATCCTTTCCAATAGCAGCGCAGAGCCCGGAGGTTTTTCAAAACCTCCGGGCTCTGCGCTTTTCTGCTTCCTTTATTTTTCCATTTCTTCCCGCAGCTTGCTCAGGGCCTTTTTTTCCAGGCGGGATACATAGGACCGACTGATGCCGCAGGCAGCGGCGATCTCCCGCTGGGTGCGGGGGGCTTCGCCGTCCAGACCGTAGCGGAGGGTGATGACCTTTGCCTCCCGGTCCGTCAGGCAGTGCTGGACGCAGCGGCGGACTTTGACGCAGGAGTCCCGGGCGTCCAGATTCTCCAGCATGTCGTCATCGACGCTGATGACGTCCATGAGGGACAGGGCGTTGCCCTCCGGATCGGCGTCCAGGGAGTCCGACAGGGAGACCTCACCCTGGTACTTGCGCTGGCTGCGGAAGTACATGAGGATCTCATTTTCAATACACCGGCTGGCGTAGGTGGCCAGGCGGACTTTTTTGTCGGGCTTGAAGGTGGAGATCCCCTTGATGAGCCCGATGGTGCCGATGGAGATCAGGTCGTCCTGGTCCCCGGACTGGACGTAGTATTTCTTCAGTATGTGGGAGACCAGGCGCAGGTTGTGTTCCACCAGCTTGTTCCGGGCCTCCAGGTCCCCCGCTGCATAGCGGGCCAGGTATTCCCGCTCCTCCTCTGCCTTCAGGGGCCGGGGAAAGGAACCCCCATTCCCCAGCCGCAGAGGCACACATAAGGTGTTGAGCAGCAGCAGGATCACGGAAATCATAGGCAGCACCTCCTGTGCTAAGTCTATTCCCCGGCGGCCTGTCTCTATGGCCGTCATCTTTCCCCAGGAAAAAACGGACGGGAACCCCTTCTTTCTGGCGGTTCCCGTCCGTTTTTTGTTTTTTTCAGAACAGCCGGCGGCCGGCGGCGTATTTGGCCACAGGCTGGCCGTCGGAGAGATAGACCAATCGCTCCAGCCGCTGGGCCAGGGTGCAGGGCCAGGTGGTGGGCAGGGCGCTGTCGTCCAGGACGATGGCGTCAAAGTCATAGCCGGGCTCGAAGCTGCCCACTTGACCAAAGAATTTCCCGCCGCCCTTGGTGGCCAGATACAAGACCTCCGGCAGGGTGAGGGCGGGGGTGTCCTGGTCCACCAGCCGCCAGCGGAGCTTGGAGCACTGGATGGCCTCGGTCATGGCCCGGAAGAGGGACAGATGGGCCCCGCCGGCCACGTCGGTGCCCAGGCCCACCTGCTGCCCCTCTTGCAGATACCCCTTGATGGGGGCGATGCCGGAGGACAGGTTCATGTTGGACTGGGGACAGTGGGCGACAAAGACCCCTTGCTCCTTCATCAGGGCCCGCTCCTCCGGTCCGCTCCAGACGCAGTGGGCCATCACCGTGGGGCAGGGGCCGCCGAAGAGGCCGAACCGGGCATAGGCCTCCCCATAGCAGGACGTACCGGGGCACAGCTCACGGACCCACTGGATCTCAGAGAGATTTTCTGACAAATGGGACTGCATGGGCACGGAAAACTCCCGCTGGAGCTGACCCAGGCCGGCCATGAGCTGGTCTGTACAGCTGGGGGTGAAGCGGGGGGTGAGGATGGGGCGGACGAGGGAAAATTCTACGCTCTCCTCCAGCCAGCGGCGGGTCTCGGCCAGGGAGGTCTCCGTGGTCTCCCGCAGGATGTCGGGACTGTTGCGGTCCATGTTCACCTTGCCCACCAGGCAGGGCAGGCCCGCCTCCTCCAGCAGGGCCATCAGGTGCAGGGTGGCCGGACGGTGGAGGGTGGCAAAGACGCAGGCCCGGGTGGTGGCGCTGCGGGTCAGGGCTTTGACAAAAATCCCATACGCCCTTTGGGCATAGGCCGGGTCGGCGAACTTGGCCTCCTCGGGAAAGGCGTTGGCGGACAGCCAGTCCAGCAGCTCCAGGTCCATCCCCAGGCCCCGGTAGGCATACTGGCTGGCGTGGACGTGGAGGTCGATGAGACCGGGGAGGATGAGCTTGTCGCCGTGGTCGTGGACGGGCACCCCCTGCCAGTGGGCGGGCAGGGTTTTGAAAATCCCCGCCACCTTCCCCTCCTCACAGACCAGATAGCTGTCCGGGTGCAGGGCGAGCCGGCCGCAGGCGGGCGTATAGATCACATGGCCCTTCAGGGCAAAGGTTCTTTCCATGACGCACTCCCTCCTCTTTTGGTGGGTCAGACAGTTTTCGTTCTGTAAAGCAGTTTATTTTACCACACTTTCCCGGAAATCACAAGGGAAACCCGTCACACCTTCTGCTTCATCAGCCCGTGGCGGTTGCAGTAGAGATAGAACAGGCCGCCGCCCTGGAAGCGGAACCGGCAGGACGCGCTGCCCTCGGGGTAGAGCTTGACCAGCTGGAACTTATCCCAGCCGGCATAGGCCAGGAAGGAGATGTAATGGTCCTTGGTCATGGGGTGGCGGACGGTGACAAACTGCTCGTCCTCCACCGGCTGGATGGTCACCGGATGGTCCTCGTCCCACGCCTCCGCCTCCAGGGCGGGCAGGGAGACCCCGCAGCAGCTGACCACCGCCGCCCCTGCCGCGTGGATCACGTTGCCGCAGACGGGGCAGACATACAGCTTGGTCCGCAGCAGGTTGCCCCCCTTGTTGCCATTGACCACCGTGGCCCCGGAGAGCAGCTCCAGGACCGAGACCCCCAGCGCCGCCGACAGGGGTTCCAGCAGGGAGATGTCCGGCAGGCCCTTACCCGTCTCCCACTTGGAGACTGCCTTGGGGCTCACGGCCACCTTTTCTGCCAGCTGGGCCTGGGTCAGCCGGCGCTGCTCCCGCAGGGTTTTGATGGTGCTTCCCGTTACATAGCGATCCATGATGTTCTCTCCTTTTTCCTTGTCTGCCGCCTATGATAGCAGGTCCGGCCTTTGGGCACAACCTACGCTGCGTAGACCCGCCCCCTTGACGGTGGCCCGGGGCCTTGCTATAGTGGAAGCAAACCCGGGGACCTTCTGTCCCCAGTTAAAGAAGGTATTGCTATGAAAATCCTCGTGCTCAACGGCAGCCCCAAAGGGGCTCGTTCCGCCACTGTCCACACGGCGCTCTATCTCCAGGCCCTGCACCCGGAGCACCAGTTCTCCTTCCTGCCCGTGGCCCAGCGCATCAAGAGACTGGAGGAGGACCTCTCCCCCCTGCGGCAGGCCATGGAGCAGGCCGAGCTGGTGCTCTTCTGCTACCCTGTCTACACCTTTCTGGCCCCCTATCAGCTCCACCGCCTCTTTGAGCTCATCCAGGCCGACGGCATGGACCTGTCCGGCAAGTTTGCCAGTCAGATCACCACCTCCAAGCACTTCTATGACGTGACCGCCCACCGGTATGTGGAGGAGACCTGCGCCGGGCTGGGTATGCGGGTGGTGCGGGGGCTGTCGGCAGACATGGAGGACCTCCTCTCCCCCCAGGGGCGCAGGGAGGCGGCACTGTTTTTTGACCAGCTGCTCTTCACCTGCCAGCACGGCCCCTTCCTGCCGGCCCCTGTCCAGGCTCCCCCCCGGGCGCGGACCGTCTATGAGCCCGTCCTGTCCCCCGTCCCCAAGCGGGCGGGCAAGGAGGTGGTCATCGTCACCAACTGCGCCCCGGAGGACCGGAACCTGGCCAACATGATCGCCGACTTCCAGGCCGCCCTGCCCTACCCTGCCCGGATCGCAAACATCCGCCGGTTCCCCTTCAAAGGGGGGTGTCTGGGCTGCCTCCACTGCGCCGTCACCGGCGCCTGCGTGTGGAAGGACGGCTTTGAGACCTTTCTGCGCCAGACCATCCAGTCGGCCGACGCCTTTGTGTATGCCTTCACCATCGCCGGCCACTACACCCACTCCAGCTTCAAATGCTTTGATGACCGGCAGTTCTGCAACGGCCACCGGGCCGTGACCCACGGCAAGCCCATTGCCTATCTCATCAGCGGCGACTACCGCTATGAGCACAACCTGCGCACCGTCCTGGAGGCCCGGGCTGAGGTGGGCGGGAACTATCTGGCCGGCGTGGTCACCGACGAGGAGGACCCCGCCGCCCCCCTGGGGGCTCTGGCGGAGCAGCTGGCCTTTGCCCTGGACAAGGGGCTCTCCCGCCCGGCCAATTTCTACGGCGTGGGGGGACAGAAGATCTTCCGGGACCTCATCTATGGGATGCAGGGGCTGATGAAGGCCGACCACAAGTTTTACAAGCAGCACAAGCTGTATGACTTCCCCCAGAAGCAAAAGGCCCGCCTTTGGCAGATGCGGCTGGTGGGCGGGCTGCTGGCCATCCCCGCCGTGCAGAAGCAGGCCAGGGGGAAGATGGCCGAGGCCATGATCGCCCCCTATCGCAAGGCGGTGGCCCAGGCCCGGCAAAAGGGGGAAGAAAGGCCGTGAAGCAGCGCAAAAAATGGCCCCTGGTCCTGGCCCGGGAAAAATAACGGTCACTTTGGTGCCCATATCACAGTAAAATGGAGGGAAACGGCGTATGCTGAAAACAACAAATCGCGCTGAAACCGGAAAGGAGTGCTGACGATGGCGATCGCCAACATCACCACGGAAAACTTTGACCAGCAGGTGACCCAGGCCCAGGCCCCGGTGCTGGTGGACTTCTGGGCGGCCTGGTGCGGGCCATGTACTGCCCTGTCCCCTGTGGTGGAGGAGCTGGCCCGGGAACACCCCGAAATCACCTTTGGCAAAATCAATGTGGATGAGGCCCCCGAGCTGGTTGTGCGCTATCAGGTGGCCGCCATCCCCACCCTGCTGCTCTTTCGGGACGGCAAGCCGGTGGATGCGTCTGTGGGAGTGAAGTCCAAGCAGGAGCTGGAGGACTTTTTGGCGCAGTGATGCAAAAAATCGGGCTGCCGGTGCTGCCGGCAGCTCTTTCTTCTTTCCCGCCGGCGGGGCGGCCGGGCGCCGCTGCCGGCGGCGATGGAAAAAAGCGGACGTAACGGCGGGCATATCCAGACCCAAGGGGCAAAATCCCCCTCTTGCGGACAAAGTTTCCGAACTTTTGTGTCTTGATCACAGTAAAACCCCTTCTTTTGGGATATGCTATAGCCAAGAAATGAACAAACAGAACGGAAAGGAGCTTATCATCATGGCAGTGACCAATATCAATTTAGAAAACTTCGACCAGCAGGTGGCACAGTCCTCCGCCCCCGTCCTCGTCGATTTCTGGGCCGCCTGGTGCGGGCCCTGCTCCATGCTCTCCCCCGTGGTGGAGGAGCTGGCCCAGGAGCACCCTGAGATCGCCTTCGGCAAGGTCAACGTAGACGAGGTCCCCGAGCTGGCCCAGCGGTACCAGATCTCCGCCATCCCCACCCTGCTACTCTTCCGGGACGGCAAGCCGGTGGACATGTCTGTGGGGGTGAAGTCCAAGAAGGAGCTGGAGGCTTTTTTGAAGTAACCGATATCTTCCTCTCATAAAATACGTCTCTCAACGCAAGAGGACCGAAGCGGATCGCTTCGGTCCTCTTGTGTTTTTCTTAAACCCTCCCCCGCACCAGCAGCTGCCGGCGGAAGCGGAAGAACAGGATGCAGACCCACAGGCCGGCCACCACCCCCGCCAGGGCCATGGGCAGGGCCAGCAGGACATGCGCCTGCCAGTTCACCGGCAGGGCCATGAGGGTGATGAGGATCACCATCGCCGTGCACAGATTCCGCAGCTTCTCCTGCTCGGTCAGCTTCAGCCGGGCGGCCAGGCGGGCCAGGTCGGTGAGGAACTGGTAGTGGAAATAGATGGCCATGACGTCCACCAGCACCTCCACCAGGGGCAAAGCCAGCGATACATTCAGGGCCGTGCTCACCCAGAGGAACCCTTCCCACACCCCCAGCAGGATTCCCAGCAGGCGCAGGAGGTTCAAGGAGGGTACCAGGGGGGCGGCCTCCCGGATGGCCAGGAGGAGAAAGACATAGCAGACCCAGTTGGGGATCATATCCAAGGTGAGCAAGTTAACGTTAAAATACAGGAAGAGATAGCCCGATCCCGCCAGGGCAAAGGCATCCGCTGCTTTTCTATACTCCATCGTCTGCCGCCTCCTTCAGGGTCATGGTCTCCCGGACCTGGCCGTTCCAGAAGACCCGCAGGGCAAAGGCGTCCGGCAGGCCGTCCGTCACGTCACAGGCGGCGCTGTCCTTGCAGGTGAGCTTCCCGCCCCATCCTTCGTCTATGGAGATGCAGGAATAGTGGGCACCGTTGCTGCTGCTGCCCACGGAACCGGGGGCCATGGGGCCAAGGATATCCAGGGCGGAAAAGTCTGCCTCCTCCCCCGATGCCACCGGCATGGCCTGGAGGGCCAGGGTGGTCAGGCTTTCCCGGTCCTCCGCTGTGCCGGCAAAGGTATAGGTCACCTGATGGCTGCGCCAGCAGATCCAGTCGGTTTTGTCATGGTCCGGGGGCTGTTCCAGCTCGGCCCAGCTCTCGGGGGCGTAGACCAGCTGGAGGGCTGCCTGCCCCTGGCCGCTCTCCCCCTGGGCCTGATAGGTTTTGTCCGCCGGCAGGAAGGGATAGCCCATGTCCGGGCTGTAAAAGCTGCCGGACACCGTGGACAGATACAGGGTGCGCTCGCCGGTCTGCTCCACCACATAGCCCTGACCGGCCTCCCGGCAGACCCGGATGGGACAGACCAGCAGGCCCGGCCGGTCCAAACCGCCTTCCTCCTCCACGGCCAGGACCAGGAGGGCGGTGGTGCTGCCGTCGGCCTCTTCCCGCAGCCGGCACAGACCGTAGCTTTCCTTGGTGAAGGTGCAGGCGGTGGTCCCCTCCCCTTTTACCGGGGCCTGCGCGGAATGCATGTCCACCAGGTAGAAGGGCAGTTTTTCCCCTTCCAGCAGGGAGAACTGGTCGCCCCACCGGCGGTATTCCTCCGTGAGGTCCATCCGGGTGTTTGCCGGGGAGGCGGCCATGAGGGTCAGGCGGCTGCCCCCGGCCAAACCCTTGGCGTAGGTGTCCACCGCCCCGGCCACGGTGGTGCAGCGGTTCAGGCGGGCGGCAGCCAGGGTCCTGGTCTGGGACCAGTCGCCTGTGGCGTTCCCTTGGGACGGCTCCGCCGCCCTCCCCGTCAGGCAGGTGACCAGCAGCAGGAGGGTGATGCAGCAGGAGGCCAGGGCCATACCCCTGGGGTAGGTCTTGAAGCGGACGATGGCCTCGATGCGCCGGGCGATGTTTCTGCCCCCGTTGGAGACAGAGGTGGTGCCGGGGGCCCGGGGGTATTTTTCACTGGCCATGGACAGCAGGCTGATGCCGTAGGACCGGCGCTCCTCCCCTGCCAGGCGCTCCAGCACCCGCTGGTCGCACAGGGACTC
>DXEA01000052.1 GCA_019115225.1 Candidatus Evtepia faecigallinarum
TGGGTCAGCACGTCCTCAAAGCGGATGTTCTCGGCGCTCACCCGGGCGTTGGCCTGCTGGATGATCTCCTCGGGCAGCCCCAGACGCTTGGAGATGGCAAAGGCGTTGGATTTGCCGGGAATGCCCACCAGGAGGCGGTAAGTAGGTGCCAGGGTCTCCACATCGAACTCACAGGAGGCGTTCTCCACGCCGGGGGTGGTCATGGCATAGACCTTCAGCTCGGCATAGTGGGTGGTTGCGGCCACCAGGGCCCCCAGGCCCCGGGCGTGCTCGATGATGGCGGCGGCCAGGGCGGCCCCCTCCACGGGGTCCGTGCCGCCCCCCAGCTCATCAAACAGGATCAGGGTCTCCTGGTCGGTCTCGGCCAGCATGCCCACAATGTTGCTCATGTGGGAGGAGAAGGTGGACAGGGACTGGGCAATGGACTGCTCGTCCCCGATGTCCGCCAGCACCCGCCGGCAGACCTTCACCACGCTGCCGTCGGCAGCGGGGATGTGCAGGCCGCACTGGGCCATGAGGGTGAGCAGACCGATGGTCTTCAAGGTCACCGTCTTGCCGCCGGTGTTGGGGCCGGTGATGACCAGGGTGTCAAAGTTCTCCCCCAGCTCCAGGTCGTTGGCCACGGCGGTCTTGGGGTCCAGCAGGGGGTGGCGGGCCTTGCGCAGGCGCAGGCCCTTCCGGGACAGGCCCGGCTCCATGGCCCCCATGCGCCCGGAGAGCTTGGCCCGGGCGAAGATGCTGTCCAGGCGGATGAGCAGGTCGTAGTTGAGGTTGATGTCCTCCCGGAAGGAGGCGGCCTCGGCGGAGAGCTCTGCCAGGATGCGGTCAATCTCCTTCTCCTCCTTGGCCTGGAGCTCCCGCAGCTCGTTGTTGGCCTTGACCACCCCCATGGGCTCAATGAAGAAGGTGGAGCCCGAGCCGGACAGGTCGTGGACCAGGCCGGGGATCTCGTTCTTAAACTCCGACTTCACCGGCACCACATACCGCCCCGAGCGCTGGGTGATGATGCTCTCCTGGAGGTACTTGGCCTGGGAGGAGGAGATGATCTTTTGCAGGATGTCCCGCACCTTGCTCTCGGTGGCCCGCATGTGGCGGCGGATGGAGGCCAGCTCGGGGCTGGCCGAGTCGGCGATCTCCCCCTCCCCCACGATGGAGCCGGTGATCTTGTCCTCCAGAAAGCGGTTGGGGTGCAGGGCATGGAAGAAGACGTCGATGGGGGTCTTTTCCCCCTCGTCGCCGTCGCCGTAGTCCTTGGCAGAGCGGGCGGCGGCCAGGACGGCGGCGATGTCCAGCAGTTCTCTGGTGTTCAGGCTGCCGCCCATGTCGGCCCGCTGGAGGGACCCGGCCACCGGGCGCACGCCGGTAAAGGACGGGCTGCCCCGGAGGACCATTTTGTCGGCGGCAGCGGTGGTCTCTTTCAGCAGGCGGGAGACCTCGTCGGGATCGGTCTCCGGCCGCAGGCGGAGGGCCTTGTCTTTGCCCTCCTGGGTGACTGCCTGGTCGGCCAAGAGGGCCAACACTCTGGGCAGCTCCAAAGTCTCAATCGATTTCTCAAATAAATCCACAATATAACTCCTTAAAGAATTTTTGAACCCGCCGGGCTTCAAAAATTGGGGGATAGCAGCCCCCTGCGCGCACGGCCCCGTTGGGGCCGCACACTTGTGGGCTGAGAAGTATTTTTTCCCCGGCGAAGCCGGCGAAAAAATGCATTTGATTCCATTCCAGCGCCTGCGGGCGCTGGAAGTCTGCGACGCTTTTTTTGTCGCTCCTCTGCATGGCGCAAAACGCCAAATCATTTTACCTTTTACTTTCTCTGTTGGTCTCGACCACAAAGTTCGGATTTCCCTCTATCGTCGCCGCCCGAAGGGTACCGTCCAACGTCGCCAGCCGCCAAGCCGGTCGGCGGCTCGCTTAGGAGCCTGGCGCTGTGTGGGCCGCAGGCCCGTCAAAGACAAAAGAACAATCCCCTCCCAGTCTCTGCAAACCAGAGAAGGGGGGCTCGGGGGAGGAACCTCCTCCCCTGAGCGGGAGTCCAGAGGGCAGCGCCCTTTGGTGCTCTTTCGTCTGGGCTTTCTCCAGAGAAAGCCCAGGCCCCTGCGGCAGCGGACCCCCGGAGGGTGGCTCCCTCCCCCCCCTCATCCTCCCGCCTGGGGGGGACGCCAAGTCACCTGCTTGTAATAGTCCAGGGTGCGGAAGCCCCGCTCCTGCTGGGTCATGAGGAAGGCCTCCGTGGCCTCCCCCAGCTGCCGCAAGCCCTCTTCCCCCAGGGAAAAGGAGAAGAGGTGCTTGGGGTCACTGCCCACGATGTACCGGGCCCCCGCCAGGGCCCCGGGGGACAGGGGCATGGCCACCCCGCCCCCCACCTCCTGCCGGCAGGCAGCGCAGTGGAGGACCCCCTGGGACAGGTTCAGCCGGGCCGACACCGGCTCCGGCACCCCGCACACGGCGCAGGCATCCAGCAGCGGCGCGTAGCCCATGAGGCACAGCAGCCGCAGCTCAAAGACCGCCTTCACCTGGGCCAAGGGTTTTTCCAGCTTGTCCAGGGCATACAGACAGTTGAGCAGCAGGGAGAGGACCTCCGGGCAGGGCTCCCCCTCCTGGGCGGCGGCCTCGGTGACTTCTGCAAAGTAGGAGGCCAGGGCCAGCTTGTCCAGGTCCTGCCGCACCCCCCAGAACTGCTGCAGGGGGTCGGCCTCCGTCAGGGTGGTGAACTCCCCCCGCTCGTACAGGGTCATCTCCGAGTACACCAGCAGCTGGCTGGCTGCGGTGAGCTTGCTGGTCTTGCGCCGGCAGCCCCGGGCTTTTACTGTCCGCTTGCCAAAGTCCCGGGTGAGGACGGTGAGGATTTTGTCGGCCTCTTTATAGTTGGTCTCCCGCAGGACGATCCCCTGGGTGGTCAGGCGCATGGTCTCTCCCTCTCTTCGCCGCCTGTCTGGCCTCCTGCCGGTCCCGGCGGCGGGCCAGGCAGTACAGTTCCGGCAGACCCGTCTGATAAAACAGGTCCCATAATTGCTTGGATGTCATGGCCATCCCTCCTGTCAGGTTGCTTTCTCTTAGCCTGACAGCAGACCGGCCCCGTTATTCCCGGCAAATCTTGCCCCTCACTCCCGCTCGTCAAATCCGAAGGTGCGGATGAGGTTCAGGTTGTCCCGCCAGTTCTCCTTCACCTTCACCCAGGTTTCCAAATAGACCTTGGTGCCCATGAAGCGCTCCACGTCCTCCCGGGCCATGGTGGAGATCTTTTTCAGCATACTCCCCTGCTTGCCGATGATGATGCCCTTGTGGGAGGCCTTTTCACAATAGATCGTCACATGCAGGTCCAGCATGCCGTTGTCCCGTTCGGAGAACTTGGTCACCTCCACCGCCGTGCCGTGGGGGATCTCCTTGTCCAGGCAGTACAGTAATTTCTCCCGGACGATCTCCCCGCAGATCTGCCGCTCGGGCTGGTCGGTGATGGCATCCCGGGGGAAGAGCTGGGGCCCTTCGGGCAGGAAGGTGGCCAGCAGGTCCAAGAGCTCCTCCAGTCCGTCCCGGCGCTTGGCGGAGATGGGCACGATGGCAGTGAAGTCGTGGACCTTGCTGTAGGCCTCCATCACCGCCAGCAGCTGGGGCTTTTCCACGGTGTCAATCTTGTTGATGACCAGCACCGACGGGGCCCCCAGCTTCTTGATCTGCTCAATGAGCTCCCGCTCGGGGCCGCCCACGTTGGGGATGGGCTCCACCAGGAGCATCACGGCGTCCACGTCGGCCACGCTCTTTTTCACCACATCCACCATGTAGTCCCCCAGCCGGGTGGAAGCCCGGTGGAGGCCCGGGGTGTCCAGAAAGACGAACTGGTTCTCCCCCCGGGTGAGGACCCCGCAGATGCGGTTGCGGGTGGTCTGTGGCTTGTTGCTGACGATGGCCACCTTCTCCCCCACCAGGGCGTTGGTGAGGGTGGACTTGCCCACGTTGGGCCGGCCGCAGAGGGTGATCATGCCGCAGCGTTTGACGGGCACCTCGTCAGATGCCGCCGGGGCCAGGGGAGCATTGAGCTTCTCGTCGAAGTGGTCCCGGGTGACCCCCAGCTCTTCCAGAATGGCCTCCTCCCTGGCCCGCATCCGGGCCTTCTGGGGCCCCTCGTCCAGGTGGTCATAGCCCAGCAGGTGGAGCACCGAGTGGACGGCCAGATAGGCCAGCTCCCGCTCCAGGCTGTGGCCGAACTCCGCCGCCTGGGCCTTGGCCCGCTCCACGGAGATCACCATGTCCCCCAGGGGGCACAGGCCGGTCTCCGGGTCCAGCTCGTCCTCCCCGGTACCGTCGGGGGGCGTGCCGGGGGCCAGCTCCAGCATGGGGAAGGAGAGCACGTCCGTGGCCGCGTCGATCTGCCGCTGCTCCAGGTTAATCTCCCGGATGCCCTCGTCGGTGGTCAGCAGCACGTCCACCCCGCAGGGGATGGTCACTCCCTCCGCCGCCAGGGCAGCGGTGATGACCCGGGTGAGCAGGGGTTTGTAGGGGTTCTGACCGGGCAGCTCCCAGTCAATGTAAATGTCGTGGTTTTTCATCTCTTGTACACCTTTTCTCGGGACCTGGTCCCGGTTGTCGTTTTATCGTTTCCCCTCGCCGCGCTTGTGAAAGACGCCGGTGTTGTTCCGGCTGCGGGCCTTCTCGTCCTCCTCATAGGCCCGGATGATCCGCTGGACGATGACGTGGCGCACCACGTCCCCCTCTCCCAGGCGACACAGGGCGATGTCCTCCACGTCCCGCAGGATGCGCATGGCCTCCTTCAGGCCCGAGACCTTGTCCCCCGGCAGGTCGATCTGGGTCACGTCCCCGGTGATGACGATCTTGGAGCCAAAGCCCAGCCGGGTCAAAAACATCTTCATCTGCTCCCGGCTGGTGTTCTGGGCCTCGTCGAGGATAATAAAGGAGTCGTCCAACGTCCGCCCGCGCATATACGCCAGGGGGGCTACCTCGATGTTCCCCCGCTCCAGATACTTGGCATAGCTCTCCGCCCCCAGCATCTCAAACAGGGCGTCGTACAGGGGGCGCAGGTAGGGGTCGACTTTACTCTGCAAGTCGCCGGGGAGGAAGCCCAACCGCTCCCCCGCCTCCACCGCCGGGCGGGTGAGGATGATGCGGTTGACCTCCTTGGCCCGGAAGGCGGCCACGGCGGCGGCTACCGCCAGGTAGGTCTTGCCGGTGCCCGCCGGCCCCACCCCCAGGGTGATGGTGTTCTTGCGAATAGCGTCCACATAGCGTTTCTGGCCCACGGTCTTGGCCTTGATGGGCTTGCCCTTGGCAGTGACGCAGAGGACGTCGGCGGCCAGGGTCTGGATCTTGTCCTCGTTGCCCGATTTCACCAGCTGGATGAGGTAGCGCACATTCTGCTCATGGATGGCCTCCCCCCGGGCGGACAGCCCCAGCAGGCCGTGGATGACCTTTCCAGCCTGGGCCACCGGCTCCTCGTCGCCGCTGATTTTCAGCTGATCGTCCCGGCCCACCACCCGGACCCCCAGTTCCTGCTCGATGAGGCGGATATTTTCATCAAAGGAACCGAAGATGTCGATGGCGTCCTCCATCCGTTCAATGCTCACTGTCTGTTCTGCCATGGGCGTCAGTCCTCTCCTTGCTTGTCTTCTGTGGTCCTGTCAAGGTCCTCCTTGGCCGGGTGCCGGGGGCCTACGATCTCCCCCTCCACCCCCTCCATGGGCACGACGCGGCCGATCTGCTCATCGCACTGGGCCAGCAGGGTCACCTGGAGGGTGTCCCCCTCACAGGTCACGGTGTAGTCGGTCTGGAGGATTTCTCCCTGGTCCAGCTGTTCCGTCAGCGCCTCCAGGAGTTTTTCCCGCAGGAGTTCCTCCGCTGCTGCCGGGTCCAGGGTGACGGTCTGGGTCTCATAGGCCCGATAGGTCTCCGCCTGCCACAGGATGGGCAGGCCCTGGGTCCCCAGGGGAGACCAGGACTTCAATTCAGATATTGTATCATAGTTTTCGTATGGAATGCTACCATTTTGATAAAATTTCAGGCGTTTGCCCAGGACAGACAGGCTGTAATGGGTGGTCTCCTCCCCCGTATAGACCTTTCCCCGGGCGGTGAGGGGAATCCGGGCGGTGAGGGTCCGCCAGGTCCGGGCCAGCACCTTGCCCTCGGCGTGGACCAGCATGGGTTCCATCTCTCCCTCCGTGGGGGTGGAGGTGTCCATCTGCATGTAGCCGGAGATGAGGACATCCCCCTCACACACCGCCTGGCCCACCTGGACCTGGGCGTCCCCCACCCAGGGCTCGATGTGGGTGACCACTCCCGTGGCGGCGGAGACCACGTTGGAGGCCACGTCCTCCTCCCGCAGGGCGGGGGCGGGGTCCCGCTCCCGGACAATCACCTCCGCCCGGGTGCCGTGGATGTTAAGGGAGAAGAAGGAGAGCTCGTTCATGGCCAGCATCATGTTGTTCTCCACCGCCCGGATGGGGATGCCGGGGGCGTAGGTCCCCACAGACACCCCGCACAGACGCAGCTGGCTGAGGATGACCTGGGTGGGGACGGTCACGTTGCCGGTGACGTCGATGGTCAGGACGGTCCTGGCCCCCGCGGCAAAGGCCACCAAACACAGCACCAGCCCCGCCAGCAGGGCATACCGCCGCCGGAAGTGAAGCAAAAAATACGGCAGCCCCCTCCGGCCTGTCACGGTGACCTCCCACGTCCCCTCCCCCAGCAGCCGGCGCAGCCGGGGCCACTGGGTCCCGGAGACCTGGAGCAGGAGGGACCCGTCACCCTGCCGGCGCATGGTGGCCAGGGGGATGCCCCCCTGGGCGCAGCGGTTGAGCACGCCCTCCAGCCCTTCCCCGGCAACCTGGAGGGTCACCGTCCCCCCCAGCCAGCCCAGCAGTTTCTTCACAGCCCTTCCCCCTCTCTCACAGCAGGGTCAGGCCGGTGACCCAGCCGAAGATCCGCAGCTGCTTGCTGCGCATGGCTTTGATCTCCAGGTCCCGGCCGGTGATGCGCAGCACCCAGGCGCCGCCGTCCACATGGATCTCCTCCCTGCCATAGGACAGAATGTCCTTGTAGTTCTCCAAATACAGCTCCCGGTCGCCGGTGAGCTCCGCTTTGGGCAGGCCGGCCACCCCGTCGGCGGGCAGGTCCAGCAGGCGGGCGGTCCTCTCCCGCAGGCCCTGCTTGCGGGCGGGCGGGGTTTGTTCCTTCTCCCCCATGGTGATCCCTCCTTTGTCATTGTTCTATGACTATGCGTTGGGAGGGGGGAGGTATGCACGGGGGCGTGCGCTGCCGCGGGGTGACCCGGACCCCACCGGGTGGGGGGCCGGTGGAGGGTGCCACCCTCCGGGGGGCGCTGCCGCGGGGGCTTGGGCTTTCTCTGGGGCGGATTATACTATCAAGTGCAACAAAAAGGAAAAGGGCTCACAGGAGAGCACAAATCTGGTAAAATGGAAAAAACACACACCAACCAAATTACCAAGGAGGCAG
>DXEA01000053.1 GCA_019115225.1 Candidatus Evtepia faecigallinarum
CCTGTTGTTTTGTTTGATTGCACCGACCCCTAACCTCCCTTTGGCTTCCCCTCGGGGGGAAGCTGTCACCGAAGGTGACGGATGAGGGGGCGACCGCGTACCAAACGTCCGATAGAAGAAACCACGCTGCCTCAACGAAACGATAGTACCCCGCTGGTTCTCCTGTCGCGTTGGGTACGTCATCGCCCCCTCATCCGACCCGGCTTCGCCGGCCCACCTTCCCCCCAAGGGGAAGGCAATGGCGTGCCCTCGTTGCGGTACCATTCCCCATCCTTCGTCATAGGATGGACTGTCTCCTGCCAACCCCCGGGAGACAGTCCATCCGAAGGAGGAATTCTATGGTTGACAGCTTTTTGCAGCTGCCGTACCCCGCCCAGGCCCTGTGCGCCACCCTGGTCACCTGGGCCCTGACCGCCCTGGGGGCCTGCGTGGTCTTTCTCATGCGCTCGCCCAACCGCAACGTCATGGACGCCATGCTGGGTCTGGCCGGCGGGGTGATGGTGGCTGCTGCTTTCTGGTCCCTGCTCTCCCCCGCCATCGAGATGGCGGAAAGCTTACAGATGATCCCCTGGCTGACGGTGCTGGTGGGCTTTATGGGGGGCGGCATCCTGCTGTTCTGGGGGGACCGCCTGTTTACCCACCTGACCGAGAAGCGGGCTCTGACCGACACGAAGCAGCGGAAGAACGGGCTGAAACGCTGCGCCATGCTGGTCTTTTCCATCACCCTGCACAACATCCCCGAGGGCATGGCCATCGGCGTGGCCTTCGGCTCCCTGGCCTACGCCCTGGAGAGCTCCGCCCTGGCCGGGGCCTGGATGCTGGCCGTGGGCATCGGCCTGCAGAACCTGCCGGAGGGGATGGCGGTGAGCCTCCCCCTGCGCCGGGAGGGCTACAGCCCCAGACAGGCCTTTTTCTACGGCCAGCTCAGCGGGGTGGTGGAGCCCATTGCCGCCGTGCTGGGCGCCCTGCTGGTGCTCAAGGTGCGCACCTGCCTGCCCTTCCTGCTGGCCTTTGCCGCCGGGGCCATGATCTATGTGGTGGTGGAGGAGCTCATCCCCGAAAGCCAGACCAACGAGAACAAAGATTGGATGGCCCTCTTTACATTGGTGGGCTTTTCTGTCATGATGGTATTGGACGTGGCCCTGGGATGAGGGCCCCCGTCCCAAATCACCACAGGAGGCGAGCCAGATGAGTGTACGTCTGAATGAAGATCAGGAGCTGGTGGCCCAGATCCGGGAGGGCCTGCGCCAGAAAAACGGCCACTGTCCCTGCAAGCTGGAGGTCACCCCCGCCACCAAGTGCATCTGCCAAGAATTCAAGGACCAGATCGCCGACCCCGACTATGAGGGCTATTGCCACTGTATGCTCTATTATAAGTCCAAAGACTGACCCCGCCCCGGCATAGTCCGCCCCGGCCGGTCATATAGTTCAGACAGTCAAGGAAACTTTTGGAGGCGGTCTGAACATGGAACAAAAGGAAAACCGGGTCATCCTGCGGGGGACCGTGGCAGGGGATGCCGTCCTGTCCCACCAGGTCCACGGCATCGACTTCTATCGCTTTCCCCTGTCCGTGCCCCGGCTGTCCGGGCGGGAGGATTTGCTCAACATCCTCTGCCCCGGTCCGGCAGCGGCCCTGCCGGCGGCGGGAGACTATGTGGAGGTGACGGGCCAGGTCCGCTCCTTCAACAACCGCAGCGGCGTGGGCAGCCGGCTGGTCATCACCGTGCTGGCCCGGACGGTGATGCCGGGCATCGGCGAGCCCTGCAACCAGGTCACCCTCCAGGGCGCCCTGTGCAAGCCCCCCGTCCTGCGCCAGACCCCCCTGGGGCGGGACATCTGTGACCTGCTGCTGGCGGTCAACCGCCGCTACCGGCGGGCGGACTATCTGCCCTGCATCGCCTGGGGGGCCCTGGCCCTCCAGTGCGGCCGGATGGGGACGGGGGACCCCCTCCGGCTGGAGGGCCGGCTGCAGAGCCGACTGTACCGCAAGACCATCGGCGAGACCGTCCAGGAGCGGACCGCCTTTGAGATCTCCATCGCCAGCCTGCTGCCCGACCAGGAGGAGGGGGAAGGGGCAGCCCTGTGAGGCAGACCGAAGCAAGACCGAAGGCCCGGGAGGGTCTTCGGTTTTTTGCTGCCGTTCACAGTTTGTTCACACTTCTCTGGTACACTTCCCATAAGATTGTACGTCTTCTAACAATTTCGGCATTTGCCCTGCCCATGGGAGGAGATCTTTATGTTACAGCGCTGCCTGGCCCTGTGCCTGACCTGTGCCCTTTTGCTGGCCCTGTCCGTCCCCGTCTCTGCTGCCCGGGTGCGTGACGACGGGGGCCAGCCCCAGTCCGCCACCGGCAACTCCACCGCCACCGTGCCCGGGGACCGGGCCATCTCCTTTGATGAGATCCGGGGGAGAGTGTGGTCCAACAACCTGACCCTGAAGTCCGCCCGGGAGAGCCTAAGGTCTGCCCAGGCCATGGACTGGGACGAGGCCATCGGGGAGATGGCCGACGCCATTGATGAGCTGGAGGATCAGATTGAGCTGCTGACCATCTCTTCCCAAAACGCCTTGACCGGCGCCCAGACTGCTTTGACTGCGCTGCTCGGCACCCTGCTCGCCACCGGGGATGCCCTCCAGAACGCCGGGGAGAGCATGAACATCAACGACTTGAGTTCCTCCCTGATGAATGTGATCAACCTGGCCGTTATGGGGAATTTATCCCAAATGCAGATTGCCTCCCTGGAGAGCACCCTGGAGTCCATGGAGGAACAGCTGGAGGACCTGAAGGAGCAGAAGGAGGATTACCAAAAGACCCTGGAGGACACCGAGCAGCAGATCGACTACGCCGCCAACCAGACGGTAGCGGGAGCCGAGTCCTTATACCTGACCATCCTGTCCACCGAGCTCCAGCTGGAGAGCTTGCTGGAGTCCCAGGAAGCCACCCAGCGCACTTTAGAAGAGATACAACTTCGCTATGAGCTGGGCCAGGTCTCCCAGCTGACCCTGTTGCAGACCGAGAACGCCTGCAAGAGCGTGGACAGCTCCGTAGCCAGCTTGGAGAGCACCATCTCCACCCTCTACAGCTCCCTCCAGTCCCTGCTGGGGGACACCCCCACCGGCCAGATGACCCTCACCACCACCCCCTCGGTCACCGACCGGCAGATCGAAGGCATCTCCTACAACGCCGGCCTCAGCCGGGCCAAGGAGAACAGCTATACCCTCTACTCCTCCGCCCGCGCGGTGGAGAACGCCGAGGAGGAGATGAACGACGCCCTGCGGGAGGAGGGCAAGAACAGCTATCAGTACGAGATGGCCGCCTATGCCTACCAGTCCGCCGTCTACCAGGACCAGGCCACCATCGCCCAGTTTGAGCTGTCCTTCCAGAACCTCTACAAGGCCATCGCCCCCGCCCAGGCCACGGTGAAGGATAAGGAGAATTCCCTGGCCTATGAGGAGAAGGTCTACGCCGCGGCGGAGAAGAAGCACGAGCTGGGCCTGCTCTCGGACAACGGCCTGCTGGAGGCCCAGATCACCCTCCACACCGCCCAGCGGGATTTGCAGGCGGCCAAGCTGGATCTCTTCACCGCCTATCACAGCTACAATCAGGCCGTCCAGTACGGCCTGGTCAGCAGCAGCTGAGGGCGGAGAAAAGGGGGCCGTAAGTTTCTTTTAAGAAATCGTTTACAAAACCGTCATGGAATTCATAATTTGGCCACATCATTCCAATATTTTGGTCACATTTCTCCGGTAGTATATCACCTGTAAGAAGCAGAGAACAAAACCTTCTGACTTTACTTACACACTCTCTTTTCTCTCTCTTTTCTCTCTTAAAAAAGGGACGGCAGCGATCTGGGAAATCGCTGCCGTTTCTTTTTTCACGGTCCACAAAATTTTCCGGCACCCGCTGCCGAAAAAAAGGTGACATTTTTTACAGAGAAATCTGCCCTCCGACGTTGATTTTTGGCAGTTCCTGTGGTAAGGTGTAGCTGTACAATTTGTCCTCGGCCGGAAACGATTGTCGCGCCCCCTGTCGACCATGACAGCGCTTTCAGTCAGGTCAGTTGGTCCTTACCAATCAAAAAGGAGACAATGCCACCATGAATTTTGAACTGAACGAACAGCAACTTTCGATCCAAAAGATGGCCCGCGAATTCACCGAGAAAAAGGTCGCTCCCAAGATTCTGGAGCGGGACGAAACTCGGGAGTATGACGTGAACCTGTACAAAGACCTGTGCCAGATGGGCTTCATCGGCCTGCCCTATGCCAAGGAGTACGGCGGCCAGGGCCTGGGCTACATGGAGTACGCCCTGGCAGTAGAGGAGATCTCTAAGGTTGACCCCTCCCTGAGCGTCTCCTTCTCCGTGGCCACCTCTCTGTACGGCGGTAGCCTGTACTTCTCCGAGGCCACCGACGAGCAGCTCAAGCGCTTCATGCCCCCTGTTCTTCAGGGCGGTCACCTGGGCTCCTTCGGCCTGACCGAGCCCACCGCCGGCTCCGACGTGAGCGGCATGCTCACCTTCGCCCAGCGGGACGGGGATGAGTTCATCATCAACGGCAGCAAGTGCTTCATCACCAACGGCCCCCTGTCCGACTACTTCTGCGTCTATGCCCTCACCGACCACGAGCTGGGCCCCAAGAGCATGGCCACCTTCGTGGTGGAGAAGAACACCCCGGGCTTCTCCATCGGCGCCCGCCACAACACCATGGGCATCCGCAGCGCCATGGTCAGCGAGCTCCACTTCACCGACGTGCGCGTGCCCGTGGCCAACATGATCACCCCCCCCGGCAAGGGCTTCGCCGCAGCCATGAAGACCCTGGACGGCGGCCGCATCGGCATCGCCTCCCAGGCTCTGGGCATCGCCGAGGGCGCCTTTGAGATCGCCCGGAAGTATCTCATGGAGCGTCAGCAGTTCAAGAAGCCCCTGTACAAGAACCAGCACCTGGCCTTCCGCATGGTGGACCTGGCCAACGAGATCGAGATGGCCAAGTACATGGTCTACAAGGCCGCCTGCGACAAGGACAGCCACAAGCCCTTCTCCGCCTCCGCCGCCAAGGCCAAGCTCATCGCCGCTGAGACCGCCATGCACGTGACCACCGACGCCGTGCAGATGCTGGGCGGCAACGGCTACATGAAGGAGTATCATGTGGAGCGCCTGATGCGGGATGCCAAGATCACCCAGATCTACGAGGGCACCAGCGAGATTCAGAAGATCGTCCTGTCCAAGGGCCTGTTCGACTGAGCTCTCCCCCACCTTCCCCTGTCAAAAACGGCCGGACCAAACAGGTCCGGCCGTTTTCTTTGGCTTTGGGAGAAAACGGGCCCTTCGGCTTTATGCCGGAGGGCCCGTTGTGTTTGCCTTATTTCAAGGATTCGTCATAGCCGGCCCGCTCGCCGCCGATGAACTTGGGGCGCACCCGGGCGGCCAGGAGGATGGCCTGGCCGATGTTCTTCTGGGCCAGGCGGACGGGGACCGCCACATGCTTCAGGTGCATCCCGATGAGGGTCCCGCCGATGTCCAGGCCGGCGTCGGCCCGGATGCCCTCCAGGGCCACGGGATGGGCAAAGCCGTGATAGGCGGCGGTGGCAAAGGAGCCCCCGGCCTTGGGCTGGGGCACCACGTTGCAGATCTCCGCCCCGCCGGCGGCCTCGGCCTCGATGATGATGGCCCGGTTCAAATGCTCGCAGCACTGGGCGGCCAGCCAGATGCCCTGGGGCTTCAGGACCTCCTGAAGGCCCTCATAGATGGCCCGGCCCACCTCGGGGCTGGAGTCGCTGCCCACCTTGTGGCCCCCCACCTCGCTGGTGGAGCAGCCCACCACCAGGATCTGCCCCTTTTGCAGCTTGGCCGCCTCACAGATCTGCTGGGCGGCCTGATGGGCTTGCTGACGAATTTGTTCCAACATAGAAAATAGCACCTCGCTATACTGTCATTTGTGCCGCAGGGTAGGAAGTTTCCCGGCGGGAGGGATTTGAACCCTCCCGCCCTCCCCCGCCATTTTCTTTATTATAGCGTTTTTTGACCTTTTTCCCATCCCCAAAAAGGGATTTTTTTGTAAGGTCAGTTTACCGGCTCCCCGGGGGCAGGGGCCGGCGGCTGATGAACTTCTCCCGGTGAAAATAGAGCCAGAGGACCACCCGCACGATCTCCGAGGCGATGAGGATGCCCACCACGATGCCCATGGCCATGAGGCCGGTCTCCTTGCCCTTGAGCAGGACCTGGTCCATGTCGGTGGCGATGAGGGCGCTCATGGTGTAATACAGGCTGCCGCCGGGGAGAAGGGGGATGATGCCGGGGATGAGGAAGATGGTGGCGGGGGCCTTGCGCACCCGGGCAAAGGTCTCCGCCCACAGGCAGACCACCAGGGCGGAGACCAGGGCCGCCAGAAAGACATTCCCGCCGGCAGCCTGTACCGCCAGATAGATCACCCAAGAGAGGACGCCCCCCAGGGTGGCCAGCAGCAGATGGCGGGAGCGCACATGGAAAAACAGGGCAAAGCCCAGGGTGCCCAGGCCGCCGCAGATCACTTGCAAAACGTTCTGTGTCATCCGAACTGCCCTCCCATCATCAGGGCTACCGCATAGCCCGCCGCAATGGCCCCGGCGATGAGCAGGGCCTCAATGAGCCGGTACACACCGGTGAGGATGTCGGTATAAAAGAACTCCCGCACCCCGTTGACGATGACCAGCCCGGGGATGAAGAGCATGATGTCGCCAATCATGATCCGGGCCAGGTCGCTGCCGAAGCCGATGGCCACACACCCCTGGGCCAGCAGCCCCGAGAGGAAGCAGGCCACGGTGGTATAGATCACCCGGTTCTGGTGGTGGACCCGGCGCACCTGCTCCATCAGATAGATGAGGCCCCCGATGACCCCCGCCGCCAGGCCGTCCATGGCCCCGCCGCCGAAAAAGACCGCAAAGGCGCCGGAGCCCAGGATGTACCCCACCAGCTCCCGCCAGGACCAGCGGGCCGCCCGCCGGTTCATGGCCAGGGGCAGCCGGTCCACCGCCGGAGGATGTTCACAGATGTGGCGGGCGGCGGCGTTGAGCAGCTCCAGCCGCTCCAGGTCCGTGCCCGTCTTGTCCGGCAGGATCATGCAGGTGCTGGTGTAGTGCTCCCCCTCCTGGTTCTTCACCGTCACCGCCGCCTGGGTGGCCACCACATGGGCGTCGAGCACCTCCAGGCCATAGGCCCGGAAGATGCGGGCCATGGTGTTCTCCGCCCGCCAGGCCTCGGCGCCGCACTCCATCATCTGCCGGCCGATGTTTAAGGTGTATTCCACCAACGTCTCCTGTTCCTGTCTGGTCATAGACTGCCTCCTCTCCTGGGATATGAGGGTCTCCCCTCGCCGCAAAGCCCCTTTCAGGATGCCATATCTTACTCCAACCGCCGGGAAAATACAAGGGGCGAAACCCACAGAAAGACCCCCGGTGCCTGTTGGGATTTTCATGGAAAACCATCGGGGAAATCTCCCGTTGACTCCTGCCGGGCGGTATATTACAATGAAGCTGTCAGCGGGAGAGCGGCCCTCTCCCCAGCCCCGCCCCCCTGTGAAAGGAGGCCTTTTTCTATGTGGGACCGTCCCCTGTTCAAGCAGACAGGAAAAGATGCCTTCCTGTCCAACTACTGGCCCTGCGTGGCCGTGAGTGTTCTCTTCCTGCTGCTGGTGGGCATCGACCTGCCCTCCACCCTCCACGAACGGGTCCAGGAGCTTATGAACCTCTGCCTCTCCCTGAACCTCTATGACGCGGCGGAGCTTCTGGCCCCCCTGGTGCAGGTCACCGGCCTGGTGGCCTTCTTCTCCCTGGGGCTGGCGGTGACCTTCCTTTTGTCCCTGCTGGTGACAAACCCCTACGAGGTGGGGCTGTGCCGGTTCTTTCTGGAAAACTCCTCCGCCCGGCCTGCCCCCTTTGCCCGGGTGGCCTTTGGCTTCCAGGGCAACTACGGCAACGTGGTGCTCACCCAGTTTCTGCGCAACCTCTTCCTCATGCTCTGGACCCTGCTGTTCATCGTGCCGGGCATCCTCCGCAGCCTGGGCTATTTTGCCGTCCCCTTCCTGCTGGCGGAAAACCCCGACCTGCCCTGGAAGCGGACCATCCAGCTGAGTCTGGCCATGACCCGGGGCTATAAGTGGGAGATTTTCGTGTTCTATCTCAGCTACCTGGGCTGGTTCCTGCTCAGCGCCCTGACCCTGGCGCTGGCGGGCATCTTCTATGTCTACCCCTACCGCTACGCCGCCCAGGCGGAGATCTACCGCTTCCTGCGCCAGCGGGCACTCACCGAGGGGCTGGCCACCCCGGAAGAGCTGCCCGGCATCCACCCGCCCACGGAAAGGAGTTTTTTATGAAGCGTATCCTCTCTCTTGCCCTCCTCCTGCTCCTCGCCCTGACCCTGGCCGCCTGCGGCGGGGAGACGACGGCGGAGGAACAAAACGCCGTCCCCATGCCCACCGACGGCGGGGACGAAGCCCAGATCCAGCTGGACCCCAGCGATCCCCTGGCCAATTACCTGGACTTAAGCAAGCTGCCGGAGGAAACCGTCTCCGCCGCCACCCAGGAGCTGAACCTGACCAGTGAGGCAGGGGGCTGTCAGGCCACCCTGCAAAAGGTGCTGGGGGATGCCATGACCCTCTATCTCAGCCTGAATGTCACCTACCCCGAGGGAACGGACCTGTCTGACCCGAGCAAGCTGGTCCAGGGCGCGGACTATCGCGCCAGCGACCGGGTGATACTGGCCGAGGGCACCATCACCGACCCGGCCCAGATGCCTGCCAAGATCAGCGACACCGACATTTCCAGCGTGTCCTTCCAGGGCAGCCAGACCGGGGACCGGACGGCCAACTACCTCATCACCATCTCCTACCGGGATGCCGTGCTCACCCCCGGCAAGGAGGTCACCCTGCTGTATGAGGACCGGCTGCTGGACGCCACCCACCTCTTCCACTGGACCGTGGAGAACCAGGCCCCCGTGCAGCAGGCAGAGCTGCGGGACCAGGCGGGCAACGTGGCCGGCACCGGGGTCCTCTCCCCCTTCGCCGCCTGCCTGACTCTTCAGGACAACGCCATCGCCACGTCCATGGAGCCAGACTTGCTCCTGGACCAGCTGGCCTTCCTGGACCCCTCGGGCACCCCCATCGACGGCTTCCGGGGCACCGGTGTGAACAACGACAGCGCCCCCATGATTTTTGAAGCCGCGGCCTTTGTGCCCGTGCCCCTGGACCAGCTGGCCGCTGTTCAGCTGGGAGAAAGCACGTTGGAAATCGTCTGGACCGAGGGCGCGGCCTGACACCACCCTTATGCCGGCGGGAAACCTCCCGCCGGCTTTTTGCTGCCATTTGGATGCCCTTTTGTGGTATCCTGATGCCACAGACAAGGAGGGAGAAGACATGGTCAACATTCTCATCGCCGAGGACGAGCGGCCCATTGCGGATCTGATCGCCCTGGCCCTGAAAGGGGCGGGCTACCACTGCCGCTGGGCCGCGGACGGCGCCCAGGCCGCCGACCTGGCCGCCACCGGGGACTATGACCTGGCCCTGGTGGACGTGATGCTGCCGGAGGCCGACGGCTTTGCGCTGCTGGAGTATTTCCGGACCCTGGAATTGCCGGTGATCTTCGTCACCGCCCGGGCCGCCGTGGCCGACCGGGTGAAGGGGCTCAAGCTGGGGGCGGAGGACTACATCGTCAAACCCTTTGCCGTGGATGAACTGCTGGCCCGGGTGGAGGCCGTGCTGCGGCGGTTCCACAAGGCCGAGGACAGACTCACCCTGGGAGACCTGGAGGCCGACCCCCGGGCCCGGAAGGTGTGGCGGAAGGGCCGGGAAATCCCCCTGACCCCCAAGGAGTATGACCTCCTCCTCCTCTTCCTCCGCAACCCCAACGCCGCTTTGTACCGGGACACCATCTACGAACGGGTGTGGGGCGGGGAGCTGGCCTATGGCAGCAAGACCGTGGACCTGCACGTCCAGCGTTTGCGGAAAAAGGTGGGCTGGGAGGGGCAGCTGCGGGCGGTGAACAAGATCGGCTATCGCCTGGAGGTCCCCCGATGACCTTCCGCTGCAAGATCGCCCTGGCCCTGGTCTGCCTGCTCTCCCTCCTCTTCGGCGGGGGGAGCAGCGCCCTCATCTCCCTCTCCTTCCAGAGTGCCCTGGCCCGGGAGCAGGCCGCCGCCAAGGCCGCCTATGACCAGCTCCTGCACACCTTCCAGCTGGTGGAGCGGGTGGAGGTCTGGTCCCAGCCCCAGGATGCGGTTCAGGTGGTCCAGCAGCTCTCGGCCCAGGGCGGGCAGTCCTGGGCGGCCCTGTCCCTGACTGCCGGGGAGGACGTTCTGCTGTCCCAGGGGGTCCCTGCCCAGGGCTTTGCGGACCTGCGCGGCATGGTGGACGCAGGCCACTGCGCCCAGGGGGCCTTTGCCTATTTTGACAAACACTACCTCCAGCTCACCGGCCAGCTGGACATCCAGGGCACCCCCCTGCTGCTGAACGTGGCCTATGACATCTCCCCCATCTACGCCACCCGGCAGCAGCAGCTGGAGACCTTTGGCCGGATTTTTGTCATCCTGCTGGCCGTCTGCGCCCTGCTGTCCTACACCGCCGCCCGGCTGCTCACCCGTCCCCTGGAAAAGCTCTCCCGGACCGCCCAGGCCCTGGCCGCCGGGGACCTGGCCTGCCGCTCGGGGATCACGGGCCGGGATGAGATCGGGGCCCTGGCCCGGGAGTTTGACGCCATGGCCCAGCGGCAGCAGGAGCACATCGCCGCCCTCCGGGCCACCATGGAAGGGCAGGACCGGTTCATCGGCAGCTTTACCCACGAGCTCAAAACCCCCATGACCTCCATCCTGGGCTATGCCGACCTGCTGCGCCGGGGGACCCTCTCCCCCGATGAGCAGGCCCAGGCCGCCGACTATATCTTCTCCGAGGCCAGGCGGCTGGAACGGCTGTCCTTCAAGCTGCTGGAGCTCTACCTGGCCGAGCACCAGAGCCCGGAGCTTCTCCCGGTCTCCCCCGCCGCCCTGGTGCACGATCTGACCGCTCCCCTGGTCCCCGGCCTGGCCCGGCAGGGGATCACCCTGACGGTGCAGGGGGAAGAGGGGCTGTGCCTGCTGGAGCCCGACCTCTTCCGCTCCCTGGTCCTCAACCTCCTGGACAACGCCCGCAAGGCCATGGAGGGGCCGGGGACCATCGCCGTCACCACCGCCATGACCGGGGACGGGTCTACCCTCACCGTCCGGGACACCGGGCGGGGGATGCCCCCGGAGGTGCTGGACCACCTGACCGAAGCCTTTTACCGGGTGGACAAATCCCGCTCCCGGGCCCAGGGGGGCGCGGGACTGGGCCTGACCCTGTGCGACCGCATCGCCGCCCTCCACCAGGGGCAGCTCCGCCTGGAAAGCCGGCCCGGCCAGGGCACCACCGTCACCGTCACCCTGAAAGGAGGCCGCCCATGTCCGCCAGACTCACGCCCCTGCTGATCCTGCTGGCCTGTCTGCTCACGGGGGCGGGCTTCTCCCTGCCCTGGGCGGTGTCCGCCTGGCAGGACCGGCAGGCGGCGGACCAGGTGGCCCTGTATGAGACCACCCCCCTGGCCCAGGCCGACCTGATGGAGCACCTGAAACTGGCCGCCAACGGCTATCGCACCGTGGCACTGTCCCAGGCCAACGCCACCTATCTGTCCATGTTCCAGGCCAAGGAAGCTGCCCAGGCTGCCCTGAAAACCATGTATGAAAAAGGGCTGTTCTTCCTGGGACAGGAGGACCTCTTCGCCCCGGCGCGGTGGACCTCCTCCGCTGCCGTCCCCTTTGTGGCCGTAAGCAACGGCGCCCTGTCGCCCTTTGACGGGATCACCGTCGCCCCCCAAAGCGCCGTGCGCCTGGCAGACACCGACCCTGTCCCGGACCCTGCGGCAGCCGTGGTGTTCTGGCGCTGCACCTTTTATGGCGGCGAGGGAGAACGGTTCGAGCTCATCCTGGACGACACCTTTCGCAAGATGCTGGCCTTTGGCTACCGCGTTCCTCTTTCCTCGGCTGCGGAGCCGTTCACCTTTTCCATGGAGGACGTGCAGCGGATGATGGCCTTCTGCCAGTCCTATTACGCCATCGACCCTGACCAGTTTGCCCAGCCGGAGTCCCACGCCACCCTGGGCTACCTCTTTCCCTTTCTGGACAGCCAGGGGGAGGCGGTGAACCTGAGCCTGTCCGCCGGCCGGACCTATCAGGCCAACGAAGAGGCCGATTTCCTGTTCTTCTCCTTCAATTCCCGGGGGCTTTGATGCCCCTTTGAGGGGGATCGGAGGGAACTTTGCCTCCTCCGCCCGGTACCATGCTGTCATCTCGTTAGGAGGTGACAAACCATGGTACGAAGTATCTCCATCCTATCGGCTGCCGTGCTGGCCCTCCTGCTGGCCGGATTACTTTGGCTGTCGTTTTGCGGGAGAACACCCGCACCCCCTTCCTCGGCACCCGGGGTCTCCGCCCCTGTGCTCACCGTGCAGGAGAGCGCCCCGGAAACCGGACCGGACCCCACAGATTGGCAGCTCACCCTGGTCAACCCCTGGCACCCCCTCCCGGAGGACTGCCAGCCCCAGCTGGCCACGGTGGAAAACGGCCATCAGGTGGACCAGCGGTGCGCCGCAGCTCTGTCGGACATGCTGGCTGCCTGCCGGGCAGAGGGACTCCAGCCCGTCCTCTGCTCGGCCTACCGCACCTGGGACAAGCAGGCCAGCCTCTATGAAAACCTGGTGGCCAAGCGGCAGGCCCAGGGCCTCTCTCTGACCCAGGCCCGGGAGAGTGCCGCCACAGAAGTGGCTGTCCCCGGCACCAGCGAGCACCAGCTGGGGCTGGCAGTGGACATTGTGGACGCCGGCTACCAGGTGCTGGACCACGCCCAGGAAAATACCCCCGTCCAGCAATGGCTCCTGGCCCACTGCTGGGAGTACGGCTTTATCCTGCGTTACCCGTCGGACAAGGGGGAGGTCACCGGCATCATCTACGAGCCCTGGCACTACCGCTATGTGGGCCGGGAACACGCCCAGGCCATGGAGACTTCCGGAGAATGTTTAGAAGAATACCTGGGCCAGACAACCCAGTCATGAAAAAAGCACCCGCGCCGAAAAATCGGTGCGGGTGCTTTGGCGTCTTTCTCAGTTGAGGAAATCCTTAAGCTTCTTGGACCGGCTGGGGTGGCGGAGCTTCCGCAGGGCCTTGGCCTCGATCTGGCGGATGCGCTCCCGGGTGACGTTGAACTCCTTGCCCACTTCCTCCAGGGTGCGGGTGCGGCCGTCCTCGATGCCGAAGCGCAGCTTCAGGACCTTCTCCTCCCGGGGGGTGAGGGTGGACAGCACGTCCACCAGCTGCTCCTTGAGCAGGGTGAAGGAGGCGGCCTCCGAGGGCTCGGAGGCGTCCTCGTCGGGGATGAAGTCCCCCAGGTGGCTGTCCTCCTCCTCGCCGATGGGGGTCTCCAGGCTCACGGGCTCCTGGGCGATTTTCAAAATCTCCCGGACCTTGTCCACGGGCATGTTCATCTCCTCA
>DXEA01000006.1 GCA_019115225.1 Candidatus Evtepia faecigallinarum
GTGGGGGTGGTGGGCTCGGGGCCCTTGCTCACCTGGAGGGTGATGGAGGTCCCCTCATCCACGGTGGTGTTGGCGGGGATGCTCTGATAGACCACCTGGCCCACCGGCTGATTGCTGTAGACCTCGGTGACGCTGCCGATGGTCAGGCCGGCGCTGGTGGCAATGCTGCGGGCATTGTCCAGGCTGGTGCCGGTGAGGGTGGGCACGGTGACGGGCTTGGTGTCCGGGCCGGAGCTGATGACCAGCTTGACGGTGTCCCCGGGGCTGACCTTGTCGCCCTCTTTGGGATCGCTGGAGATGACCTTGCCCTCCTCCACGTCGTCCGAGGGCTCCCGGGTGGGGGTGTCCACCTTCAGGTCCAGCTGCTGCAGGCGGGTGACGGCAGTCTCGTAGGTGTCGCCCACCACGTCGATCATGTCAAAGGTCTCCTTGCCGGCGCTGACCACCACGTTGATGGTGATGACGCCCTCCCCCTGGGTCACTTCCGTGCCCGCGTCCGGGTCCTGGTCCATGATGATTCCCGCCTCATAGTCGTCGCTGGTCTGGCGGGATTGCTCGACGATTTTGAAGTTTTCCAAAATCTCCTGGTCCTTGTTCACCTCGTCGATGGACCGGCCCACTAAGTTGGGCACCCGCAGGGCATCGTCCTTTTCAAACAGGCCGCTGAAGAAGGTCAGCCACAGGAAGATGCCCACGCCCACCAGAAAGACCACCACCACAATGGGGATGACCAGGTTGCGCTTGCGCTCCTCCGGGTCCTCGTACTCCTCCTCCGGGGGATACCGCCGGGGGGGCGGCACCGGCCGGGTGCGGACCGGGGGCCGCTGGCGGCGGCCCAGGGAGTTGGCACCGTCCACCGCCTGGGTGGGCTCGTCGGGCACCGGCTGGCTGCCGTGGAAGCTGGCCAGGTTGTATTGAAACTCCACCTGGGGATTTTTGCGGAACTCCTCCAGGTCGCTGAGCATCTCCTCGGCATTGACATAGCGCAGGTCGATGCGGGAGGCCATGGCCTTCATGGTGATCTCCTCCAGCCCCACGGGGATGTCGGGGATGATCTCCCGGGGGGACATGGGCTTGGCGCTGATGTGCTGGATGGCCACGGACACCGGGGACTCCCCGTCAAAGGGCAGACGGCCGGTGAGCATTTCATACAGGACCACGCCGGCGGAGTAGATGTCCGCCCGGGCGTCGATGTGGCTGCCCCGGGCCTGCTCGGGGGAGATGTAGTGGACCGACCCCAGGGCCTCCTGGGTGAGGGTATTCTGGGCGGCGGACATGATGCGGGCGATGCCGAAGTCGGCCACCTTTACGCTGCCGTCCCGGAGGACCATGATGTTCTGGGGCTTGATGTCCCGGTGGATGATGCCCCGGCTGTGGGCGTGGCCCAGGGCCCGGACGATCTGGGTGATGAAATAGAGGGACTCCCGCCAGTTCAGCCGCCCCTCCTTCTTCTGCATGTACTGCTTGAGGGTGATGCCGTCGATGAGCTCCATGACGATGTAGTCCAGGTCGTCCCCCTTGCTCACGTCGTAGACCGAGACGATGTTGGGGTGGGAGAGCATGGCCACCGCCTGGGCCTCCTCATGGAAGCGGCGGCGGAACTCCGCGTCGGATGCCAGATCCCGCTTCAGGACCTTGATGGCCACAAACCGGTGCAGCCGGTGGCAGTAGGCCTTGTAGACCACCGCCATGCCGCCCACCCCGATCACATCCAGGATCTCGTACCGGTTGTCGAGCATTTTACCAATGTATTGATTCATGGCAGCACACTCCTTCTCACAGATGGAACAGCACGACGGTGACATTGTCCGGCGCGCCGCTGTCCAGGGTGCGGGTAACCAGCCGCTGGCAGACCTCCTGGGGGGTGCCGCCGGCCTGGATCTCCTGATAGATCTCCTGGTCGGTGACCTCGTTGATCAGGCCGTCAGAGCACAGCAGGAGCCAGTCTCCCTCTGCCGCCGTCTCCTGAAACAGGTCGGCTTTGACCTTTCTGGACGTGCCCAAGGCACGGGTGATGAGGTTTTTCTGGGGATGCCGCCGGGCCTGCTCGGGGGTCAGGTCCCCCTTGGCCACCAGGTCCTCCACCACCGAGTGGTCCCGGGTGATGCGGCGGATGCCCTCCCGGGTGATGTGGTAGGCCCGGCTGTCCCCCACGTTGACCACCCACAGGGTGTCCTCCTGGAGGATCATGCCCACCAGGGTGGTGCCCATGCCCACACAGTCGGCATCGGTCTCGGCTTTGAGATAGACCACCCGGTTGGCATCCTCCGCCGCGGCCAGCAGCAGGTCGGGGGCCGGTGGGGGGCCCTCCAGGTCTTTCAGCTGCTCCAGATGGCCGCAGAAGGTCTCCACGGCCATCTTGCTGGCGATGTCCCCGGCTTTGGCCCCACCCATGCCGTCGCACACGACGCCCCAGGCCAGGCCGCCTTCCTCGATGATCTCATAGGCACAGGAATCCTGGTTTTCCCTTCGCACGATCCCTCTGTCCGTCAATCCCCATACGGAAACCATGGGGCTTCATCTCCTTTCGCTTCTGCTCTCCCCCATGGCCTTGCGCCGTAGCTGGCCGCAGGAGGCGTCGATATCGCTGCCCAGCCGGCGGCGGACGGTGGCGGTGATCCCCCGCTTTTCCAGCTGCCGCTGGAAGGCGGCCACATGGGTGCTGGGCTTGAGGGGGCTTTCCGCCACATGGTTGAGGGGGATAAGGTTCACATGGGCCACGGTCCCCTCCAGCTGCCGGGCCAGGGCCTCGGCGTGGCGGGGGGTGTCGTTGACCCCGTCGATCATGGCGTACTCATAGGAGATCCGCCGGCCGGTTTTTTCAAAATACCGGCGGCAGGCCGCAAACAGGGCGGCCACCCCCTTGCCCCGGTTGACGGGCATGAGGGCGCTGCGGGTCTCATCGTCGGGGGCGTGGAGGGAGACCGACAGGGTCAGCTGCAGGCCCTCCTCGGCCAGGCGGTCGATGCCGCGGATCAGCCCGCAGGTGGACAGGGAGATGTGACGCATCCCGATGTTCAGCCCCGCCGGGTGGTTGACCAGCGTGAGGAACCGCCGCACATTGTCGTAGTTATCCAACGGCTCTCCGATGCCCATAAGGACGATGTTGGAGATGGGCCGGCCGGCGTCCTTTTGGGTAAAGATCACCTGGGCCAGCAGCTCTCCCGCCGTCAGGTCCCGCACCTTGCCCCCGATGGTGGAGGCGCAGAAGGCGCAGCCCATGGCACAGCCCACCTGGGAGGAGATGCACACGGAGTTGCCGTGGTGGTAGCCCATGAGCACGGTCTCGATGCAGTTGCCGTCGGACAGCTTCCAGAGATATTTTATGGTGCCGTCCAGCTTTGAGACCTGCTTTCGTTCTATGGTCAGGGGCGAAATGTCCCCCTCCTCGTCGATGACCGCCCGCAGAGCTTTGGGCAGGTCGGTCATCTCCTCCGCCGAGGAGACCCCCCGGCTGAGCCACTGGAAGAGCTGCTTGCCCCGGAAGGCAGGCTGGCCCCGGTCCTTGCACCAGGCCGTCAGCTCCTCCACGGTCATGGAGCGCAGATCCGTCATGGCGCCTCCTTTCGGAACTTGGCCAGGAAGAAGCCGTCGGTCTCCAGCCGCTGGGGCCAGAGGGTGACCTCTCCCGCCTCCACCCGGCCCAGGGGGGCGGGGAGGGAGAAGGCCTCCGGGGCAAAGTCCTTATGGCGGGCCAAAAAGGCTTTCGCCACCTCTTCATTCTCCCCGGGCCGCAGGGTGCAGGTGGAGTAGAGCAGCACCCCGCCGGGCTTTACATACCGGCAGACGTTGTCCAGGATCTCCCCCTGGACCTGGGGCAGCCCCTCCAGTTCCTTCGGGTCCTTATAGCGGATTTCAGGCTTTTTCCGAATGACCCCCAGCCCCGAGCAGGGCACGTCGGCCAGGACCGCATCAAAGGTCCCCTCCCAGCCCTTTTTGGGCTTTTTGGCGTCCGCCACCTGGACGGAGATGCTGTGCAATCCCAACCGGTCCGCCCCGGCCTGGATGAGGGCCTTTTTGTGGGGATGGAGGTCGCAGGAGACGATTTCCCCGGTATCCCCCATCACCATGGCCGCTGCGAAGGATTTTCCCCCCGGCGCGGCACAGGCGTCCAGCACCCGGCTGTCCGGGATCAGGCCCGCGGCCAGCACCGCCAGCCGGGCGGCGGGGTCCTGGGGATAGATCATCCCCTCCCCCCAGGCCCGAGTCCGGGTCAGGTCCCCGGTGGCGGTGAGGACCAGGCAGTCCGGCAGCCAGGGATGGGCCGCCACGGTGACCCCGTCCTCCTCCAGGGCCTGTTGCACCTGGCCGGCAGAAAACCGGCAGGTATTCACCTGGACGGTCACCGGCGGCTCCCCGTTGTCCCAGTGGAGCAGGGCCTCCAGCTCCTCCGGGGGGAGCTGCGCCCCCCATTCCTCCACCAGCCACCGGGGGTGGCTGTAGAGCAGGGAGAGGTAGCCGGTCCGGTCCGTCCGGGGCAGGGTGGGCAGCTGGTCCAGGTGCCGGGCCAGGTTGCGCAGGATGCCGTTGACCATCCCCCCGGCCCGGGGGTTCTTGCAGTGCTTCTTGGTCAGCTCCACCGCCTCGCTCACGGCGGCGTTGGGGGGAATTTTTGTCAAGAAGAGCATTTGGTACAGGCCCAGACGCAGGCCGTTGCGCACCTTGCTCTCCATTTTTTCCAATTTCATGCTGGCGTACTGCTGGAGATAGAAGTCCAGCAGCATCCGGTTCTGCAGGACCCCAAAGCACAGGCGGGTGGCCAGGGCGGCGTCCCGCCGGTCCAGGCCCTGGGTCTGGATGACTTTTTTCAAATGGCCGTTGGACCAGGCCTTTTGGTGTTCCATGGCCGCCAGGGTGAGCAGGGCGGCCTCGCGGGCAGACATTGGGGTCCCTCCTTTCGCTGTGTGCTGATGATATTCAATCCACCGGGATGGGGTGGCCCCGCAGGTAGTCCGCCGCGGCCAGACGCTTGCCGCCGTCGGCCTGGAGGCGGTCGATGCGCAGCACGGTACCCCCGCCGCAGGCCAGCTTCAGGCCGTGCTTATCGGCGGCCACCACGCTGCCGGGGGCCTTGCCGGTGGTCTCGTCCAGAACGGTGGTGGCTAAAATCTTACACCGCACACCGTTCAGCTCCGTCACCGCCGCCGGCCAGGGGATGAGCCCCCGCACCTGATCGTGGAGGGCACGGGCGGGCCGGGTAAAGTCCATGGGCGACAGGGCCCGGCTGAGCATGGGGGCCAGGGTGACCTGGTCCTCTGCCTGGGGGGTCCGGCCGGCGGTGCCGGCGGCGATCTGCTCCACCGTCTCCACCAGCAGCTCTGCCCCGATCTTCGCCAGGCGGTCGTGGAGGTCCTCCACGGTCTCGTCGGGGTCGATGGGGGTGGCCCGCTGGGCGATGATGTCCCCAGCGTCCAGGGCCAGGGCCATGTGCATGATGGTCACCCCGGTCTCCTGGTCCCCATTGAGGATGGCCCAGTGGATGGGGGCCGCCCCCCGGTACCTGGGCAGCAGGGAGGAGTGGACGTTGATGCACCCGTACTTGGGATAGTCCAGAATCTCCTGGGGCAAAATGCGCCCATAGGCCGCCACTACGATGAGTTCCGGGTCCAGCTGCCCGATGAGCTCCAGGGCGGTGCCGTCCCGGAGCTTGGTGGGCTGATAGACCGGCACCCCCAGCTCCTGGGCGCACACCTTCACCGGCGTGGGCTGGAGCTTCATGCCCCGGTTTTTGGGCTTGTCCGGCTGGCTGAACACCCCCACCAGCTGGTGGCCGGCGGCGGCCAGCCCAGCCAGGGAGGGCACGGCGAAGTCCGGCGTACCCATAAACAGGATTCTCATTCGCCCTCCTCGGCTTTCCGCATCAGCTCGTCCACTTCCTCTTCGGTGAACAGACGGTCGGTCTTTTCATAGTACATGTGGCCGTCCAAGTGCTCGATCTCATGGCAGAAGCAGCGGGCGGTGATCCCCTCCCGCTCATACTCCACGGGGTTGCCGTGGCGGTCCTGGGCCTTGACCTTCACCTTCATGGGGCGCTTGACGATGCCGTAGCGGCCGGCCAGGCTCAGGCAGCCCTCAAAGCCCTCCTGCTCCCCCTCCTGGCTGACGATCTCGGGGTTGACCAGCTCCAGATAGCTCTCGTCGTCGTCCATCACCACGCACACCCGGCGCAGGATGCCGATCTGGGGGGCGGCCAGGCCCAGGCCCTGGGCGTCCTTCAGGGTGGCGATGAGGTCCTCCAGCAGGCCGGCCAGCTTCCGGTCAAAGTTGGTCACCGGATGGCAGACCTTGTGCAGGGCGGGGTCTTCCTTCTGCAGAATTTTCTTAATCATGACGCGTCTTCCTTCCTCTATCGTTCTTTTCCCAGGGTTCCTTAATCCATGGGGTTGACGTCTACCAGCAGGGACAGGCCCCGGTTGGCCCGGTCCTCCTGGGCCGCCCGGAGGATCTGGGCCAGCAGGGCCCGGATCTCCCTGTCGTTGCGGCACTTGAGCAGCAGCCGGTAGCGGTAGCGGTTGTTCACCTTCAGAATGGGCGCCGGGGCGGGCCCCAGCAGTTCCGGTCCCTGGGGTCCCTGCTGCCGGGGCTTCACCCAGGGCTCCAGGCTCCGGCGCACCAGGGCGCAGGCCCGCAGCACCTGGGTCTCGTCCAGGCCGGAGACCGTCAGGCGGAACAGGTCCAGAAAGGGCGGGAAGCGCAGCATCTGGCGCATCTGCCGCTCTTGCCGGTAAAAAGTATCATAATCCTGGCGGGCAGCCAGGGTGATCACGTCGTTGTCGGGGGTCCAGGTCTGGATCACCGCCCGGCCGGGCTTGTCCCCCCGCCCTGCCCGGCCCACCACCTGGGTCAGCAGGGAGAAGGTCCGCTCGGCGGCCCGGTAGTTGTCGGTGTACAGGGACAGATCCCCGTCCACCACCCCCACCAGGGTCACGTTGGGGAAATCCAGCCCCTTGGCCACCATCTGGGTGCCCAGGAGGATGGGGATGTTTTTGCGCCGGAACCGGTCCAGCAGCACCTCATGGGAGTGGGCGGCGGAGATGGTGTCCGCGTCCATGCGCATGATCTCCACGTCGGGATAGCGCTGCTGCAATTCCTCCTGGAGCTTCTGGGTGCCCATGCCCACGAACTGGAGCCGGCTGTGACAGTCGGGACACAGGTCGGGCAGGGGCTGGGAGTGGCCGCAGTAGTGGCACATGAGCCGTCCGTTGGCGCTGTGGTAGGTCAGGTGGACCGAGCACCGGGGACAGGTGGGCACCTGGCCGCACTGGGGACAGACCACCATGCGGCTGTTGCCCCGGCGGTTGAGGAAGAGGATGCTCTGCTCCCCCCGCCGCAGGTTTTCCTCGATCTCCTCCCCCAGCTGCCGGGACAGGCCCGTGCCGTTGCCCTGGCGCAGCTCTTCCTTCATGTCTGCGATCATCACCTGGGGCAGGTGGCGGGCATTGTAGCGCTGGGTGAGGGTAAAGAGGTGGTAGTGCCCCTCTTCGGCGGCATACCGGCTCTCCACCGCCGGGGTGGCCGAGCCCAGCAGCAGCAGTCCCTTGTGGTGGGCACAGCGGAACTTGGCCACCTCCCGGGCATGGTAGCGCACCATGCTCTCTGACTGATAGCTGCTCTCCTGCTCCTCGTCTAAGATGATAAGGCCGATGTCGGTCAGGGGGGCAAAGACCGCCGAACGGGTCCCCACCACCACCCTGGCCTTGCCGTCCCGCACCCGCTTCCACTCGTCATAGCGCTCCCCGGAGGGCAGGCAGCTGTGGAGCACCGCCACCTGGCGGCCGAAGTGGGTGGTGAAGATCTGGAGCAGGCTGGGGGTCAGGGCGATCTCCGGGACCATCACGATGGCCCCCCGCTCTGCCGCCAGGGTCTTTTGGATCAGGTGGAGGTAGACCTGGGTCTTGCCGCTGCCGGTGACCCCGTAGAGGAGGGCCGCCTGGGCATCCTCCCGGTCCATCAGCTCCGCCAGGCCCTCATAGGCCGCCTGCTGCTGGCCGCTGAGCTGGGCCAGGGGCTGCTGGTCGGCCTCGGGCAGGGCGTGGCGGAACACCTCCCGCTCCTGAAAGGACAGAATGCCTCGTTTCTGTAAGTTGTTTACCGTCTGCCGGGAGGCGCCGGTAAAGTAGCACAGCTCCTTCACACTGGCGCTGCCCAGGCTGCACAGCAGACTGGTGACCTCCCAGCCCCCAGGGGAAACCTTGCGCTTGGGCTCCATCCGGGCCAACGCCTCGGCGGGGGGGACGGCCAGCACCGCGATCTTCTCGGTCTTGTCCTTCACCTTCCGCCGGGCCGTGGTCTCCCGGACCACCAGCCCCGCTTTCTCCAGCTGGCGCAGGGCACCCCGGGGGTCCTTCATGCCGGGCAGGGCCTGGATCTGCTCCAGGGTCCCCCGCCCGCCGGCGGCCTGGAGAAACTGCAAAATCTGCCCCCCACGGGGCAGTCCCTCCCCCTGGGCCTGCCAGGTCTCCCAGTCCGCCCCCGGCGCCAGGGTGTAGCCCTCCTTGAGCACATACCACAGGCCCGTGGGCAGCATGGTCAGGGCGGCGGCGTAGACGGTGCAGAAGAACCGCTCCCGCATCCACAGGGCCAGCTTCACCCCCTCCGGGGTGAGCACCGGCTGATGGTCCAGCAGGGCGGTGATCTTTTTCAGCTTCCCGGTCTCCTCCCCCTCTGCCAGGGAGAGAATCAGCCCCTCACTGGGCCGGTTCCCCTTCCCGAAGGGCACCAGCACCCGCATCCCCGGCTGGACGGCCAGGTCCTCAGGCACCAGGTAGGAGTACGGCCGGTCAATGGCAAAGGTGGCCGCAGCCAGGGCGATCCGGGCGACAGTCATGGCGTGCTTCCCCGGTCATTCTGCCGGGTCCTCTTCCCCGGCTGTCATGGGCTCCCAGTCCTCTTCCAGGGGGAGCTCCTCCTCCAGCTCATCCAGGCAGCCGTCGGCGATCTCCCGGATGGCGATGCTTACGGGCTTATCCTCCAGCATCAGGTCCTCCTGCTCGGCCCGGGCTGCGATCTTCCGGGCCCGGGCGGCCACCACGTTGACCAGCTGATAGCGGCTGGGGACCTTTTCCAAGAGTTCATTCATTGCGGGATACAGCATCATAATCCATTACACTCCTTCGATCAAATGAAGCCGCCGTTCCTTCCGGCAGCCCTCGGCAGTGAGGATGGCCAAAATCTCCTCCACCGCCCGGTCCACCGTGTCGTTGACGACGATGTAGTCATAGTTGACGATTTCACGGACCTCCCGGCGGGCGGTCTCCAGCCGCTGCCGGATGGTCTCCTCACTGTCGGTGCCCCGGCTGTGCAGCCGGCGGGAGAGTTCCTCAAAAGAGGGGGGCACCAGGAACAGGGAGACCGCCTCGGGCATCTTTTCCCGGACCTTGGCCGCCCCCTGGATCTCGATCTCCAGGATCACATCGATCCCCCGCTCCAGCTTTTCCCGGATGACGGTCATGGAGGTGCCGTAGTAGTTGCCCACATATTCGGCATACTCCAAAAATTCTCCCCGGCCGATGCGGGTTTGAAACTCCTCCCGGGTGACGAAGTGGTAGTTCACCCCGTCCTGCTCCCCCTGCCGGGGGGCCCGGGTGGTAAAGGAGACGGAAAAGTAAAGGTCGGGCCGCCGGGCCAGCACCTGGGCCAGCACCGTGCCCTTCCCCGCCCCGGAAAAGCCCGAGACCACCACCAGTGTTCCTCTCTCTCTCATTCCTCTTCCTCCCCTGCCAGCTCTTCCCGTCCGCCCAGACGGCCAGCTACCGTTTCCGGCTGGAGGGCGGAGAGGATGATATGGTCGCTGTCTGTGATCAGTACGGCCCGGGTGCGCCGGCCATAGGTGGCATCCACCAATACCCCCCGGTCCCGGGCCTCCTGGACCATGCGCTTGATGGGCGCCGACTCAGGGCTGACGATGGCGATGAGCCGGCTGGCGGAGACCATGTTGCCAAAGCCGATGTTGATGAGCTTCACAGCGTCCCCTCCCTTGTCATTCGATGTTCTGCACCTGCTCCCGGATCTTTTCGATCTCGCCCTTGAGCTCCACCACCACCCGGGCCAGGGTCACGTCGCTGCACTTGGAGCCGATGGTGTTGGCCTCGCGGTTGAACTCCTGGATGAGAAAGTCTAACTTGCGCCCGATGGCGCCCCCCTGCTCCAGCATCTGCTCCAGCTGGTCCAGGTGGCTGCGCAGGCGGACGGTCTCCTCGTCCACGGCCACCTTGTCGGCAAAGATGGCGGCCTCGGTGAGGATGCGGCTCTCGTCCAGCTGGGTGTTCTCCAGCACCTCCTGCATCCGCTGCCGCAGCTTTTCCCGGTACTCGGCCACGGTCTGGGGGGAGCGCTCCTCCACCTGGCCCACCAGGCCGGCGATGGTCCGGGCCCGGCCCTGGATGTCCTGGGCCAGCTTTTCCCCTTCCCGCTCCCGCATGGCGTTGAAGTCGGCCAGGGCCTGGGTGAGCACCTGGACGATGTCCCCGGCGATCACGTCGGCATCCCCCTGCTCCTTTTCCACCAGAAAGACATCGGGGAAGCGGGAGAGGAGGGAGACGGAGATGTCATCGGCCAGGCCATAGGCCGCCTGCATCTGCTTCAAGGCCTGATAGTAGCCGTCGGCCACGGGCTTATTCAGGGAAACCTCGATCTTGTCGGCTGCCGTGGCGTCGATGGACACGAACACGTCCACCTTCCCCCGGCCCACCTGTTTCTGGACGCAGGACTTGATGGCCTCCTCGGCAAAGACATACAGCCGGGGGATCTTCACCGTGCAGTCCAGATAGCGGTTGTTCACCGCCCGCAGTTCTACCGTAATGGTCCGGTCGTGGAGGACGGCCTCCCCCCGGCCATAGCCAGTCATGCTTCGTATCAAGGCAAACACCTCATTTATCTTCTTTTTCCCCGCAGCCTCAGCCGCTGCAGGAGTTGCACAGACAGTTCAGGCAGCACAGGGCGGTACAGAGGTTTGCCAGGTCGTCCCCGCCGCCGTAGGCCCCCCGCCGGGCCTGCATCCCCATGCTGTTGACCGCCTGGCGGTATTCCAGGTTGGTGGGGTCCATGTTGGCCGCCGTCCAGAAGTTCTGCCGGGCGTCGTCCATCCACCCCCGGCGGTAGGCGATGCTCCCCATGAGGTAGTACCACTCGGCGTTGTTGGCCGGGGAGGAGCGCAGGATGCGCTCGGCCTCGGCCAGGTTGTTCTGGGCGATGAGCTGGCGCACCTGGAGCAGGGTGGGGTTGCTGTAGCGGCTGCCCCCCTGGTTGGTGGTGCTGCCGCCCCCGCCATAGCTGCCCCCGGCCGACTGATAGCCCCCCTGGGTCCGGGCCCTCATGATGGCATCGTAGGCCTCGTTGACCTCTTTCATCTTGGCCTCGGCCAGGTCGGCCAGGGGGTTGTTGGTATAGCTGTCCGGGTGATACTTCTTCACCAGGTCCCGATAGGCCCGCTTGATCTCGTCATCGCTGGCGGAAGGGCTCACACCCAACACGGCATAGGGATCGTTCATACTTCTTGTTCTCCTTATTCTTTCGGTCCGGGCGCCGGCCCGGTCCCGTGGTCATGATGAAATGGATGCTTCTGCCTCTTCCATTGGCCGGTAAAGACGGCCTCCTCCACCGCAGGCAGGCCGGTGGAGAGGATGTGGCCCAGCAGGCCCTCCCACTCTCCCCAGTCCAGCAGGGAAAAGGCGGTGTCTGCCAGGCCCAGGGAGACGTGCATGGTCTCCCGCAGGTCGTCTGCGGCCTGCTCGGCCCGGTCACCGTACCGGGCCAGGAGGGGGTTGTAGTTCCCCTTCCTCCGGTCCTCGGCCAGATCGTCCCAGGCATCGGCCAGATAGATCCACCGGCCCACATGGTACAGGATCTGCTCGATGCCATGCTTCCGGGCGGCCAGGGGCATCTCCGTGGCCGCCGCCTGGAGGATGCGGGCAAAGGTGTCCGCCGGCCGGTCCAGGGAGGGGGTGTTGGCCTGCTCCAGCTGGTGCAGCTCCTCCAGGCACCCCCGCACGGTCTCGTCAAAGGCCGGCCGGTGGGCGGCGGCGGTGCGGTAGTGGCCCCGGAGGGCCAGGGCCGCCAGGCGGCTCCTGGTCCGCTCGGCCAGGTCCCCGTCCCGGATGGCGTCCTGGAGCTTCCACCAGGTGAGGATCACCGTGGCGTCCGCCGCCGCTGCCAGGGCAGCGCTGCCCAGCCAGCAGGTCTTTTTCTTCCAGGGGTGGACGGGGCAGCCGCAGCAGGGAAAGTTCCCCGGCTCCTCCGGCCGGGCCAGGAGGATGGCCAGAAAGACAAAGTCATAGTTGAGCACCAGCTGGGCCCGCTTGCCATACCGGTCCCCCAGGGTCCGGCACAGGCCGCAGTAAACGGCCTCGTACCGCTTCGCGTCCGCCGGGTCCAGGACGGAGGTGACCGCCCTTACATACCCGAACATGCGCGCTTGATCTCCACGATGTGAAAGCGCAGGCCGCTGACCTTTTTCATGTGCCGGTCCCAGGCCACCGCCAGCAGGATGCCGATGACGAAGCCCACGCCGGCGCACAGGGCCCGCAGGCCCTCGCCCCCCAGGGAGGCCGCCGTGGCGGCGATGTAGAAGACCACCGCCAGCACCAGGGGCAGCAGGTAGACGATGGCTGCCGTTTTGAAAAAGTTGCCGTTCTCGCTGCGCACCTTGACCATGTCGCCCGGGTGGGCCCCGGCGTCGTTGTAGGCCAGGACGGTGTTCTCGGTGCGGGTCATCATCTTCTCGCAGCCGGCGCAGTCGGCACAGCTGTGGGCGGCGCCGCAGGCGGTCTCCCGCTGGACGGCCACCTGGGCCATGCCGTCGTCCCGGACGAATTTTACCATTGCGATCTGTTCCATACGAAACCCTCCTTATCCGGCAGGTCCGGCCTGCCGGTCACTGCGGCGCCAGCCGCAGGGCAGTGCTGTAATGGGTGCCCAGGATCCCCAGGCCCTCCTGCTGCTCCCCTGTCAGGCTCACCTGGGCGGCAAAGCGCTGCAGCTCGTCCCCCAGCGAGGCACCCGACAGGTCCACGGTCACCTGGATGCTGCCGGCATCCAGCCCGTCCACCAGGTCCTTCTGGCCCCGGACCCAGACATAGATCCCCAGCCGCACCGGCTGGACCGTATAGCCCGGGGGAATGTTTTCATAGGTGATGTTCTCCACCAGCAGCTGCCGGGTGCTCACCTGGTCAAAGGTCAGGTGGACCGTCGCCTGCTTGCTCTGCCGGCCCCAGGCCGTCACTCCCTCGGGCAGCTGGATGGGCAGGGAGAAGGTGGTCTCCCCCAGCACCGTGCCCAGGTCGATGGTTCCCAGGGAGATGGATTCCGGCAGGTCCTCCTTGTCCTCCCCGGCCACCACGGTGACGTTCTTGGGGCTGATGCTCACCGTCACCGAGGTCTCATCCGCGCCCCCGCCCGGTGTCAGCTCCACCGTCAGGGGCAGGGAGACCACCTGGCGCACCGGCACCGTCACCTCCACCGTCTCGGTGCTGGCGGTGACGTTCCGGCGGCTGGCGGGGGTGCCGTCCGCCCCCATAAAGACCACGTCAGAGGACTCCACCAAGGTGTCGCTGATCTCCTTGCCCCCCACAGTGGCCAGGGCGTAGGAGATCCCCGCCAGGGTCTCGGTGGGGCCTGTCAGCTGGATGGTGGCCGGCTCGGTGGTCACGGTGCCGGCCAGGCAGTTTTCTGCCTCGGTGCCGATGAACTCGCCCCGCACGGGCACCTCCTTGGTCCCCTGCTGCTCCACGGTCACGGTGATGCGCAGGTCATCCCAGTCGGAGATGGACACGCTGTCCGCCCCCAGGTTGTTGGGAAAGGTATACTCACAGCTGAGGGTGTGCTCTCCCTCGGAGGTGATGGAGGACACATCCAGCTTCAGGGTGATGTTCTTTTTGCTCAGTTTCATGAGGGTTTTTTTCCGCCCGGAGAGTTTCAGGCTGACACTCTCCTGACTCTGGCCCGTGATCATCAGGTCCCGCTCGGCCAGGGTGTCCTCCCCCACGATGGTCACCGGGATGTCCCGGATGGTGGCGGTGGAGGTGGGGTTTTCCACGTTGATGACATACAGCCACACGCCCACAGCCAGGACCACCGCCAGGATGATATTGAAGATCTTGCGGTTTTTCTTTGGGTTGGTCACGGCTTTCCTCCCCTCCCTTTCCAGAACAGCAGCCCCTTCCCGTGGCCCTTATCGGGGTTGACCCACTCCCGGGGCAGCAGCTCATTGCGCAGGATGCGCCCCAGGGTCTCCGGGGAGAGGTGGCGGCGGAGGTTGCCGTTGACCACGGCGGAAATGGCCCCCGTCTCCTCCGAGACGATGGCCACCACGGCGTCGGACCGCTCGCTCATGCCCAGGCCTGCCCGGTGGCGCATGCCCAGCTCCTTGCTCAGGTTCATGCTCTCGGACATGGGGAGCATACAGGCGGCCGCGACGATCTTGCCCTTGCGGACCACCACCGCCCCGTCGTGGAGGGGGGCGTTGGGATAGAAGATATTCTTCAGCAGTTCACTGCTCACCGTGGACTGGAAGGGGGTGCCGGAGGAGATGACGTTGGACAGATTCGTCTCCCGCTCAAAGACCATCAGGGCGCCCACGCGGTTCTTGGACATCTCGGCATAGGCCTCCACGGTCTCGTTGATGGCCTCCTCCAGCTCGTTCACCGGCACCTCGTCCCGGAAGAAGCGGGAGAAGCTGGAGACCTTGTTGCTGCCGATGCGCTCGAGAAAGCGCCGCAGCTCCGGCTGGAAGATGACCACCAGGGCCAGCAGCCCCAGCTCCACCGCCTTGTTGAGGATGAAGTTGATGGCGTTGAGGTTGAACTGGTAGGACAGCCACACGGCAATGACGATCAGCAGCAGCGCCCGGGCCACCTTGGCCGCGTTGGTGCGCCGGAAGAGCCCGATGCATTTATAAAACAGGAAGGACAGGAGCAGGATGTCCACCAGGTCTGACACCGTCATCAGGCGCAGATAGCCCACGAAATTGACGCAGTACTGCCAAAGCGTATCCACGGCCCCCACCTCCTTCCGGCCAGAATTGGCCAAGTTTCCCATGGTAATTCAAGTTATTATACTGTATTTCCTGCCCTTTTACAACCCCGGCGGCAATGGAATTTTCACCAGTTCCCCGGTGCCATTCCCCGGAAGGCCAAGGCTTTTCCCCCTTGTCCCCCCGCCCCGCCGGGGCATCAGGGCCTGCTGTCCGCAGCCACGGACCGCAGGCCCCCGGGGCGTGCCGCCGCCCGATGGCGGCGGGACAGTTCCCTTACCCCAGCCGCCCCAGAAGGCGCAGGAAGCGGTCGGCCTCCTGGGCGGTGCTGAAGGCGGAAAAGCTCACCCGCACCGTGCCCGTGGCCTCGGTGCCTCCGGTGGCGTGGGCCAGGGGCGCACAGTGCAGGCCCGCCCGGACGGCGACCCCCCGCTGGCCCAGGGCCTCTGCCACCCAGCCCGGGTCCCGGCCGGTGAGGCGGAAGGAGACCACCCCGCTCTGGCAGTCCTTCTCCCCGGCGGCATACACCTGGACCCCCGGCAGCTTTCTCAAGCCCTCCACCGTCTGGCGCACCAGCCCCTGCTCGTGGCGGAGCAGGGCGGCACTCCCCCGCCGGCGCAGGAAGCGCAGCCCCGCCAGCAGCCCGGCCACGCCGGGGATGTTGTGGGTGCCCGCCTCCAGGCGGTCGGGGAGAAAGTCGGGCATCTCCGGCTGCCGGGACAGGCTGCCGGTGCCCCCGGCCAGCAGGGGTTCCGGCTCCCGGCCGCACAGGAGCAGGCCGGTCCCCTGGGGGCCATAGAGCCCCTTGTGGCCCGGCATGGCCACAAAGGCCGCGCCCCAGTCGGCAAAGGTCACCGGCAGGACGCCGGCAGACTGGGAGGCGTCCACGATGAGGGGGACCTGCCGCCGCCGGCACAGGGCGGCGATCTCGTCCACAGGCAGCACATAGCCAAAGACGTTGGAGACGTGGGTGCAGATGACCACGTCCACCTCATGGTTCATCCGCCGCCGCAGCTCTTCCAGAAAGAGACTGGGGCAGAAGAGGGGGGCCCGCACCACCTCCGTCTGCACCCCGCCGATGGCGGCCAGGGGCCGGGTGACGGCGTTGTGCTCATAGCCCGACAGCAGGACCCGGGCCCCGGGCTTTACCAGGGAGCGGATGGCGATGTTCAGGCCGTGGGTGGCGTTGAAGGTGAGCACCACCTGCTCCGGGTCCTTGACCTGGAAGAGGGCGGCGGCCTCCTCCCGGCAGGCCAGCAGGGTGCGGGAGGCCCGGGCCGCCGGGCCATAGGTCCCCCGGCCGGGGCTGGTCATGGAGGCCATGGCCTCCCGGACGGCCCGGTAGACCGAGGGGGGCTTTTGAAAGGTGGTGGCGGCGCTGTCCAGATAGATCACAGCTCCACCTCCCGGTATCCATAGCCCGCAGTGTTCACATAGATGCCCAGATAGGGCAGACCTGTCTCCTTGAGCACGGTCAGCGCCCGGGCCAGGTTCCGCGCGGCGATCTTCACCGAATAACTGCATCCGGCGGGCGAGATCTCCCCAGGGGACCGGAGGACCCGGGCAGGGACCCCTGACCGCTCCAGGGCGTTCGCCACCCGCTGGGCATAGGTCAGGGATCGGCACATAATCAGATATACCATAATAAAAATCCTCCCGCACCAGTGTATGCAGGAAGACAGGAACGGTGTCGAGGGCAGCGCCTGATCGGGCCATCACTGTCTGTCCGCCCTTCCCCCCAGGGGAAGGCTATGGTCGAGCTCTGCCACGCGGGAGCAATTCTGACAGAATGAGGCAGCGCGTTGGAAAACCACCCACGTTCGTTGGCTTCCCCCTGGGTAAACAGTGAATAAACCAGATATTTCTTTCGGGGAGGTATTGAAATAGGCAAAACAGCGGCTTTCTCAATTGTATTCCCAACGAAATTTCCCACTCTCATAGGAAAAGGGCGCAATGAGGCTATGGTCC
>DXEA01000054.1 GCA_019115225.1 Candidatus Evtepia faecigallinarum
TGCTTTTCCATTTCCTTCACCTCTCTTCCCTATTTTACCGCAATCTCTCAAAAAATTAAATCAGTGTTTACCCAAGGGGAAGGCTAAGGTGGGGGCCTGCCGCGTTGTGGGGGGATGGGGAAGGGGATTGCTGTGCTGTGGGGGGATGGGGTCCGCTTAGATCAGCCCGTATTTTTCCTTGAGCTGGAGGATGCGCAGGACGCTCTCGTCCAGCCGCTGCTGGGTGATGGTGCCGTCCTGGACCGCCGCCAGGATGGCGTCATAGGCCGCGGGCAAGTCCTCGGGCAGGAGCAGGATGTCCGCCCCCGCCTGGAAGGCCAGCAGGGCGGCCTGGTCGGCGGAATAGCTCTCGGTGATGGCGGCGGCGGACAGGGAGTCGGTGAGGATCACCCGCTGGAAGCGCAGCTCCTGGCGCAGCTTGCCGGTGACCAGGTCGGGGTTCAGGCTGGCGGGGAGCTGGCCGTTGGCCACGGCGTTGGGGGTGGCGATGTGGGAGACCATCACCGCGTCCGCCCCCCCGGCCATGCCCGCCTGGAAGGGATAGATCTCACAGGTGAGCATCTCCTCCCAGGCCTTTTCCGTAACACCGGGGCCGGCGGACAGGTCGGCCTCCCCCTGGCCGGGGAAGTGTTTTAAGGTGCACCCCACCCCGCCGTCGTGGAAGCCCTCCACGGCGGCGCTGATCATCATGGACACGGTCTCCGGGTTATCGCCAAAGGTGCGGCCCACCAGGTCCACGTTCTCCTGCTGGGTGAGCACGTCGGCCACCGGGGCCAGGGTGAGGTGGAAGCCCAGCTCCTTCAGATAGGTGCCGATGGTGGATGCCGCCGTCCGGGCCTGGGCGGGGTCGCCGCTGTCCCCGATGACGGTCATGTCGTGGACGGTGGCCACGCCGAACTTGCCGCTGTTGGCCACCCGGGCCACGCTGCCCCCCTCCTCCTCCACGGCGAAGAGGGGAGGGACCTCCAGGCTGTTGGTGAGGCCGGTCATCATCTCCTCCAACTGCTCGGCGCCGGTGAAGTTCTTGCCAAAGAAGAGGATGCCGCCCACGGGGTAGTCGGCCAGGGTGGTGCGCACCTGGGCGGTGGCCTCGGTCAGGCCGTCGTTGAGGGGGTCCTCCCGCTGCTGGGGGGTGAGGGTGAGGTCCAGGGCCTCCGGGCGGACCAGGAAGAGCTGGCCCACCTTCTGCTCGGTGCTCATCTTGGCCAGCAGCTCCTCGGCGTTGCCGGCGGTCAGGGGTTCCACGGCGCCGGGCTCCTCCTGGAAGGGGTGGCTGCTGCTTTTCTCCCCCCCGCAGCCGGCGGCCAGCACCGCCAGCACTGCCGCCAGAAGGATCAGGATGCTTCGTTTCATGGAAAACTCCTTTCAGAGGAAACGCGCGTACCGAACCGGTACGCGCGTTTTTGTTGTCTGGGGGAGGGAGAGGTTAGCCCTCTTCCTGAATGGCCTTGGCGTCCTCGATGGCCTTCTGCTGGGCCACAGGGGGGGCCTCCTCATAGCGTACGAAGTGGAAGGAGAAGGTGCCCCGGCTCTGGGTGATGGAGCGCAGGTCGATGGCGTAGGAGGTCATCTCGGCCATGGGGACCTCGGCCTCCAGGATCTGGTTGCCGTCGTCGGTGGGGTTCATGCCCATGACCCGGCCCCGGCGCTTGTTCAAATCGCCCATCACGTCGCCCAGGTAGCTGTCGGGGATGGTGACCTTCAGCTCGCCGATGGGCTCGAGGATGGTGGGGTTGGCGTTGGCGATGCCTTCCTTATAGGCCAGCTGAGCGGCGGTCTTGAAGGCCATTTCGTTGGAGTCCACGGGGTGGTAGGAGCCGTCGTACAGGGTGGCCTTCATGCCCACCAGGGGATAGCCGGCCAGCACGCCCTTGGTGGCGGCCTCCCGCAGGCCCTTTTCCACGGCGGGGAAGAAGTTCTTGGGCACGCTGCCGCCGAAGACTTCCTCGGCGAAGATCATGTCCTCGGACTCATACTGGGGCTCGAAGCGGATCCACACGTCGCCGAACTGGCCGGAACCGCCGGTCTGCTTCTTGTGGCGGCCGTGGGCCTCCACCTTCTTCTTGATGGTCTCGCGATAGGGCACCCGGGCGGGGCTGAGCTCGGCCTCCACCCCGAAGCGGGACTTGAGGCGGGAGACCAGCACGTCCAGCTGCATGTCGCCGGCGCCGGAGAGGACCACCTGGCGGGTCTCGGCGTTGTTGACCACGGTGAAGGAGGGGTCCTCCTCGTTCATCCGGGCCAGGCCGGCGGCCACCTTGTCATCCTGGCCCCGGTTCTTGGGGGCGATGGCCTTGGAGTAGCAGGGCTCGGCGAAGGGGATGCCCTTCAGGGCCACCACCTTGCGGTTGTCGCACAGGGTGTCGCCGGTCTTGACCTTGTCCATCTTGCCGATGGCGCCGATGTCGCCGCAGGAGAGCTCCTTGACCTCCTCGGTCTTTTTGCCGCACAGGGTGTACAGACGGCCCAGCTTTTCGGCAGCGCCGGTGCGGGCGTTGACCAGGGGCAGGTCGGAGGTGATGACGCCGGAGAGGACCTTGATGAGGGAGTACTTGCCGTACTGGTCAGAGATGGTCTTGAACACGTAGGCCGTAGGCACGCCGCCGGGGGAGACCACGAAGTCCTCGGTCTGGCCGTCCTGCATGGTGGCCTTGTGGTGGTTGCCCTCGGCGGGGTTGGGCAGCAGCTCGACGATATAGTCCATGAGCATCAGGGAGCCCATGCAGTTGATGGCGGAGCCGAAGAGGACGGGGAACATGGACAGCTCCCGCACGCCCTGGCGCAGGCCCTGGATCATCTCGGCATAGGTGAAGGACTCGCCGCCGAAGTACTTGTCCATCATCTCGTCCGAGGTCTCGGCCACGGACTCCTTCAAAGCCTCGTTGAACTCGCCCACCACGTCTACCTTGTCGGCGGGGATATCCACTTCTACGCGCTTGAAGTCCTGCATCTCATAGGCGCGCTTGTTGAGCACGTCGATGAGGCCGGTGGTATTCTTGTCCTCGTCCCACATGGGAACCACCAGGGGGGCGATCTTGTTGCCGTACTTCTCCCGCAGGGCGTTGAAGGTGGCGTTGTAGTCGCTGTTCTCCTCGTCGGTCTTGGAGATATAGATAAACCGGGGCATGTTGCGCTCCTGGCAGTATTTCCAAACCTTTTCAAAACCCACGGAGATGCCGTCCTTGGCAGAGCAGACCAGGATGGCGGCGTCGGCCGCCCGCAGGGCCTCCATCACTTCGCCGGCGAAATCGAAGGCGCCCGGAGTATCCAGGAGGTTGATCTTGCAGCCCTTATACTCCAGGGGCGCCACGGCGGTGGAGATGGAGATCTGACGGCGAATTTCCTCGGGGTCGTAGTCGCAGACAGTGTTGCCATCCGCGCTGGTGCCCATGCGCTTGATGGCGCCGGTCATGAACAGCAGGCTCTCAGCCAGGGCGGTCTTGCCGCTGCCGCTGTGGCCCACCAGACAGACGTTTCGGATGTTTTGCACAGAATAGCTCATATAGCAGTACTCTCCTTATTTGAACTCGCACGGCGGCGGACCGGGCCCGCTGCCATGCCCCGACGGAGTCCCTTGCTCCATGGTGATGGGATAAGTATACAACAAGACAGGGAAAGTGACAACACAAAAAATCAAAAATCACTAAAATTTTTGTAAGAACCAGGGAGAAGACTCAGCTCAGTCCCCCGGGACCGGTGGTGGGCCCCTCCTCCGGCGGGGGCACGGGGACCTCCTGGATCTGGCCGGTGGTCTGGCTGACCAGGAAGAAGGAGACCACCCGGCCGGTGTCATCCTTTCCGGAAAAGCGCCACATGCCGCCGCTGGACCCCAGGGGGAGCAAGGTCAGGGACCGGCCCTGGCCGGTCAGATGGGCAGTGAGCAGGTCCTGGGCCTGCTGCTGGGTCAGGCCGTTGGAGGGCGGGGGATCGTCCGGGTCCTGGCCGTTGCTGCCGGGGTCGTCCTGGCCGGGGTCGTTCTGGTCGGGGGTGTCGTTGCTGCCGGGGTCATCCTGGCCGGGACCGGTGGTGTCGTTGCTCCCCGGGTCCTGGCCCTGGTCGGGGGAGGTGGTGTGGTTGTCGCCGGGGGTGTTGGGGTTGCCGGAGGGGTCCTGGGAATCGGAGGGGTCGGTCTTGTCCTCCGTCTCCGGGGTGCTCTCCTGCTGGCCGTCGGGGATGGTCTGGTCGGCATCCTCCTGGGCTGCCTCCTCCCGGTCGGCCATGGTGGCCTCCTGCTGGTGAAAGACCTCCAGCATGGCCTGGGAAAAGCCCCCGCCCATGGTGTTGGGGAAAAGGATCTGGCACAGTCCCACCGCCAGCAGCAGGACCGCCGCCGCCCCGCACAGCAGCCAGGGCAGCTTGCACCGGCGGGGGTTCTGGGGGGCATCGCTCTGGACGGCGGGGAGAGGCACAGGCAGGTCGGGGGCCTCGGGGGAGGCGTCCGGGTCTGCCGGGGCGGGCTCGCCGGGGCCGTCCTGGGGCAGGGCGGCCCAATCCTGGTCGGCCAGCCAGCCTTTCAGCCGGCCGGGGACCTCGTCGGTCAGGGAGAGGGTCTGCCCGCGCAGCTCCTCCAGCTCTTTGGCCTGGCGGCGGCAGCGGGGGCACTGGGCCAGATGGGCCTCCAGGTCGGCTTCCTCGTCCCGGGTCAGTTCCCCGTCCAGCCGGGCGCTGAGCAGGATGTCATAGCCTTCACAGTTCATGTCCGCTGCCCTCCTTTCCCTACAGGTGTTTCCGCCAGCCCGTTTTCCGCCAGCAGCTGCCGCAGCAGCAGCCGGGCCCGGGCTAAGCGGGATTTCACGGTGCCCTCCTCCAGCTCCAGGGCCCGGGCGATCTCCCGATAGCTCAGCCCCTCCATCTCCCGCAGCACCAGGGGGGTG
>DXEA01000055.1 GCA_019115225.1 Candidatus Evtepia faecigallinarum
CTGTGGCGGATGGCAGGGGAGCCCCAGGTGAACTACGCCATGGACTTTGCCGACGTCTCCTCTGGCACCTGGTACACGGAAGCCGTCCGCTGGGCGGCGTCGGAGGGCATTGTCACGGGCTACAGCGATACCAAATTTGGCCCGGATGACCCCGTCACACGGGAACAGTTCGCGGTGATGCTCTACCGCTACGCCCAGACCTTGGGCGAAGGGTTTACGGGGAGCTGGTCCTTCCCCTTAAACTTCCCCGATGCGGCAGAGGTCTCGGATTACGCCTACGAAGCTCTCTGCTGGATGACGATGGAAAATGTCATCCAAGGCATGGAAGATGGTGGCCTCCACCCCCAGGGCACGGCCAACCGCGCCCAACTGGCGACGATGCTCATGCGCTTCTGTCAATCCGTCGATCTGTGAGTCCACAGCACGACTCGACATAGATAAGCGGCAAAGCGGCCCCCGGAAAGGGGGCCGCTTTGCGTGCGGTACGGTGGGGTGAGAAAGGGAAAAACCTTTGCAGCGTGACACTTGTCACTGCCGGTGGAGTGTGATATAATATATCATTACTTATGTCAGCATGGCTTTGGCCTGGTCAGCATGGCCTTGGCCTGCGTAGAAAACTGTTGTAATCACGAGGGGCAGCGACAGTGTCCTGCCCGGAGAGGGTGCCTATGCGTCAGCAAACCTTTCAAAAGGCCCTGTCCCGGATGACGGAGACAGGCTTCCGGCTGTTCTTTGTGGCCTGCCTGCTGTTTGCCGGCCTGACAGCCCTGTACAATGTCTGGCTGTGCCTGGCAGAGCTCATCCTTATCGTCATCCTCTACCTCTACTTCCAGACGGGCATCAGCCGCCGGCGCAAGGAGGTCATGGCCTACCTGGACCACATGACCAGCGGCGTGGACGTGGCCTCCCGGCGGACCATGATCTCCTCCCCCCTGCCCATCGTCATCTTCCGGCCGGATACCGACGACATCATCTGGAGCAACGAGCGGTTTCTCCACCTGACCGGCGACCCGGACCACCTGTTTGAGACCAAGCTCTCCGCCCTGGTGCCCTCCTTCCAGTCCCAGTGGCTGCTGGACGGGGACACCTCCTGCCCCGAGCCGGTGGCGGTGGGGGATAAGCTCTATCTGGTCTTTGGCAACCTGGTGTGTACCGGCGGGGCGGATGAGTTCCTGGCCACCACCTATTGGGTGGACGTGACCGGCTATGCCCGGTCGGCGGAGGAATTCGAGCGCACCCGGCCGGTGCTGGGCATCGTCCAGGTGGACAACTATGAGGACCTGGGCCGGGGCCTGGAGGAGGGGGACAAATCCACCATCCGGGCAGAGATCAACCGCCGCCTGACCGACTGGGTGGAGCCCGCCCAGGGGATGCTGTGCCGGTATGACCGGGACCACTATCTGCTGGTGGTGGAGGCCAAGGAGTTTCAGAATTTCTGCCGGCGGAAGTTTGCCATTCTGGACGAGATCCGCCAGGTCCAGAGCCCCAACGGGGTGGCCGCCACCCTGTCGGTGGGCTTTGGCCGCAACGGGGACTCCCCCCGGCAGCTGTACCAGTTCGCCTCCCTGGCCCTGGACATGGCCCTGAGCCGGGGCGGGGACCAGGTGGTGGTGCGGGACGGGTCGGAGTTTGCCTTCTTCGGCGGCCGGTCCAAGGAGACCGAGCGGCGCACGAAGGTGAAAAGCCGGGTGGTGGCCTCGGCCTTCTCAGAGCTTCTGGCCAGCACCGACCAGGTTATCGTCATGGGCCACAAGTTCCCCGACCTGGACGTGCTGGGGGCCGTTGCCGGGGTGTGCGCCATCGCCCGGAAAAAGCACGTCTCCATCCGGGCCGTGCGGGCCCCCTCCCCCTACCCCGCCGAGGAGCAGACCCGCCAGCTGGCCGAGACCCCCGAGTACCAGGGCATCTTCGTGCCCCCCGACGAGGCCCTCCGCCTGGCCGGGCCCAACACCATCGTGGTGGTGGTGGACACCAACCGGCCGGAACAGACCCAGGTGCCCGAGCTGCTCACCTCCGGGGCCCGGATCGTGGTCATCGACCACCACCGGCGGGCGGCCTCCTATATCGAAAAGCCCGCCCTGAGCTTCCACGACCCCTATGCCTCCTCCGCCAGCGAGCTGGTGGCCGAGCTGGTCCAGTACATCCTGGACACCGGGGACCTCAGGCGGGCCGAGGCAGAGGCCATGCTGGCCGGTATCGTCCTGGACACCAAGGGCTTTACCATGCGCACGGGCAGCCGGACCTTTGAGACCGCCGCCTTTTTGAAAAAATCCGGGGCGGACACCGCCCAGGTCCACAAGTTCTTCCAGAACGACCTGCGGGACACGGTGACCAAGTTCCACATCATCCAGGGGGCCAGCACCTATCACGGCTCCATGGCCATCGCCCTCACCGACCGGCCCGTGGGCCGGGCCATCGCCGGCCAGGCCGCCGACGAGCTGCTCAACATCGCCGGGGTGGAGGCCTCCTTCGTCCTCTTCCCCGAGGCCGGGCAGGCCTATCTCTCCGCCCGGTCGGCCAGCAATGTCAACGTGCAGGTCATCAGCGAGATGCTGGGGGGCGGGGGCAACGCCGCCACCGCCGGGGCCCAGTTCCCGGGCAAGAGCCCGGAGGAGGTGCTGCCCCTGCTGCAGCAGGCCATTGACAAGTATTTTGACGACGAGATCTGAACCATGTACAACCATCTCTCCCCCGGTGGGGGGAAATAACGCTTTGGAGGTAACACCCATGAAAGTGATCTTACAGCAGGACGTGAAAGGCCAGGGCAAGCGTGGCCAGCTGGTGAACGTCTCTGACGGCTACGCCCGCAACTTCCTCTTTCCCAAAAACCTGGCCGTGCCCGCCAACGCCGACAACATGAACAAGATGATCATGCAGGACAAGGCGAAAAAGGCCCAGATGGCCGCCGAAAAGGCCGAGGCCGAGGCCGTGGCCGCCAAGCTCAAGGAGATCGTGGTGAAGATCCCCGCCAAGGCCGGCACCGGCGGCCGCCTGTTCGGGGCCGTGACCAGCAAGGAGATCTCCGAGGCCCTCCAGGCCCAGGCGGGCCTGACCGTGGCCAAGAGCAAGATCGTTCAGGAGGAGCCCATCAAGAGCTTTGGCACCTATCAGCTCAAGTGCAAGCTGGGCTATGAGATCGTGGGCACCGTGAACGTGGTGGTCACCGAAGAGAAGTAAGACCCTCCCCCCAGTGGGGCGGAGAAGGGAGGTGGTGTGTCCATGGACGAGTCCCTGCTGCTGCGTCAGATCCCCCACAGCATCGAGGCCGAGCAGGCGGTGCTGGGGGCCATGCTCATCGACGCCCGGTGCATCCCCGACGTGGTGGAAAGCCTGTCCGCCGATGATTTTTATCTCAAGGCCAACCGGCAGATCTATGAGACCATCTATACCATGTTCAACTTCTCGGCTACCATCGACCCGGTGACCGTGCTGGACCAGATGAAGCACACGGGGGTGTATGACGAGAACTCCTCCAGCAGCTACCTGCTCCAGCTCATGGAGATCACCCCCACCGCCGCCAACGTCAAGGAGTACATCCGCATCGTCAAGGACAAGTCCCTCCTGCGGCGCATCGCCGACACCGCCGGCGACCTGACCAAGCTGGTGCAGGAGGGGGGCGAGACCGCCCAGGCGGTGCTGGACCTGGCCGAGCAGCGGATCTATGCCATCCGGCAGGGCCGCAACAGCCAGGGGCTGGAGCCCCTGTCGAAGATCCTGGTGGACGTGTTCGAGCGCCTGCAGGAGCTGTCCATGACCGGCTCGGACGTTCCGGGCATGGCCACGGGCTTTCTCGACCTGGACCGGACCCTCACAGGCTTTCACGGCTCGGAGCTCATCCTCCTGGCCGCCCGGCCGGGTATGGGCAAGACCTCCTTCGCCCTGAACGTGCTGCTGCACGCGGGGAAATTTTCCGGCAAGAGCGTGGTCTTCTTTTCTCTGGAAATGAGCCGGGAGCAGCTGGCCACCCGCCTGATTTCCAGCGAAGCCTTTCTGGACAACAAGAAACTCATGACCGGCAAGCTCTCTGCCGACGACTGGGACAAGGTGACCCTGGCCGCCGCCGCCCTGGCCCACACGAAAATTTACATCGACGACAACCCCTCCCTGTCCGTGGCGGACATGAACGCCAAGTGCCGGCGGATGGACGATTTGGGACTGGTGGTCATCGACTATCTGCAGCTGATGCAGTCCTCGGGCAGCGCCACCCGGTACGCCGGGGAGAGCCGCCAGCAGGTGGTGGCCGACATCAGCCGGGCCCTGAAAATCATGGCCAAGGAGCTCCATGTGCCCATCCTGTGCCTGTCCCAGCTCTCCCGTGCCAACGAGAGCCGGTCGGACAAGCGCCCCATGCTCTCGGACCTGCGGGAGTCGGGGGCCATCGAGCAGGACGCGGACGTGGTCATGTTCCTGTACCGAGACGACTATTATAACAAGGACAGTGACAAGCGCAACCAGGCCGAGTGCATCATTGCCAAAAACCGCCGGGGGGAGACCACCACCATCCCCCTGCAGTGGCTGCCGGAGTTCACTGCCTTCTCCTCAGTGGAGCGAAACTATGAAGAACCTGATTGATCTGGCCGCCCAGGGGGCGGCATTTGCCGACAAATATGACATGCTCCCCGGCGAGGGGGGCAGCGTGCTGTGTGCCCTGTCCGGGGGCGCCGACTCCATGGCCCTTTTGACGGTGCTGGAGCGGCTGGCCAAGGAGCGGGGCTTTACCCTCTATGCCGCCCACTTCAACCACCAGCTGCGGGGGGAGGAGTCCCAGCGGGACGAGGAGTTCGTGGCCGACTGGTGCCAGAAGCGGGGCATCCAACTGGAGATCGGCCGGGGGGACGTGGCAGCCCAGGCCCAGGAAGAGGGCAGGAGCGTGGAGGAGACCGCCCGGGCCATGCGCTACGGCTTTCTCACCGAGGCCGCCCGCACCCTGGAGGCCGAAAAGATCGCCACCGCCCACAACGCCGACGACAACGCCGAGACCCTCCTGCTCCACCTGGTCCGGGGGACCGGCCTGGACGGGCTGACGGGGATTCCCCCGGTGCGGGGCATCCTCATCCGGCCCCTGCTGGCCACCACCCGGCAGCAGATCGAGGACTGGCTGCAGCAGGAGGGCATCCCCCACGTGGAGGACAGCTCCAACCAGCAGGACGTGTACGCCCGCAACCGGCTGCGCCGGGAGGTGATGCCCGTGCTGCGGGAGTTAAACCCCTCCTTCGTCACCACCCTGTCTGCCAACCTGGTCCACCTGCGCCAGGACCGGGACCTGCTGCACAGCATGGCAGAAAAGGCGGTCAAGACCGCCCAGGTGGCCGACGGCCGGGTGACCATCTCCGCCCGGACCCTGGTGGGCCTGCCCCACCCCATCGCCGTGCGGGCCATCAAGCAGCTGCTGGCGAAAATCGACCGCTTTGAGATCTCCTCTGTCCACTTGGAGCAGATCATCGCCCTGGCCGCCGGGTCCTCCCCCTCGGCCACCATCAACCTTCCCGACGGCCTGTTTGCCTGGCGGGAGTATGAAAAGCTGGTGCTCTGCCCCTCCTCGGCCATGCCCTCGGGCTTCTCCCTGCGCCTGCTCACCGGGCCGGGGGCCTTCGCCCTGGACAACGGCTGGGTCATCGAGATCAAGGAGACCGTCTGCCCCGACGTGCCCGCCCAGAGCGAGCTGGAGTGGCACATCGACCGGGACACCGTCACCTTCCCCCTGGTCCTCCGGGCCCGCCAGGTGGGGGACCAGCTCCGCCTGCCCGGCCGCCGGGCCAAGACCCTGAAGAAGTGGTACATTGACGAAAAAATCCCCCGGCAGCGCCGGGAGAACCTGCCGGTGCTGGCCGACGAGACCGGCCTGCTGGCCGCGGCAGGGCTGGGGCCCAACTATCCCCGGCTGGCCCAGCCCGGCCAGCCCGCCCTGTATATTCGCCTGATCCCCAAACACAGACCAGAGGAAAGGAACGAGACGCGATGATGGAACAGGATATGGAACAGATCCTCTTTACCCAGGCGCAGGTGGCCGGGCGCATCCGGGAGATGGCCCGGGAGATCACCCGGGATTACGCCGGCAAGGCCCCCCTGGTGGTGGGCATCCTGCGGGGGAGCTTTATCTTCATGGCCGACCTGGTGCGGCAGGTGGAGCTCCCCCTGTGCCTGGATTTCATGTCCGCCTCCTCCTATGGGGCGGGGACGGTGAGCTCGGGCAAGGTGAACATCCGCCTGGACCTGCAGGAGGACATCGCCGGCCGGGACGTGCTGCTGGTGGAGGACATCCTGGACACCGGCAACACCCTGTCCAAGCTGGTGGCGGAGCTCCAGGCCCGGGGCCCGGCCTCGTTGAAGCTGTGCGTGCTGCTGGATAAGCCAGACCGGCGCACCAAGCCCATCCAGGCCGACTATGTGGGCTTTACCATCCCCGACGCCTTTGTGGTGGGCTGCGGCCTGGACTATGACCAGCGCTACCGCAACCTGCCCTACATCGGCATCCTCAAGCCCAGTGTGTATGAAAGCGAAAACCCTTAAGCCCCGTTCCGGGAGCCTGCGGCCGCTCCACGGGCCGCACAAAGGAGTGAGACCCATTTGAAACCAAACACGAACCCCTTTCGGGGCCTGGTGCTGCTGATCTGTCTGCTGGCCCTGGTCTTTGTGGGCACCAGCCTCTTCCGCACCACCAGCCACCAGACGGATTACTCCTACAAGGACATCCGCCTGCTGCTGGAGGAGGAAAAGGTGGATAAGGTGCTGGTGGACGACAACAGCGTCACCCTCACCCTCAAGCAGCCCCAGAACGGCAGCCAGGTGGTGACTTATCCCATCTACAGCTTCCAGCTCTTCTATGACGACTTCAACGACATGATCGTCCAGCAGGTCCACGACGGGGTGATCTCCGACTACGATTACCCCGACAGCCCCTCCCCGGCCTGGGTGAGCACCATCCTCACCTGGGTGGTGGTGCTGGCGGTGATGGCCCTGCTGTGGTACTTCCTCTTCCTGCGCCGGGCCCAGGGCGGCGGCGGCGGGCCCAACGCCAGCCAGTTCGGCAAGGCCCGGGCCCGGACGTTGGCCGAGTCCGGCCGGACGGTGACCTTTGACGACGTGGCCGGGGCCGACGAGGAGAAGGAGGAGCTGGCCGAGGTGGTGGACTTCCTCCGCCAGCCCGCCCAGTACACCCAGCTGGGGGCCCGCATCCCCAAGGGGGTGCTGCTGGTGGGCCCCCGGGCACCGGCAAGACCCTCCTGGCCCGGGCCGTGGCGGGGGAGGCCGGGTGCCAATACCTGTCCATCTCCGGCTCGGACTTTGTGGAGCTGTATGTGGGCGTGGGCGCCTCCCGGGTGCGGGACCTGTTTGAACAGGCGAAAAAGAACTCCCCGGCCATCGTCTTCATCGACGAGATCGACGCCGTGGGCCGCCAGCGG
>DXEA01000007.1 GCA_019115225.1 Candidatus Evtepia faecigallinarum
GCGACAAGTGGGAGACCGCTCACATGTCCGAGCTGACCCAGCAGTGGGTGGAGGAAGCGGAGATCGAGACCACGGAGACCTATGACCAGCTCTCCGCCAAGGATTTCTATGAAAAGCTCACCGCCTACCGCACCAGCCTCACCGAGACCACGGAGAGCGAGAGCACCGACACCCAGACCGATGCCCAGACCGAGGGCAGCGACACCCAGACTGATGGCACCGATGCCGCCCAGACCGATGGCACCGACGCTGCCCAGACTGAGGGCACCGACGCCCAGGGCACCGAGACCGGCGAGGCCGGCGAAGGGACCGACGGAGAGGCCGCCGGCGGCCAGGACGGCGCGGATGCCGGCGCGGGGGAGGATGCCCAGACCGACGGCACCACCGAAGAGCCCCCGGCCCAGTGACGGGAAACTGACCCCAAGGATATCATCCCCCTGCAGGAAGAGGTTCTGCAGGGGGATTTTTTTGTGGGGTCAGGGTGTCCCCACCGGGTGGGGAGGGCCGGTGGAGGGTACCACCCTCCGGGGGCCCGCTGCCGCGGGGGCCTGGACTTTCTCTGGAGAAAGTCCAGACGAAAGAGCACCAGGGGCTGCGGCCCCTGGACCCCGGGGGTGAGGGGAGGAAGGTTCCTCCCCTCACGCTCCGCTTCTCTGGTTAGTACAAACTTTGAGGGGTGGGGTTCTACCGCCTATCACCGGCCTGCGGCCCACACAGCGCCAGGCTCCCGAAGGGTGCCGCCCTCCGGGCGGCTGGCACCGGTAGAAGGTACCCTTCGGGCGGCGACGGTAGATGGAAAGCCTACCCCTGTTATTGAGACCAACGATAGAAGGAACTGCAAAAAAATATCAAGGATTCCATTTCTCTATATTTTTTCAAAGCATCTATCCAAACAGTCTTTCTCAGCCTAAAAATTTAGGCTTCCTAACTCTTATCGTCAAATGCGTAAAAGTACCAAATCAGGACTCAATCCCCCGTAAGTCATAATCCCACAATCGCCCCCTCGCCAACCCAACCCAAAATCCGACGAGCGCCAGCGAGGACCTTAAAGCCCCCGGGGGTCCAGGGGGCCGCAGCCCCCTGGCGCTCTTTCCCCCGGCTTTCTCCCGGAGAAAGCCGGGCCCCGCGCGGGCAGCGCGCCCCCGGAGGGTGCCACCCTCCACGGCCCTCCCCACCCGGTGGGGACCCAGGCCCCCCGCGGCAGCGTGCCGCGTCCCGTTCCCCACATCCGTGGGGACCCGGGCCCACCCGCGGCAGCGCCCTGCCGCGCCGCCTCCCCCACATCCGTGGGGACCCGAGCCCCCCGCGGTAGCGTCCCATCCAATAAGGAGATCACTATGGATATCACAGAACGCTTCGGCGCCAAAGTCGGCGCCCTCTCCCAGACCAACCCCCAGCAGGCCCGCCTGCTGCTGACCACCGGCTTTCGGGCCAACGGCCTGAAAAACCGCCTGGCCGGCAAGGGGGCCAGCCGCTCTGACCGGATGCTCTTCCAGTCGGTGAACCAGGCCATGATCCGCTGTCTGGCAAAACCCCAGGACAACGTCATGGTCAGCCTCTTCACCCCCTGCGAGATGCTCCACCTCCAGGGCCTGCACCCCTACTCCTGCGAGGGCTTTTCCAGCTACCTCTCCGGGGCCATGGCCGAGCAGCCCTTCCTCCACCAGGCCGAGGACACCGGCATCCCCAACAGCCTGTGCTCCTACCATAAAGTCTTTATCGGCGCAGCCCAGCAGGGCCTCATGCCCAGGCCCCGCTTCATCCTATCCACCTCCCTGGCCTGCGATGCCAACACCCTCACCTTCCGCCACCTGGCCGAGTTTTACGGGGTGCCCCACTTCAACGTGGACATCCCCTTCGAGCCCAGCGAGCAGGCGGTGGACTATGTGGCCGGCCAGCTGAGGCAGATGGGAGAGTTTCTCACCCAGCAGACCGGCGTGGCCGTGGACGAGGGCCAGCTGGTCCGGGCGGTGGCCCGCAGCCAGCGGACCATGGACCTGTTCCACCGGGCCCTCCGCCAGCGGGCGGGCAAGCTCATCCGCAGCGACCTGACCAGCGAGCTCTTCCGCACCGCCGCCTTCCACTTCCTGCTGGGACTGCCGGAGGTGGAGGCCTATGTCCGCCAGCTGGTGCGGGAGGTGGAGACCGCCCCGCCCGCCCGGGGCAAGCAGTTACTCTGGATTCACACCACCCCCTACTGGGTGGCCCCCCTGCGGCAGCTCTTTGCCCACAGCAGCCGGGTCCAGATCGCCGCCTGCGACATGAGCTACGAGGGCATCGTGGACGCCGACCCCACCAAGCCCTATGAGGCCATGGCCCGCCGCCTGGTCTATTCCCCCTTCAACGGCCCCGCCCAGCGCCGCATCCAGCGGGCCCTGGAGATGGCCAAAACCGTGGGGGCCCACGGGGCCGTCTGGTTCTGCCACTGGGGGTGCAAGCACACCCTGGGCGGCGCCCGCCTGGGCAAGAAGGCCTTTGAGGAGGCCGGCCTGCCCACCCTGCTCTTAGACGGCGACAGCTGCGACCGGGGCTTCGGCGGCGAAGGCCAGGCGGCCACCCGGGTGGAAGCCTTTTTGGAAGTATTGGAGGGCATGGCATGAGCATTACTTATCACGTCTGCAAATACACCCCCGTGGAATTGCTGACCGCCCTGGGCGGCCAGTGCGCCCTGCTGGACGAGGCCCCGGAGAGCTTTGATCTCTCCGACCAGGTGGCCCACCCCAACCTGTGCGGCTTTGGAAAATCCGTGATCCAGGCGGCCATGGCGGGGCAGGTGAAGGAACTGGTGTTGGTCAACTGCTGCGACACCATCCGCAGCGCCTATGACATCCTCCAGGACCAGGGGAACCTGGACTTCCTCTACTTATTGGACATCCTCCACAAGCAGGAGGCCTGCTCCGTGGAGCACACCCGGGACCAGCTCATGGCTCTGGCAGAAGCTTATGGCGCCTACAAAGGCACCACCTTTGACAAGGAAGCCTTCTTCGCCGCCTTCCAGACGCCCCAGCCCCCCAGCGGCCCCCACATCGCCGTGCTGGGGGCCAAGATGGGCCAGCACCTGTTCTCCCTGGTCCAGGAGACCATGCCCCTGCCGGCGCTCAACGCCACCTGCGCCAACAACCGCAATGTGGCCCGGCCCGAGGACAAAGAGGATTTTGCGGACCTCATGGCCGACTACGCCCGCTGTCTGCTGGGCCAGCTGCCCTGCATGCGCATGACCGACAACACCGCCCGCCGGGCCTTATACAACACCCCCGGCCTGGAGGGCGTGGTCTACCACACCCTGCAATTCTGCGACTACTACGGCTTTGAATACGCCGCCCTGCGCAACCAACTGCCCGTTCCCTTATTAAAAATCGAGTCCGACGGCACCACCCAGAGCCGGGAGCAGCTGCGCACCCGCCTGGACGCCTTCGCCGAGGGTTTTATGGATCTGGCCCGGAAAGGAGAGACCTCTATGGAAAAGCACGGCTGCTACGCCGGCATCGACAGCGGTTCAGCCACCACCGACGTGGTGATCCTGGACAAGGACAAGAACATCCTGGCCAAGGTCATCCTGCCCACCGGGGCGGGGGCCTCCAACGGGGCCCAGCGGGCCCTGGACCAGGCTTTGCAGCAGGCGGGTCTGACCCAGGCCGACCTCACCGCCACCGTCACCACCGGCTACGGCCGGGGGGTCATCGGGGCAGGGGACAAGTCGGTCACCGAGATCACCTGCCACGCCAAGGGGGCTCACTTCTTAAACCCCGCCATCCGCACCGTCATCGACATCGGCGGCCAGGACAGCAAGGTCATCCGCCTGGAGCCCGACGGGAGTGTGGCCAACTTCGTCATGAACGACAAGTGCGCCGCCGGCACCGGCCGCTTTTTGGAGATGATGGCCCGCACCCTGGAGATTTCCCTGGAGGAGATGTCCACCGTGGGCCTGACCTGGAAGGAGGACATCACGATCTCCTCCATGTGCACCGTCTTTGCCGACTCGGAGGTGGTCTCCCTGGTGGCCCAGAACAAGGCCCTGCCCGACATCGTCCACGGCCTGAACCAGTCGGTGGCCGCCCGCTGCGCCGCCCTCTTCCGCCGGGTGGGGGGAGAGAACCCCTGCATGATGACCGGCGGCGTCTCCCGCAACCGGGGAGTGGCGGCGGCCATTGAGGAAAAGCTGGGCCAGCCCCTGTACATCCACCCCGACGCCCAGCTGTGCGGGGCCCTGGGGGCCGCCCTCTTCGCCTGGGAGCTGGGCTGAGGGCCGGGGGAGATAAATTCTTACAAAATGTTACAAATTCCCTCTGATTTTGGCAAGGACTCTGGTGTTTTTCTCCAAAATCTCTCCTGCCGGCGGGGGCGGAGGCGTTGACTTTGTTTCCGGATTCTGGTACAATGGCTAACATAGTTAGTCAATGTGGGAGTGTAAAACGTGATGACGGCGAATTATGAAGGCTTGGCCACCGAACTGCTGCGCGTACAGGAGGTGCTGCTGCGTCAGCCCGACCACCAGCTGCTGGCCCGGCTGGGACAGGGGGAGGCATTTGTCCTCAACTACCTGCTCACCCACCAGCGCCGGGCCCACCCCGGCGAGCTGAGCCGGGGCCTTTCGGTGAGCACCGCCCGCATCGCCGCCCTGCTGGGGCGGATGGAGCACAAGCAGCTGATCTCCCGGGGGCCGGACCCGCTGAACAACCGGCAGGTGATCGTCACCCTCTCCCCCCAGGGGCTGGAGGTCATCCAGCGCCTGCGGGCCCAGGTCCTGCACACGGTGGTGCAGATGCTGGCCGAGCTGGGGCCGGAGGATGCCCGGGAATTCGTCCGTCTGCAGAAAAAGCTGCTCACCCACCTGGCCGCGCCGGGCCCCACGGTCTGACTGGCCTTGACTCTTGCCATTTTGCGATACCGAGGTGAACCCATTATGACCGACATCAACATGGCCGGCCGCACCGGCGGCGTGCTGGAAAGTTTAACCCCCGACCAGGCGGACAAGCTCTTCCACAGCCCTGCCCTGCGGCATCTGTTTCAGGAGAATGCTTCCAACGAATATGCCCTCATCTGGCTGCTGTCCAAGCACACCAGAGATACCGGCAGCGACAAAATCTACCTGAAGGATATGGTCCGGGAGCTGGGCCTGCCCATGGACAAGGTCTCCGCCATCGTCCGCTCCCTGGAGACCAAGGGCCTGGTCCGCTGGACCCACGACGGCAAGGGGCAGGAGGGGACCTATATCCTGCTCACCGAGACCGCCATCACCTCCGTCCAGGCAAAGCGTCAGGCTTTGCGGGACTATCACCAGCGGGTGGTGGCCGCTTACGGGGAGGAGAAATTCCTCCACCTGCTGGGGGAGATCACCCAGTTGGAAGAGATCATGCGCCAGGAGGCGGAAAAGGAGGGCAAGGGCCATGGCTAACCGCACAGTGGAAGCATACGCCGCCGCACAGACCCCCCTGTGCGTACACAACGACGCCATCCCCGACTCCCTGTTTCAGGAGTACGGGGTCTATCGGGGCCTGCGGGACCTCAACGGCGTGGGGGTCCTCACGGGCCTGACCAACATCTCCAAGATCGCCTCCTTCCGCAACGAGGGGGGCAAGCGGGTGCCCATCGAGGGCCGGCTGTGGTACCGGGGCTATGACATCAAGGAGCTCATCGGCAGCCTGGGCCCGGAGGAGTTCGGGTTTGAAAAGATCTCCTACCTCCTCCTCTTCGGCGACCTGCCCACCCAGGAGGAGCTGGCGGAGTTCACCGGGGTCCTGGCCGACTGCCGCACCCTGCCCACCAACTTCACCCGGGATGTGATTATGAAGGCCCCCTCCAAGGACATCATGAACTCCATGACCCGGAGCGTCCTCACCCTGGCCAGCTACGACGACAAGGTCACGGGGGACCTGGGCAACTCCATCCGCCAGTGTATCCGCCTGATTTCGGAGTTTCCCATGCTGGCCGTTTACGGCTACCACGCCTATAACCACTACGAAAACGACGAGAGCATGTACATCCACCGCCCCGACCCCAACCTGTCCACGGCGGAGAACATTTTGCGCATGCTCCGCCACGACCGGTCCTACACCCAGCTGGAGGCCAAGGCCCTGGACATCGCCCTCATCCTGCACATGGAGCACGGGGGCGGCAACAACTCCACCTTCACCACCCGTGTGGTGACCTCCTCGGGCTCGGACACCTATTCCACCATCGCCGCCGCCCTGTCCTCCCTGAAGGGCCCCCGCCACGGCGGCGCCAACATCAAGGTCATGGAGATGATCCAGGACTTGAAGAACAACCTCAGCGACTGGACCGACCCGGCCCAGACCAGCGACTACCTGAAAAAGATCCTCCGCAAGGAGGCCTTTGACCACAGCGGCCTCATCTACGGCATGGGCCACGCGGTCTATTCCATCTCCGACCCCCGGGAGCAGATCCTGCGCTCCTTCGTCCACCAGCTGGCGGTGGAGAAGGGCCGCCAGGACGATCTGACCATGTACCGGAACATCGAGGAGGAGGCCCCCAAGCTCATCTCCAAGAACCGGCCCATCTACAAGGGGGTCAGCGCCAACATCGACCTGTACAGCGGCTTCCTCTACGACCTGCTGGGCATCCCCATGGAGCTCTACACCCCCCTGTTTGCCATCGCCCGCATCGTGGGCTGGAGTGCCCACCGGATCGAGGAATTGGTGTGCATGAACAAGATCATCCGCCCCGCCTACATGAGCGTCATGCGGGAGCGGAGCCTGTAAGCCGTCTCCCCACAAGAGAAAAAGAGAACCAGGCAGCGGACCTTCCCGGCGGGGAAGGCGCTGTCTGGTTTTTGTTTTCCCACGGCTGTGGGGAAACCGGGGGTGGGAGTGGCCCGCTCCCAGGGGGTTGCTGCCCGCAAGGGGCCGCTGCCGCGGGGGCCTGGGCTTTCTCCGAAGAAAGCCCAGACGAAAGAGCGCCATGGGGCCTGCGGGCCCCCTGGACCCCCGGGGAGGACGAAGGTCCTCGCTTCCGCTCGTCGGATTTTGGGTTTGTCGATAAGTGAGAGGTTGTGGGTTTGTGACCAATGTGGGATTGGGCCCTGATTTGGTTCTTTTTCGCTTTTGATGCGAGGAATAAGAGCCCTGGATTTCTTTCGGTTGAGAAAGACAGGTGAGATGGATGCTTTGAAATTGAAAAAGTATGAGAAAAGCAATCCTTGATATTTTTTGAATCTTCTTTTGAATATTTTTCTGAATATTTTTCTGAGCCGTTTTTCTCTATCGTTGGTCTCGACCACAGCGCAACGAAAACCGTCTACCGTCGCCGCCCGAAGGGTCCCGTCCAACGTCGCCAGCCGCCAAGCCGGTCGGCGGCTCGCTTAGGAGCCTGTCGCTGTGTGGGCCGCAGGCCCGTGAAAGGCAGTAGAATCTCTCCCCTCAAGGTTTGTACAGACCAGAGAAGGGGGGCTCGGGGGAGGAACCTCCTCCCCTGAGCGGGGGTCCAGGGGGCAGCGCCCCCTGGTGCTCTTTCGTCTGGACTTTCTCCAGAGAAAGTCCAGGCCCCCGCGGCAGCGGCCCCCAGGAGGGCGGCAACCCTCCCCGGCCCCCACCCGGTGGGGAACCGTGCCCCCCGCGGCAGCGCCCCCGGCAGCTGGTGCAATCAGAACACCAACCGCATCTGATACCACACCGCCCCGCCGTGCTCAGAGGAAGACACCCCCTCATTGACAAACCCGAAGCGTTCGTAGTACGCCACCAGCCCCTCCTTACAGGTGAGCACCAGCCCCGCCCGCCCCTCCTCCCGGGCGGTACGGATGGCCTCTTCCATGAGCTGGCTGGGATACCCCTTCCCCCGGCAGTCGGGCCGGCTGCCCACGGTGAAGATCATCAGCCAGGGCCCGTCGGGGTCATAGCGGGTGTCCCCGGCGTACATCTCGTCACACAGGTCCCGGTCCCGGGCGGTCATGCCCCCCACCATGGCCAGCAGTTCTTTCCCCTGCCACAGGAGCCAAAAGGTGTGGGGAAAGGCGGTCAAACGCACCGCCAGGGCGCTTCGGGGGGCGGCCTCAGCCGGGGGGAAGCAGGCGGCCTCCAGGGCCGTGACGGCATCCAGGTCCGCCGGGACAGCAGTTCTGATCTCCATAAAAAAGTCCTCCTGACAGGGATGTTTTTTTCAGTATAGCACAGCCGGATGCTGGGGAAAAGGGGATTGTTTCCCAGGTTGCTTTGTGGTAAAATACCTCAGTTAATGACCATACTACCCTGTTTGATATGCTGCAAGAAAGAGGGCTGTTCTGATGAAAGATATGTACGAAAGTCCCTTGGCCTCCCGCTACGCCAGCCGGGAGATGCTCTATCTGTTCTCGCCCGACAAGAAGTTCACCACCTGGCGCCGGCTGTGGATCGCCCTGGCCCGGGCGGAGAAGGACCTGGGCCTGCCCATCACCCAGGCCCAGATTGACGAGCTGGAACGGGAGAAGGACAACATCAACTACGACCTGGCCCAGCAGAAGGAGAAGGAGCTGCGCCATGACGTTATGGCCCACATCCACGCCTACGGCGCCCTGTGTCCCAACGCCATGCCCATCCTCCACCTGGGGGCCACCAGCTGCTATGTGGGGGACAACACGGACGTCATCCTCATGCGGGAGGGCCTGTGGCTGATCCGAGACAAGCTGGTGCGGGTGCTGGCCAGCCTGGCCAAGTTTGCCGCCCAGTACAAGGCCCTGCCCACCCTGGGCTATACCCACTACCAGGCCGCCCAGATGGTCACCGTGGGCAAGCGGGCCACCCTGTGGATGAACGAGCTGCTCCAGGACCTGGACGAAGTGGAGTACCGTCTGTCCACCCTCCGCCTGCTGGGCTGCAAGGGGACCACCGGCACCCAGGCCAGCTTCTTAGAGCTCTTCGGCGGCGACCGGGAGAAGGTCTGGGAATTGGACCGGAAGATCGCCGCGGAAATGGGCTTTGCCCCCCACCAGGTCCAGCCGGTCACCGGCCAGACCTACACCCGCAAGACCGACGCGGCCATCCTGGCCACCCTGTCCGGTATCGCCCAGTCGGCCCACAAGTTTGCCACCGACCTGCGCCTGCTGTGCCACATGAAGGAGATCGAGGAGCCCTTCGAGGCCCACCAGGTGGGCTCCTCCGCCATGCCCTACAAGCGCAACCCCATGCGCAGCGAGCGCATCTGCGCCCTGGCCCGCTACGTCATCACCGACAGCATGAACCCGGCCATGACCTCCTCCTTACAGTGGTTCGAGCGCACCCTGGACGACTCGGCCAACAAGCGCATCGCCGTTTCCGAGGCCTTTTTGGCGGTGGACGCCATCCTGAACCTGTACGAGAACGTGGCCACCGGCCTGGTGGTCCACGAGAAGGTGATTGCAAAGCACATCATGGAGGAGCTCCCCTTCATGGCCACGGAGAACATCCTCATGGACGCGGTCAAAGCCGGCGGGGACCGGCAGGCCCTCCACGAGCGCATCCGGGCGCATTCTCTGGCCGCCGGCCGCCGGGTGAAGGAGGAGGGCCTGGACAATGACCTGCTGGAGCGCATCGCCGCCGACCCGGCCTTTGGGCTGAGTAAGGAGGCCATCCTCCGCCGCCTGGACCCCGCCGACTACATCGGCTGCTGCCCGGAGCAGGTGGACCGCTTTTTGGCGGACTTCATCCAGCCGGTGCTGGACAAGTATCCCAACGCCCTGACGGGCGCGGGGGCGGAGATCCAGGTCTGAGCCCTGGTGCGCAGAGGAAACCACATGCCGTCGATCCCTCTCTGGGGCAGTGCTCTGGGGAGGGATTTGTGCGGCAGAGAGCATGAAAAAAAGCGAGTGTGATCCCCCATGGCTGGTTTGGTAGCTTTGGAAAAAATGATAATGCTGGTGCTGCTGATGGTGGTGGGCTTTGCCGCCGCCAAGGCAAAGTGGGTGGACGGGGCCTTCAGCCAGCGGGCCAGCCACCTGGTGGCCAACGTCTTTATTGTGGCCACCATTCTCTCCTCGGTGGTGGGCTCCCAGCCCCAGATGGCCGGGGGGGAGCTGGCCCTGGTGGTGGTGTCGGTGTTCATCCTCTTCGGGGTGGGGGGCGTGCTGGGATGGCTGGCCGCCCGGCTGCTGCCCCTGGAAAAGCAGGACCGGACGGTGGCCTGGCTGTCGGTGTTCTTTATGAACAACGTCTTCATCGGCTTCCCGGTGGTGGAGGCCATCTTTGGCCAGAGCGCCGTCTTCTGCGCCTCCCTGTCCAACCTGCCTTTTAACCTGCTGCTCTTCTCCATCGGCGTCAGCCGCCTGCGGGCGGGGCAGGGGAGGGGGCGGGTGACCTTCCGGGAGGTCCTCTCCCCGGCCATGATCGGCACCCTCATCGCCATTGCCATCTTCCTCTTCCAGATCCCCGTGCCGGAGCTGCTGGGGGATACCATCAAGACCCTCAGCGGGGCCACGGTGCCCCTGTCCATGATCATCGTGGGCATCTCCCTGAGCCAGGTGCCCATGGTCCAGGCTCTGAAGGACTGGAAGGCATACGGAGTCAGCCTGGTGCGGTTGATCCTGTGTCCCATTGTGGTGCGCCTGGTGCTGGGGCTTTTCCTGGAGGGCACCCCCCTGGGGGTGCTGACGGTGATCGCCTGCTGTCCCAGCGGGGCTATGATCACCATTCTCTGCTTGCGCTATGGGTTGGACGACACGTTCGCCTCCCGGGTGAACTTCCTGAGCACCATCCTGTGTGCGGTGACGCTGCCGGTGATGACCTCGCTGTTGTTGTGAGGCACCACCGGGGGGCCCTGCCGCATCCCCCCCACCCCACCACAGGTGGGTGACCACCCCACAAGGAGGAATCTCTATGCTGCTCTCTGCAGAACACATCAGCCTGAACTTCGGCCTGAAGCAGCTTTTGGACGACGTGACCCTCTACCTCAACGAGGGCGACAAAATCGGCATCATCGGCATCAACGGCACCGGCAAGAGCAGCTTTCTCAAGGTCCTGGCCGGCCAGCAGGTGCCCGACCAGGGGAGCGTGTCCCTGGACCCCAACGTCCAGGTCTCCTTCCTCTCCCAGAACCCGCCCATGGCCCCGGGGGCAACGGTGCTGGAGCAGGTCTTTGCCGACTTCTCCCCCGACGTGCGCCAGCTCATGGAGTACGAGGCCAAGACCATGCTCACCCGCCTGGGCATCACGGACTTTGGCCAGAAGGTGGACACCCTCTCCGGCGGCCAGCGCAAGCGGGTGGCCCTGGCGGCGGTGTTGCTCCACCCGGCGGACGTGATGATCCTCGACGAGCCCACGAACCACCTGGACAGCGACATGGTTCTCTGGCTGGAGGAGCATTTGAAAAAATTCACCGGCGGCCTCATCATGGTCACCCACGACCGCTATTTCTTGGAGCGGGTGTGCAACCGCATCACCGAGCTCTCCCACTGCCACATCCGCCACTACGAGGCCAACTATTCCAAATACCTGGAACTGAAGACCCAGCAGGAGGAGATGGAGCAGGCCGCCCAGCGCAAGCGCCAGTCCATCCTGCGGGTGGAGTACCAGTGGATCATGCGGGGGGCCCAGGCCCGGCGGACCAAGAACAAGGACCGCATCGCCCGCTATGAGGAACTCAAGGCCCAGACCGGCCCCGAGACCGACGGGGCGGTGCAGATGGCCACCCTCTCCAGCCGCCTGGGCCGCAAGACGGTGGAGCTGGAGAACGTCTGCAAGTCCTTTGACGGCAAGACGGTCCTGGACCGCTTCTCCTACGGGGTGGCCCGGGATGACCGGGTGGGCATCGTGGGCCCCAACGGGGCGGGGAAGTCCACCTTGCTGAACCTCATCGCCGGAAAACTCTCCCCCGACAGCGGCAAGATCGACTGGGGGGAGACGGTGCGCATCGGCTACTTCTCCCAGGAGGGCCGGGAGCTGGACCCGGACCAGCGGGTGTATGACTACATCCACGAGATCGCCGGCCAGGTAAAGACCAAGGAGGGGAACTTCTCCGCCACCCAGATGATGGAGCGCTTCCTCTTTCCCAAGCAGCTCCAGGGACAGCCTATTGGAAAGCTCTCCGGCGGGGAGCGGCGGCGGCTGTATTTATTGTCGGTGCTCATGGAGGCCCCCAACATCCTCCTGCTGGACGAGCCCACCAACGACCTGGACGTGACCACCCTGGCCATTCTGGAGGAATACTTAGAGACCTTCCCCGGCGCGGTCCTGGCCGTCTCCCACGACCGCTACTTCCTGGACAAGATGGCCCACCAGATCTTCGCCGTGGGGGAGGGGGGCGTCATCACCCGCTACACGGGCAACTTCTCCGACTACCTGGCCAAGCGCCGCCAGGAGGAGACCCCTGCTCCCCAGGACAGGGCCCCCAAGAAGGAGGCCCCCGCGAAACCCGCCCGCCAGAAGAAGCTGAAGTTCACTTTCAAGGAGCAGCGGGAGTACGACACCATCGAGGCCGACATCGCCGCCTTGGAGGACCGGGTGTCCGCCTTGGAGGGGGAGATGACCGCCTGTGGCAGCGACTATGTCAAACTCCAGGAGCTCACCCAGGCCCAGGAGGAGGCCAAGGCAGCCCTGGAGGAAAAAATGGAGCGCTGGCTCTACCTCACCGACCTGGCCGAGCGCATCGCCGCCCAGGAGTGAGGGGAAAACACCACAAACACCAGGCCGGCCTGCCGCGCAAAGAACCTTTGCGTGACAGGCCGGCCTTTCTGCTGCTATACTTTCCCCAGGAGGTGAGGACCATGACCATCGGGAGCAATCTGAAAAAATGCCGCACGGCCCAGGGTCTGACCCAGGAGGACCTGGCCCAGCGGCTCCATGTGACCCGGCAGACGGTGTCCAGCTGGGAGCGGAACAACTCCCACCCGGACTTAGACCAGCTGGCCGACATCGCGGCGGCCCTGGACACGGAGGTGACCGTCCTCCTCTACGGCCCGGAGAGGCCCGCCCGCCCCACCCGGCGGCAGGTCCTTGGGGCGGCGGTGCCGGCGGCCCTGGCGGTTGTGCTGGGGGCTGCGGGGGGTTGGCTGACGCCGTGGAGCAAGGAGACCCTCCTTGTGCACTCCCCCTCGGCCTATTACTACTGGGGCAGCTACTACCTGCCGCTGCTCTTCCTCCTTCTGGGTCTGACCCTGTCCGCCCTGGCGGCCCTGGGGTGGCGGCGGCCCCTCACCCGGGGGCAGCGGCGGGGGTGTGTGGTGGCAGGGACGGTGCTCGTGGGGGTGCTGGCCGTTCTGCCGCCGAGCATCCAGCTGGTAGGGCAAGCCTATGGGACGGCCCCGGCGTGGCTGAGTCAGTTGGCCGGATGGCTGCTCCTGGCGACCTACAAAGGATGGCTGTCCTACACCCTGGCCCTTCTGGGTGGGGTGTGCTGGGGGCTGTTCCTGTCGGGAGAAAGGGAGCGTATATAGTCTCCCATTGCCTTCCCCTTGGGTAAACAGTGAATAAACCAGATATTTCTTTCGGGGAGGTATTGAAATAGGCAAAACAGCGGCTTTCTCAATTGTATTCCCAACGAAATTTCCCACTCTCATAGGAAAAGGGCGCAATG
>DXEA01000056.1 GCA_019115225.1 Candidatus Evtepia faecigallinarum
GCTGGACAGTTCCAGGGTCACCTTGTCCCGGGAGGCCGCCTTCAGGGCGTCCATCATGTATTTGTTGTTAAAGCCGATCTCCAGATCGTTGCCGTTGCCCTCGATGGGGCAGCAGTCGTGGGCGTTGCCCAGGGCGGTCTTGGTGGTCATGTCGATCTCTCCGTCCTTGATGACGCACCGCAGGGGGCTTTTCAGCTTCTCGCTGACGATCAGGGACACCCGGTCGATGCAGGAGAGCAGCTGCTTGGTCTCCGCTGTGACCTTGATGGGGTTGTTCCGGGGGATGGCCTGGCGCCAGGCCAGAAACTCCCCTTCCAGCCGGCGGGAGATGAGGATGGTCTGGCCCATTTTGAACAGGACGTGGCGGGTGCCCTGGTGGACCTCTACCAGGTCCTCACTCTCCCGGCAGATCTTTTCCACCTCCGACAGGGAGGCCCCGGGGACCACGAACTCAAAGGAGCCGTTCTTGCTGGCCACCTGCTCCCGGCGCAGGGCCAGGCGGAACCCGTCCACGGCCACCATGGTCAGCCCCTCCTCGTCCACCACGAACAGGCTGCCGGTGTGGACGGGGCGGCTTTCGTCGTCGCTGACCGCAAATAGGGTCTGGCCGATCATGGAGCGCATGGTCTGCTCGGGCAGGGAAAAGGAGTTTTGATACTCCACCGCCGGCAGCTCGGGGAAGTCTTCGGGGTCGATGCCGATGAGATCGAATTCACTCATTCCACAGGCAATGTGGACTTTTAACTTCTCCTCCTGGAAGAGCAGGACGTCATCGGGCATTTTCCGCACGATCTCGCCAAACAGACGGGCGGAGAGGACCATAGTCCCCGGTTCGGTCACATCGGCCTGGAGGGCGGAGCGGATGCCCGTCTCCTGGTTGTAGCCGGTGAGGTAGACGGTGCCCGTCTCCTGGGCTTCCAGCAGCAGGCCTTCCAGGGCAGGGATGGTACTCTTGGGAGAGACCGCCCGGGAGGCAGTGAGGATGGCGTTCTGGAGCAGCGCCTTTTCGCAGCTGAATTTCATAGGAAAGACCTCCATTCGGTCCCTGTCTGCTCTGCGTGCCGGTTTGCCCTGATTCCACGCCATAAGGGAGGAAGAGGGAAGAAAGGTCGTAGTAGCAGTAGTAGGGGGATTTTTTGTGGAAAAAGGGAGACAAACCCAAGTAAGACAAGGAAATTTTACCAACAGCCGCCCGTGGACAAAATGGGACAGGATTTGCCCCGGTGTGGAAACTTTCGCGGCCATAGGGGCCCATGGTCCACATATCCACAAAATCCGGTGGAAAAAGACGGCGGGATTCCTTGGGCATTTCCGGGTCAGTTGTAGCGTTCGTTGATGTTGGAGCGGATGTCTTTGATGACCTCGTTGGTCTCGGGATCGGTCTTGCACTGCTTCTCCACCCGGTCGATGGAGTGCAGGATGGTGGTGTGGTCCCGGTTGTCAAACTCCTTGCCGATGTCCTTCAGGGAGAGCTTGGTCATGTGCCGGGTGAGGTAGATGGCGATGTGCCGGGCCCAGCTGGTGGCCTTGGTGCGGCCCTGGCCCCGGATGGCCTGGGGGTCGATGTCGTAGAACTTGCCCACTTCCTCGATGATGACCTCCGCCGTGGGCAGGATGTCCGAGGTCTCCTTGAACATGTCCCGCACCGCCCTGGTTACGGAGCTGGCGTCCACGTTGCTCCCCAGCAGGTCCCGGAAGGCCAGGATCTTCTTCACCGTCCCCTCGATCTGCCGCACGTTGGAGGTGATGTTCTCGGCCACATAGATGAGGACCTCTTCCGGCAGCTCCACCCCCATGCGGATGGCCTTGTTCTTGATGATGGCCATGCGGGTCTCGTAGTCGGGGGGCTGGATGTCCGCCAGCAGGCCCCACTCAAAGCGGGTCTTTAACCGGTCCTCCAGCCGCAGCATCTCCTTGGGGGGACGGTCGGCGGTGAAGACGATCTGCTTCTTGTCCTCATAGAGGGTGTTGAAGGTGTGGAACATCTCCTCCTGGGTGGAGTCACGGCCGGCGATGAACTGCACGTCGTCCATGAGAAAGACGTCGGCGGAGCGGTACTTGTCCCGGAACTCCTGGTTCTTGCCCGCCCGGATGTCCCGGATGAGCTCGTTGGTGAAATCCTCCCCCCGGATGTAGACGATCTTGTAGTCCGGGTGATTCTTGTGGATGGTGTGGGCGATGGCGTAGAGCAGGTGGGTCTTGCCCAGGCCCGACTCCCCGTGGATGAAGAGGGGGTTGTAGTTCTCTGCCGGGTGCTCGGCCACGGCCAGGGCGGCGGCGTGGGCCAGCTTGTTGGAGTTGCCCACCACGAAGCGCTCGAAGGTGTACTCCTCCGTGCCGGGGAGGAAGCGGGAGGCAGGCTGCTCCTGCTGCTTGCCGTACTTCTCCTTCTCGGCCTCGTTGAGGATCACCACCTCCAGTTCGGCGGAAAACAGGTCATACAGGGCTTTCTTGATGTCGCCCAGATAGCGGGAGAGGATGATCTCCCGCTTGAAATCAGTGGGGACGTACAGGATGAACCGATTCTCGTCCAAGGCCACCGGCTGGGCGTCAGAAAACCAGGTGGTGATGGTGGTCTCGGTCATGGTCTGCTGCATCAGGGAGAGCACCCGCTGCCAGATGTCTGCGGCGGAATTCATGGACATCCTCCTTTGTGTATCCCCGCTCCCGGGATGCGCGAAAAGACGGCGTCATGGGGGACCATGGCGCGCCCTCCGGGCGGTGTACCCTGGAGCTGTCGATAAAAAATCAGTTTATTATAGCAGATTCCTCTTTTGTTGGCAAGCGCGGCGGGAATTTCTTTTTCTAATATGGTATCCCGAAAAAGGGACCGCCCGGGCCCGGGGGGCAGAGAAAGGCAAACGGCGGCAGTTTTTGAGAGGGATGACCTCCCAAAGACTGCCGCTGTCCTGTGTTTTTCTTCTCAGGGGAGCAGGGTGATCCCCTCCACCAGATAGGCGAAGGAGGGGGCGGAGCGATCCTTGTTTTCCTCATAGTAGGACCCCTCTGCCAGGGTCAGCTGGTTGCCGTCAGCGTCTATGCCGTACAGAGGCCCGGCAAAGACGGCCACCGTCCCGTCGGCCAGCCCCGCTGCCGCGGCGTTGATGGCCTCTTCCGTGTCCGGCGCTGCCGCCTCCCGGTTCACAGCGGTCAGGGAGCAGGCCCCGTCGGAATAGCTGCCGCACCAGTCCTGGGCGATCTCCTGGCCCTGGAGCAGACAGTTCAGGGCGTAGAGGTAATAGGTCCCCCAGTCGATCTGGCAGGAGAGCAGGGCACTGTCCGGGGCAAGGCCGGTGACCTCCCCGTGGCAGCCCACCACATACACCCCGTTGGCCTCGGCCACGGCGGCGGTGGTGTCCAGGTTTGTGTGATAGGACAGCACGTCACAGCCCAGGTCGATGAGGGACTGGGCGGCCGCCGTCTCCTTCTCCTCGTCTGCCCAGGCGTTGGTGTAGGTCACCAGCATGGTCACGTCGGGGTTGACGCTCTTGGCCCCCAGGTAAAAGGCGGTGTAGGCCGAGATCATCTCCCCATAGGACCGGGAGGCCACAAAGCCCAGGGTGTCCGTCTCGGTCCGCAGCCCCGCCGCGATGCCCGACAGATACCGGGCATCCTGGATCTTGGCATAGTAGTTGTGGGTGTTGTCCAGATTGTCCGAGGCCCCCTGGTACCCGCCGGCGTGACAGAAGGTCACCTTCGGATAGCGCAGGGCCGCTTCTGCCAGATAGGCCTCATGGCCCTTGGTGCCGGAAAAGATGATCTGGCAGCCCTGGTCGATGAGCTCCTCGATGGCCTGCATGCAATCTTCATTCTCCGGTACGTTCTCCATCACCACCAGCTGGCTCTCCGGGTCCAGGTCCAGCTGGGTAAGGGCCTTTTCCAGGCCGGCCACATGGCCCCGGTCATAGGGGGTCTCTTCGCTGCCGTACAGCAGCAGCCCCGCTTTCAGGTTCTCCGCCGGCAGCCCGGTCTGCTCCCCCTCCTGGCTCTGGCCGCAGCCGGTCAGAGTCAGGGCCAGGAGCCCCGCCAGCACCAGAGACGTGATACGCATACCCATTTCCCTACCTCCTTGCCCCGGGTCCATGACGGAACAGGGACCGGCTTCTGTCATATCTTCCTCACTCGCAGAAGACCACGCCGGTCTCTTCGCTCATCTGCTGGATGCGGGCCAGAGACTCCACCCGCACCCCTTTTTCCCGGATGCGCTGCCCCCCGGGCTGGAAAGCCTTTTCGATGACGATGCCGGCCCCCACCACCTGGGCCCCCGCCTGGTGGACCAGGTCGATGAGCCCCTCCAGGGCGCTGCCGTTGGCCAGGAAGTCGTCGATGAGGAGCACCCGCTCCCCGGGGTGGAGGAACTCCTTGGAGACAAAGATATTATAGGGCCGCTTATCCTGGGTGAAGGACTCCACCTGGCTGAGGAACACGTCCCCGGCGATGTTCTTGGTCTTGTGCTTTTTGGCAAACAGGACGGGCACCCCGTCAAAGGCCAGGGCGGTAAAGGCAGCGATGGCGATGCCCGAGGCCTCGATGGTCAGCACCCGGTCCACCTGGCAGCCGTCAAAGCGGCGGCGGAACTCCCGGCCCACGGCCTGCAGGAAGGCCACGTCCATCTGGTGGTTGAGGAAGCTGTCCACCTTGAGCACCTCGTTGTGGCCCCGGATCTTCCCCTCCCGCAGGATTCTCTCTTTCAGTTCTTTCACAGAAACTGCCCCCTTTCCCCCGGCGGCCGGCGGCCCCGGAGTGTATGTCATGACATGGTTTGGTTCTATTCTAATCGACCGATCTCCCCCTGGCAAGTGGCAAAGAATACAAAAAAAACAACGGAAACCCCGGAGGAAAAAACCTTGATTTTCGGCGCTTTTGCCAGGGGGGCCGTCCGGGGGAAAAAATGCAAGAGGAAAGTGAAAAAAATGCAAAAATTTGCTTGACTTTTTTCGCCAAGGTGGCTACACTGTAGCTGACTGTTTTGCCTTCGTCCCCTGCCGGCCTGCGCCGGGGGAAAGGAACCATGTTGGGGGCGGAGGAAGATTTTATTCTTTTTATTTAGAAAAGGAGATATGTACGATGGATTTTCAGGCAATGTATAAGAGCAAGCTGACCACCGCTGCCGAAGCTGCCAAGCTGGTCAAGTCCGGCGACTGGGTGGACTACACCTGGTGCACCAACCACCCCGTGGAGCTGGATAAGGCCCTGGCCGCCCGTCAGAACGAGCTGGAGGATGTGAAGATCCGCGGCGGCGTGACCATGTGGATGCCCGAGATCGCCAAGGCCGACGACGCCGGTGAGCACTTCGCCTGGCACTCCTGGCACTGCTCCGGCATCGACCGGAAGATCATCGCCAAGGGCATGGGCTGGTTCTCCCCCATGCGCTATTCCGAGCTGCCCCGGTTCTACCGCGAGAACCTGGACCCCGTGGACGTGGTCTTCACCCAGGTGCCCCCCATGGACGAGCACGGCAACTTCTCCTTCTCCCTGGCTCCCTCCCACCTGTATGATATGTGCGCCCGTGCCAAGCACATCGTGGTGGAGGTCAACGAGAACCTGCCCCCCGTCTATGGCCTGTACAAGGCAGAGCTGAACATCGCCGACGTGACCTACGTGGTGGAAGGCAACAACCCCTCCATCCCCGAGCTGGGCTCCGTGCCCCCCACCGATGTGGACCGCACCGTGGCCAACCTCATCGTCCCCGAGATCCCCAACGGCGCCTGCCTGCAGCTGGGCATCGGCGGCATGCCCAACACCGTGGGCGCCCTCATCGCCGAGTCCGACCTGAAGGACCTGGGCGTGCACACCGAGATGTACGTTGACGCCTTCGTGGACATCGCCAAGGCCGGCAAGATCAACGGCAAGAACAAGTCCCTGGACTATGGCCGTCAGGTCTATGCCTTCGCCGCCGGCACCAAGAAGCTCTATGACTATGTGCGCATGAACCCCGAGGTCATGGGCGCCCCCGTGGACTACACCAACGACGTGCAGGTGATCGCCCAGCTGGATAAGTTCATCTCCATCAACAACATCGTCGACCTGGACCTCTTCGGTCAGGTCAACGCCGAGTCCGCCGGCATCAAGCAGATCTCCGGCACCGGCGGCCAGCTGGACTTCGTCATGGGCGCCTACCTGTCCAAGGGCGGCAAGTCCTTCATCTGCCTGTCCTCCGCCATGAAGGGCAAGGACGGCCAGCTCAAGTCCCGCATCGTGCCCACCCTCACCCCCGGTTCCATCTGCACCGACCCCCGGTCCACCGTGCAGTACCTGGTCACCGAGTACGGCATGATCAACCTCAAGGGCCTGAACACCTGGGAGCGCGCCGAGAAGATCATCTCCATCGCCCATCCCCAGTTCCGCGAGGAGCTCATCCAGAACGCCGAGAAGATGGGCATCTGGAGAAAGTCCAACAAGCGGTAATCTCACCTCTTACCAAAGATATACCCCCCGGACAAAGTTGTCCGGGGGGTTCCCTTTTCCAAAGAGCAAGGCTCCGGGCTTTTTTTCCAAAGGGAGAAATTTAACAGAAAACAGGTTTTTGATTTTACATAGACAGGATATCCTATCTCTGTCTGGGATCAACACAGATCAGGAGGAAAGCTATGCAGCAAGCGGTCATCGACATCGGTTCCAACTCCATGCGCCTGACGGTCTACGAGACCACCTCCGCCGGCGGGTTTACCGTCCTCTTCAAGGACAAGTTCATGGCCGGCCTGGCCGGGTATGTGGAAAACGGCGCCCTGAGCCCCGAGGGCATCGACCGGGCCATCCAGGGCCTGCGGGGGTTCCACGGGACCCTGGACGCCCTGGGCATCGGCCAGGTGGCGGTCTTTGCCACCGCCTCCCTGCGCAACATCCGCAACACCAGGCAGGCGGTGGAGGACATCCAGCAGGCGGTGGGCTATCCCATCGAAATCCTCTCCGGCCAGGAGGAGGCCCGGTGCGGCTATCTGGGGGCCATGGAGGAGCTCTCCCTCACCGAGGGGCTGTTTGTGGACATCGGCGGGGCCAGCACCGAGGTGGTGCGCTTTGCCGCCGGGAAGATCCTCTCTGCCGACAGCTGCCCGGTGGGGTCCCTGAAGCTCTATCGGGACTGGGTGAAAAAGATCCTGCCCAACCACGAGGCCGTGCTGCACATGCAGGCCGCCATCCGCCAGGCCACCTTAGAGGTGGTCCGCCAGCCCATCCGGGCCGACCTGCCCCTGGTGTGCGTGGGGGGGACCGCCCGGGCGGTGCTGAAGCTGGCCAAGCGCCTGTGCCGGCTGCCGGGGAGCGTCAACTGGCTCTCCGCCCAGCAGCTGGAGGAGGTCAGCGCCGCCCTCTTCGCCTCCCAGAAAGCTGCCGCCGACCTGATCTTAAAGACAGAACCCGAGCGTATCCACACCCTGATCCCTGGTATGCTGATCCTGCGCCATCTGGTGACCCACTTTGGGGCAAGCCAACTGATCGTGAGTAAATATGGGGTAAGAGAGGGATATCTATGTCAAAAGATCCGAAAAACGGCCAACTGAGAGACTACAGTTATACCCAGAACCGGGAGCTGAGCTGGCTGCGCTTCAACCGCCGGGTGCTGGAGGAGAGCGCCGATGCCCGGGTGCCCCTGCTGGAGCGCCTGAAATTCATCGCCATCTTCACCAGCAATTTGGACGAATTCTTCATGGTCCGGGTGGGGTCCCTGGTGGACCTGGCCGCCGTCTCCCCCAACGACGTGGACAACAAGACCGGCCAGACCCCCCAGCAGCAGCTGGCGGCCATTTATGACCATGTCCCGGGCCTGATCCAGATTAAGGACCGGCTCTACGGCCAGGTGAGCATGCTCCTGGCCGAGCAGGGGATCGTGGACCTGAGCTACGCCGACCTGACCGAGGAAGAACGGAAACAGGCCGACGGCTATTTCCGCTCCGTGGTCCTGCCCATCCTCTCCCCCCAGATCGTCAGCCAGCGCCACCCCACCCCCCACCTGGGCAGCAAGGAGCTGTATGTGGCCGCCCTGCTGCGGGGGAAGGGGGGGAAGGCCTCCCTGGGTCTGGTGCCGGTGCCGGCCACCCTGGGCCCCCTGTTTTTGCTGCCGGGGAGCCGGGGGCGCTTTCTGCGCCTGGAGACCATCCTGGCCCACTGGACCCCCACCCTGTTTGGAAAATACCAGGTGGAGGAGACCTGTGTGATCTCCGCCACCCGCAACGCCGATCTGAGCTTTGACGGGGAGAAGTTTGAGGACAGCGAGGACGACTTCCGGCAGCTGATGACCCGGATGCTCAAAAAGCGGGCCCACCAGTCGGTGGTCCGCCTGGAGCTGGGCCAGCAGCCCAGCCCGCCCCTGGCAGAGCTGCTGGGGAAGATCCTCAAGGTGGGCCCCCACCAGCTCTATTCCAGCACCGCCCCCCTGGCCATGGGCTACGTCTACGCCCTGGAAAAGGCCCTGCCAGAGGACCTGCGCCAGCGGCTGACCTATCCCCCCTACCAGCCCCGGTGGCCGGAGGACCTGGTGCGGGGCCAGTCCATGGTGGAGCAGATCCGCCAGAGGGACCGGCTGCTGTGCTTCCCCTACGACACCATCGACCCCTTCCTCCAGCTGCTGGAGGAGGCCGCCGAGCGGCCGGACGTGGCCTCCATCAAAATCACCATCTACCGCCTGGCCTCCACCTCCAAGATCGCCCGCATCCTCTGCCGGGCGGCGGAGAACGGCAAGGAGGTGGTGGCCCTCATGGAGCTGCGGGCCCGGTTTGACGAGGCCAACAACATCGCCTGGTCCAAAATGCTGGAGGAGGCCGGGTGCAAGGTGATCTATGGCATGGAGAACTTCAAGTGCCACAGCAAGCTCTGCCTCATCACCCTCCAGGACCGGAAGGGGACCCACTACATCACCCAGGTGGGCACGGGCAATTATAACGAAAAGACCAGCACCCTCTACACCGACCTGTCCGTGATGACCGCCGACCCCACCATCGGGGCCGACGGGGCGGCCTTTTTCCGCAACATGCTCACGGACAACTTAGAGGGGGACTACCAGGCCCTGCTGGTGGCCCCCAACGGCCTCAAGCCCCGGCTGTGTGAGCTCATCCAGGAGCAGACGGCCAAGGGGGCGGAGGGATATATCCTCTGCAAGGTCAACTCCGTCACCGAGCGGGATGTGATCGACCAGCTCCAAAAGGCCTCCCAGGCGGGGGTGCAGGTGGAGATGATCGTCCGGGGCATCTGCTGCCTGCGGCCGGGGGTGGCGGAAAAGACAGAGAATATCCGCATTTCCAGCATCGTGGGCCGGTACTTGGAGCACGCCCGGGTCTACGTCTTTGGCCGGGGGTCCGAGGCCCGGTACTACATCGCCTCGGCCGACCTCATGACCCGCAACCTCCAGCGCCGGGTGGAGATCGCCTGTCCCATCTGGGACCGAGAGCTCCAGGCCCAGCTGCAATACATCCTGGACCTGCAGCTGCGGGACAACGCCAAGGCGTCCTCCCTCCAGCCCGACGGGTCCTACCGCCGCAAGGAGGCGGGCAAGCTGCCCCGGCTGGACAGCCAGGAGGAGCTGATGAAGACCTCCATCCACCCCCAGCAGCCGGAGCCCCAGCTTCCACCCCACCGGGGTCTGCTGGCCCGCCTGGGGTCCCTGCTCCACCGGGAACATGAAACCTGACATCCTCTCTTTTTTTCCTCACGCCGCCGGTTCCCTCTCTTGCCGGCGGCGGCAAACAAGAAACACCCTGCGGCAGTCCACGCACAGCCGCAGGGTGTTTTTCTGTTTTTATCCCTGTTCTGGGGAAAAGGTGAGCCCCTGAAAGAACTCCCCCGGCTGGATGCCGTAAACCTCCGCCAGGGCCAGCAGGACATCCACCGGCACGCTGTAGCGGCCCAGCTCCATCTGGGAGAGCATCTCCCGGCTCACCGACAGGCCCATCACCTGAAGCCTGGCGGCAGTACGCTCCTGGGACAGGCCGCACTGCTTGCGGTACCACTGCATCTTTCCCCCCAACCGGGCGTCTTTTCTCAGTTTTTCTGCCATGGGATCTTCCCCTTTGGAATATATTCATTCCACTTGAAGATAGCATGTATTTTTGGCAATATTGGAATGGATACATTCCATAAGGAAGGGGAGAAAACATTATGGCAAAAAAATCAGGTGGGGAAGAAGCACTGCTTGCCCTTTGCCGTGAACTGCCGGCGGAAAAAAGGCGCTGTCTGGTCTGGCTGCTGGAAAACATTGCGCTGGCCGAGCAAATGACCTCCACACCGTTTGCCAGGGAAGAGTGGCAGCGGGCCATGGAACTGGCGAAGAAAAAGAAAGATCACTGCATGGAAATGCTTTTGTATTTCCAGGATTTCCGCGGATATGTTGAACCATGAAGGGCGGTCAGTACACGAAGAGAGAGGGGGGAATGTGGTCCTTCTGCTGCGTTGGGTACAGGGTCGCCCCCTCATCCGACCCGGCTGACGCCGGCCCACCTTCCCCCCGAGTAAACAGTGAATAAACCAGATATTTCTTTCGGGGAGGTATTGAAATAGGCAAAACAGCGGCTTTCTCAATTGTATTCCCAACGAAATTTCCCACTCTCATAGGAAAAGGGCGCAATGAGGCTATGGTCCTCATCCAAAGCATGCAAGTGCATACAGATTGGCGCTTGCAAAAGTCAGATATGCGTAGTCCA
>DXEA01000057.1 GCA_019115225.1 Candidatus Evtepia faecigallinarum
GTCGTTGTGGCAGCGGTAGCAGGTGCCCACGTTGTGCTGGTGGTCCTCCACTTTTTCCAGCAGGCCCAGGGCCTCCAGGTCGGCCACGATGGCCTTGCGTGCCTCGTAGCGGTCCATGCCCTCGTACTTGCCGCCCAGCTCGTTGACCTTGCCGTTGTCGTCCAGCACTCGGATGGACTCCAGGTTGTGGCGCAGGCCCACCTCAAAGTCGTTGGGGTCGTGGGCGGGGGTCATCTTCACGCAGCCGGTGCCGAAGTCCATCTCCACGTACTCGTCGGCCACGATGGGGATCTCCCGGTTCATGAGGGGCAGGATGCAGGTCTTGCCCACGATGTCCCGGTAGCGGTCGTCGTCGGGGTGGACGGCCACGCCCGAGTCTCCCAGCATGGTCTCCGGCCGGGTGGTGGCCACCACCAGATAGCGGCCCTCTTCCCCGGCGATGGGGTACTTGATGTGCCAGAGCTTGCCGGGCTTGTCTACATACTCCACCTCGGCGTCGGACAGGGCGGTGACGCAGTGGGGACACCAGTTGATGATGCGGCTGCCCTTGTAGATGAGACCCTTCTCGTAGAGCTCACAGAAGGTCTCCCGCACGGCCTTGGAGCAGCCCTCGTCCATGGTAAACCGGGCCCGGTCCCAGTCGCAGGAGGCGCCCATCTTCTTCTGCTGGGCCACGATCCGGTCGCCGTACATGGCCTTCCAGTCCCACACCCGCTCCAGGAATTTCTCCCGGCCCAGGTCATAGCGGGTCAGCCCTTCCTTCACCCGCAGCTCTTCCTCCACCTTGATCTGGGTGGCGATGCCGGCGTGGTCGGTGCCGGGGACCCACAGGGCGGCATAGCCCTCCATGCGCTTGAAACGGATGAGGATATCCTGAAGGGTGCAGTCCATGGCATGGCCCATGTGCAGCTGCCCGGTGACATTAGGCGGCGGCATGACAATGGTATAGGCCTTCTTCTTGGCATCCCGGATACCGGCAAAGCACTTATTCTCCTCCCACTGCTGATAGATCCGCCCCTCAACCTCATGGGGATCATAAACCTTCGACAATTCTTTCTTCATAATACAGTCCATTCCTCCTAAAAAATAAAACGCTCAGCCCCAAAAAGCCTCGCAGAGTTTTCCCGTCCGCAGACGGGAAAATAAATTCCAATGAATGTTTTCCCCGGCTCCGCCGGGGAAAACATACTTCTCAGCCGCAAGTGTGAACCATGGCCGCTGCGCGGCCATGGTTTGCGCGCAGCCAGCTGCCATCCCCCAAATTTGAGAGCCCAGCGAAGCGGGTCTCAAATTTCTTGAATTGGTAGTTGGGTATGCTGGCCAATAAAGGCCTTGAAGGAGACGGGGTCACCGACAGTGAAGCCGCCCTTGCGGATGATGATGCCGTGACTGATGTCAAAGAAGATGGCATACCAGTCCTTGTCCGCCACCACCGCATAGGTCTGCTCATAGGTGTACCGCTGGACCCCGGCCTCTGTGTTGCAGATGATCTCGTCATCATCAAACTCATAGGTGCACTCCCGCATCCCCCGTTGCAGCTGCCGCTGGGACGAGCGCAGCTGGAAGGACTTCCAGGAGACCGCCACCACCACCAGCAGCACCCCGTAGAGCAGCAGCAGACTGCCCACCAGACTCTGATAGGGATAGCAATAGGCCCCGGCCACCAGGCCCACCACCCCCAGCAGCCAGCACAGGGCCCTGGTGCGGCGGGATTTCTCCTTGCGCACCGTGGCCTCCGCCAGCCGGTTCAGGGCGGACAGGGCGTGGATGTCGTATGTGGTGTGGTTGACAAAGGGATACAATGACTCGTTCATAGACTGCCTCCTCTCTCCCGCCAAGAAAATCAAAAACGCCCCGGTCCCCATAAGGACTCAGGGCGAAATGCTTCCGCGGTACCACCTGAATTCGGACAGGGCAGGGCCCTCTCCGCGCTCGTTTTCCCATAACGGGGGAACACCGGCCCGCCATACTCCCTTTCCGGCGGGCAGCTCCGGGACGACCTTCCGCGCTGCCGGGGGAGACTTGCACCTGCCGTCTCCTCTCTGGGCTCCCTGCCCGCGCGTACTCCTTCCCATCCTTGCTTTTGCTGTATTAGAAATAAGTATAAGAAAACTTGGAGAAGTTGTCAAGAGGGGATTTTTCCCCGGCCGCCAGGGCGGCCCCATCAGGTGACAAGGCCGGCGGGATGTGGTACAATACCCCCAACGAGCCCTGCCCTTCCGGGCAGAAGGAAGGTGGACCACCATGAGAGGGTTTGTCTGTTTGCCCCTGCTGTGCTGCCTGCTGGCGGCCGTTCTGGCCGGCTGCGGCCAGAGTACCCCCACCGGCCAGGACGCCCCGCCTCCGGCGGCCGAGACTGCGGCCCCCGACTGGGACCCGGCGGCCGTGACCGCCGATGCCTCCGGGGAGCCCTGCTTCGCCCTGGCCCCCGAGGAGTTTCTCCGGCGCTACAACACCGCCTGGACCGGCCAGGGGGGAGACGCCCTGCCCGCCCTGGAGGAGTGGATGGACTATGGGATCGGCCGGGCGGCCTATGAGGGGGGCACGGCGGGGCACCAGTATCTCTCCTTGAGCGATGAGAGCAACTATGCCGAGCCCTTCCTGGCCCTGTGCCTCACCGAGGACGGCAGGCAGGTGAAGGAGGCGGTGACCGGCCTGTCCCAGAAAAACTACGGGGAAGGGACGGGAGACCTCTTCCAGACCAAGACCTGGTGCGCCCTGCAGGCCCTGCTGCCCGGCCTGGACCGGGCGGGGTTTGAGACCCTCTACCGGGACCTCTTTGCCGATGGCACCTATACCGAGGCGGGATGGGAGGTCCTCCCCCTGCGGGTCTTTTATCAGGAGGGGCTGGCCTGCTATGCCACCCTGCAGATCGGTTCCTGCGACCAGATCCACCTGCGGGCGGCGGACCAGGCCCTGCTGGACTGGTGGCAGAGCGCGGGGGTGGAGGTCATCCAGGGCATCCCCGGCATGGGCTGAAGAAGGCACTTTTCCTCTGTGACAGAGACAGAATATCACTTTGACAATGAAATGCTAAGAAAAGGGAGCGTGATCCCATGATCACCCAGCGCATCGAAGCCATACGCCAAAACTATGTCAACGCCAAGCCCCAGATCTCCTGCCAGCGGGCCAAGATCTGGACCGATTCCCACAAGGCCACCGAGGGCCAGCCGGTGGCCATCCGCCGGGCCCGGGCCTTTTATGACTGCTGCGACCGGCTGGAGGTCCACATTTTTGAGGGCGAGCTGGTGGTGGGGGCCATCGGGGAGTTCCGCAAGTGCGGCATCCTCACCCCGGAGTTCTCTTGGCTATGGGTGGACCGGGAGATGGACACCTTCGACACCCGGCCCCAGGACCCCTATCGGATGACCGACGAGCAGCGGGAGTTTGTCCGCCGGGAGATTTTCCCCTACTGGAAGGGCAAGTCCCTGGAAGAGGCCTTCCTGGCCCGGCTGCCCGAGGACACCCGGCGCATCGGGGTGGATACGGGCATTCTGGACAACGACTCCAAGTGGCGCCAGGCGGTGGGGGAGATCACCCCCGACTACCAGGACGTGCTGTTCCGAAAGGGCTTTGGGGGCATCCTGCGCCAGGCGGAGGAAAAGCTGGCCGCCCTGGACCCGGCAGACCCGGCGGCCCTGTCCAAGCGGGAGTTCTACACCTCCGTCTGCTGGACCAGCCGGGGGATCATCCGCTACGCCAAGCGCTATGCCCAGGCGGCGGAGGAATTGGCGGAGGGGGAAAAGGACCCCGTCCGGGCCGCTGAGCTGCGGCAGATCGCCCAAAACTGCCGCCGGGTGCCCGAGCACCCTCCGGAGAGCTTTTATGAGGCCATCCAGTTTTTGTGGTTTGTCCAGGTGGGGGGCATCCTGTCGGAAAATCCCCTCTCCCTGAACCCCGGCCGCTTTGACCAGTACATGGAGCCCTATTACACCGCCGACCGGGCCAAGGGGACCCTCAGCGAGGACTTTGCCCAGGAGCTGGTGGACGCCCTGTGGCTGAAGTACTCCGAGTGGGTGTGGACCATCTCTGCCAACACCGCCGACTATTTTGCCGGCTACAACCAGTTCCAGAACCTCACCGTGGGGGGCAAGCGTCGGGACGGCCGGGACGGCACCAACCCGGTGACCTATCTGGCCCTGAAGGCCACCGAGGAGGTCAAGACCCACCAGCCCGGCCTGTCCGTCCGGGTCCAGGCCGACTGCCCCAAGGAATTCCTGGACGCGGTGACCCACCTGGTCTCCAAGGGTACGGGCTTCCCCGCCATCCACAGCGACAGCGTGGGCTATCAGATGCTCCTCAACGCCGGCTACGAGCCCGAGGACGCCCGGGACTGGAACAACTGCGGCTGCGTGGTGCCCCACTACCGAAAGACCGGGGAGTGGACGGCGGCGGTGAACATGAACTTCGGCTCCGCCCTGGAGTACGCCCTGAACCAGGGCAAAAGCCTCATGACCGGCCAGCAGATGGGCCTGGAGGAGGCCCCTCCGGAGACCTTCCGGACCTATGAGGAGTTTGAGGCGGCCTTTTACCGCCAGTTTGACAACCTCTGCCGCCACGCCATCATCATGACCTTGGAGGCCCAGCGGCTGCACCAGGAGATGGTCCCCCGGCCCTTCCTGTCCTCCTGCATCGAGCACTGCTTAGAGGAGGGCAAGGACCTGTCCCAGGGGGGCGCCAAGTACAACATCGGCCCGGTGATCACCGGCATCGGCCTGGCGGTGACCGCCAACTCCCTGGCGGCGGTGAAGAAGCTGGTTTATGAGGACAAGGAGTGCTCCATGGCCCGGCTGGCCGAAGCCCTGCGGGCCAACTGGGAGGGGTTCGAGGACCTCCAGGCCCAGGCCAAGGCCTGCCCCAAGTACGGCAACGACGATGACTATGTGGACAACCTGGCCATCCGCTTGGCCAACCACTTCTATCGGGAGATCCACCAGTACAAGGACATCTTCGGCTCCCCCTTCCTCACCGCCTTCATGGGCATCTCCAACTACATCCCCATGGGCTGGGTCCTGGGGGCCACCCCCGACGGGCGGAAGAACGGCGAGCCCTCCAGCGAGGGGGTCTCCCCCTATGTGGGCACCGACCACGCCACCCCCCTGGCCGCCATGCGCTCCACCGCCAAGCTCAACCAGGAGGTCCACTCCGGGGGGACCCTTCTCAACCTCCGCCTGAACCCGGAGCTGGTGGCCACCAAGCGGGGCCAGGCCAACTTAGGGGCCATGATCCAGACGCTGTTTGCCCTGGGGGGCTTTCATGTGCAGTTTAACTGCATCTCCTCTGAAACCCTCCGGGATGCCCAGGCCCACCCGGAGAACTACAAGGACCTGCTGGTGCGGGTGGCGGGCTACTCCACCCAGTTTGTCAACCTCTCCCGCTCCATGCAGGACGCCATCATCGCCCGCACGGAGCACAGCTGCTGACCATGGCGGGAGGCTACATCACCCAGCTCCAGCACTTCTCCGTCAACGACGGGGAGGGCATCCGCACCCTCATCTTCCTGGCCGGCTGCCCCCTCCGTTGTGCCTGGTGCGCCAATCCCGAGGGGCAGACCAGCCGGAACCCCATGACCCGGTGGGCGGAGACGGAGGAGATTTTAGGGGAGATCCGGCGGCAGGCCATCTTCTATCGCTTTTCCGGGGGCGGCGTGACCTTCTCCGGGGGGGAGGCCACCGCCCAGCCGATGTTTTTCCAAGAACTCACCGACGCCCTCTACGACGAGGGCTATGACCTGGCCCTGGAGACCTGCGGGGTCTTCGATTTCCCCCGCCTGGCCCCCACCCTGGCCAAGCTGAACCAGATCTTTTTAGACCTGAAGCACCCCGACCCGGTCCGGCACCGGCAGCTGACCGGCCTGGACAACGGACTCATTTTAGAGAACATGGCCCATCTGGACGGGCTGGGACCGGCCCTGGTGGTGCGCATCCCGGTGATCTTAGGGGTCAACGGGGACGAGGAAACCATGGAGGCGGCCTTCCGCCTCATCCGGGCCCGGGCTCCCCATGCCGCCCTGGAGCTGTTGCCCTATCACCGCTTTGGGGAGGAGAAATACCGGCAGCTGGGTAAGCCCCTGCCGGACCCGGCTTTTGGCATCCCCACCAGGGAGCAGCTGGCACACTGGGAGGAGCGGGCGGCCGCTATGGGCATCCCCGTGGTGTCCTACCGATGACAACGACCTGACAAGGAGGCGAGAGCTGTGACCGAATACCGCGCCGGGGGCCTGCGGGCCCTGGAGCACATCCCCCGGGGGGAGGTACCCCCCTTTCTCCGGGCCCCTGCCACCCAGGGGGCCTGGACATTCCACCACACCATGCCCGCCTATGCCCCCACGCCCCTGGTGAGCCTGCCGGGGCTGGCGGCCCGGCTGGGGGTGCGGGGGGTCTATGTGAAGGATGAGTCCCCCCGCTTCGGCCTGAACGCCTTCAAGGGCCTGGGGGGCAGCTACGCCCTGGCCCGGACCATCGCCCAGAAACTGGGCCTGCCGGAGACCGTGACCTTTCAGGACCTCCAGCAGCCGGTGGTCCGGGCGAAGGCGGCGGAGATGGTCTTTGTGACCACCACCGACGGCAACCACGGCAGAGGGGTGGCCTGGGCGGCCAGAGAGCTGGGCAGCACCGCCCACGTCTATCTGCCCGCCGGCTCGGCCCCGGTCCGGGCCCAGGCCATCCGGGAGGCCGGGGCGGCGGAGGCCCGCATTCTGGAGCTGGACTACGACGACGCCGTCCGCTACGCTGCCCGGATGGCAGAGGAAAAGGGCTGGCATCTGATCCAGGACACCAGCTGGCCGGGGTATGAGGACGTGCCCGCCTGGATCGTCCAGGGCTATGCCACCATGGCCCGGGAGGCGGCGGAGCAGCTGGCCGCGGCGGGCATCGACTGCCCCACCCACGTCTTTCTCCAGGCGGGGGTGGGCGCCATGGCCGGCGGGGTGCTGGGCTGTCTGGCGGACCGCTACCGGCAAAATCCCCCGGTGTTTGCCGTGGCAGAGCCCGAGAGCATCCCCTGTGTCTATGCCTCCGCCCTGGCGGGGGACGGCCGGCCCCACCCCGTCCGGCCCAGGGGCCAGACCATCATGGCGGGGCTCAACTGCGGCGAGCCCTGCACCCTCACCTGGCCGGTGCTGCGGGACCTGGCCGGCTGGTATTTTGCCTGCCCCGATGCTGTGGCCGAAGAGGGGATGCGCCTGCTGGGCCGCCCCACAGGGGGGGACCGGCCCGTGGTCTCCGGGGAGAGCGGCGGGGTGACGGCGGGCCTGCTGGCCCGGCTGACCACCTGGCCCGACCTGGTCGCCCTGGGCCAGCGGATGGGGCTGACGGAGGGGGCCGTCATCCTGCTTTTCAGCACCGAGGGGGACACGGACCCCGCCCATTACCGCCAGGTGCTGGCAAGTGATTGACAAGAACGGAAAAAACGTGATATGGTATAGAAAGTACCTCAACGGACCGGAACGACAGGAGGAACCTATGGCAAAGAAAGGAAAACTGGGCCCCATGCTGGCCTTCGGCGCTGTGGCTGCCGTGGCCGGGGGCATTGCGGCGTATCAGCATCGCAAACAGATCGAGCGCACCCTCCAGGAGATTGCCGACCAAATGGACGCCTGGGAGGACAGCGGTGACTTTTTCGGGGACAGCGTTGTCCACCCTGTGAACCCTGCCCCGGCGCAGGGGGAGGCTCCTGCCCAGGAGCCGGAGGACGAGAGCGCCCCCACCGAGGACGATTTCGCGCCCCAGGAGGACCAGACCGACCAGCCGGCAGAACCGCCGGAAGCCTGACGCAACTGCACCGCCCCCTGCCCGCGCCGGCAGGGGGCGGCATCCTGCTCAGCAGGGGAGCAACCAGGAGGGGAGAGGAGTTATGGAGATCACCATTCAGCCGGCCTACCAGCAGCCGGAGGCCATCCGGGAGCTGCTGGTGGAGTATACGGGGATGCTGCTGGACCGGGCACCGGATTTTGCCGGCTACCTGCAGCGCCAGGGCTTTGAGCGGGAGCTGACCCATTTGGCAGAGAAGTACGGCACGCCCCACGGCCGCCTGTATCTGGTGCGGGTGGACGGGCAGGCGGCAGGCTGCGTGGCCATGCGGCCCCTGGACCAGGGGCGGTGTGAGCTCAAGCGGCTGTACATCCGCCCGGCCTTCCGGGGCCGGGGGCTGGCCAAGCGGCTGCTGGAGCGCCTGCTGGCCGATGCCCGGGCAGAGGGCTACCAGGCCATGCTGCTGGACACCTTCCCCTTCCTCTCCCGGGCGGTGGACCTGTACCGGCAGCTGGGCTTTTATGAGATCCCCAGCTACAACAACACCCCCCTGGAAAACCTGATCTATATGAAGAAAGACCTGCGCCCGGCCTGACCGGCGCGGGGGATGAGAGGAGCATACACCCATGCAGTTTAAGATGGTCCATGAAAACTACAACGTCCGTGACATGGACGCCTCCCTGGCCTTTTACCGGGAGGCCCTGGGCCTGACGGAGAGCCGCCGCCTGACGGGGGAGGGCTACACCATCGTCTATGTGAAAAACGACACCGGGGACTTTGAGCTGGAGCTGACCTGGCTGGCCGACCATCCCCAGGCCTATGACCTGGGGGAGGAGGAGTTCCACCTGGCCTTTGTCACCGACGACTACGAAGGGGCCTATGCCAAGCACAAGGCCATGGGCTGCATCTGTTTTGAAAACCCGGACATGGGTATCTATTTCATCCAGGACCCCGACGGGTACTGGCTGGAGATCATCCCGGCCCAGCGGTGAGGAATGACGTTCGCGCCCCCTGGCTCTGCTGCCCTTTGCAGGGGGGCAGAACAGGGGGCGCGGCTTGTTTCCTGACTGCGGCAGTGGGATAGCAGGAACGAGAACAGGAGGGGGGAAGCGCATGTCAAAATATGAAGTGCTGGAGCGCTACTTCGGCCACGACACCTTCCGGCCCGGCCAGGAGACCCTCATCGACGGCATCCTGGCCGGCCGGGACGCCCTGGGCATCATGCCCACCGGGGGCGGCAAGTCCCTGTGCTACCAGATCCCCGCCCTGCTGCTGCCGGGGGTGACCCTGGTGATCTCCCCCCTCATCTCCCTGATGAAGGACCAGGTGGCCGCCCTGAACGGGGTGGGCATCCCGGCGGCCTTTCTCAACAGTTCCCTGGACGAGGAGGCGTTCCGCACGGTCTGCCGCCAGATCCGCCAGGGGATGCACAAGCTGGTCTATGTGGCCCCCGAGCGGCTCTTTCAGGAGCACTTTCTGAATATGATGGGCCGCCTGACCATCCCCCTGGTGGCGGTGGACGAGGCCCACTGCATCTCCCAGTGGGGCCAGGACTTCCGGCCCAGCTATCTGAAGATCACCGAGTTTGTGGACCAGCTGCCCCAGCGGCCGGTGGTGGCGGCCTTCACCGCCACGGCCACCAAGGCGGTGCAGGGGGACATCCGCCAGCGCCTGGCCCTGCGGGACCCGGTGAAGGTGGTCACGGGCTTTGACCGGCCCAACCTCTACTTCGGGGTCTACCGGCCGGAGCAAAAGCGCTCCCTCCTGCTGTCCCTGGTGGAGGAGCGCCGGGGCAAGAGCGGCATCATCTACTGCTCCACCCGGGCCCGGGTGGAGAGCGTGTGCGACCAGCTCTGCCGCCGGGGCTTCCCCGCCACCCGCTACCACGCAGGGCTGGCAGAAGAGGAGCGGCGGCAGAACCAAGACGACTTTCAGTTTGACCGCAAGCCGGTCATGGTGGCCACCAATGCCTTCGGCATGGGTATCGACAAGTCCAACGTCAGCTATGTCATCCACTACAACATGCCCAAGAGCCTGGAGGCCTACTACCAGGAGGCCGGCCGGGCCGGCCGGGACGGGGAGCCGGCGGAGTGTCTGCTCCTGTTCGGCCCCGGCGATGTGGAGACCGCCCGCTATTTCATCCAGAACGGCGGGGAAAATGAAGAGCTGACCGAGGAGGAGCGGGCCCAGGTCCAGGCCCAGGACACCCGCCGGTTGGAGAAAATGGTGGGCTACTGCCGCACCACCGGCTGCCTGCGGGCCTATCTGCTGGCGTATTTCGGCCAGGAGCACCCCGACCGGTGCGGCAACTGCGGCAACTGCCGCAGCCAGGTGCTCCAGACGGACATCACCCGCCAGGCCCAGATGATCCTCTCCTGCGTCAAGCGGATCCGGGACAAGCTGGGCTACTATGTGGGCTCCGGCCTGCTGCTGGGGGTCCTTCGGGGCAGCAAGGCCCAGCGGGTGCTGGACCTGGGGCTGGACAGCCTGTCCACCTACGGCCTGCTCAAGGACACCGGGGAGAGTACCGTGCGCCGCTACCTGGAGGTGCTGCGGGAGAAAAATTACCTCTATGCAGAGACCGAACACAACACCCTGCGTCTGACGCCCCAGGCGGGGGAGGTCCTCTTCCGGGGAGAGAGGGTGACCATGACGGTGGTCCGGGCCCTGGACCCGGCCCCCGGCTCGGCAGCCGGGAAGGGGGCCGGCGGGCCGGTGGACAGCGCCCTCATGGAGGCCCTGAAGGCCACCCGCCTCCGGCTGGCCCGTTTGGAGGGGGTGCCGGTGTATGTGATCTTCTCCAACGCCACCCTGGCAGACATGGCCCGCCGCCAGCCCCGGAGCCGGGCGGAGTTTTTGGCCATCTCCGGCGTGGGGGAAAGGAAGGCGGAAAAGTACGCCGCCGCCTTTTTGGAGACCCTCCGCCAGGGGGCGGAAGAGGAGGAATGACATGGACGAACTGGCCCTGCGCCCCTGGCGCATGAGCGACGCCCCCGCCCTGGCAGTCTTGCTCCAGGACCCCGCCGTGCGGCGGGACCTGCGAGAGGGATTGCCGGACCCCTATACCATCGACGCTGCCAGGGACTTTCTTGCCCGGATGATGGCGTCGGACCCGGAGAAAACCTTTTCCTTTGCCATCACCTGCAACGATGTCCCGGTGGGAAACCTGGGGGTGCAGCGCCAGGAGAACATCCACCGGTACACCGGGGAGATGGGCTGCTACCTGGGCCGGGCGTACTGGGGGCGGGGGATCGCCACCTGGGCGGTAAAGACCGCTGTGGAGCGGCTCTTTGCCCACACGGACCTGCTGCGGATCTATGCAGAACCCCTGGCCCGGAACACCGCCTCCTGCCGGGTGCTGGAAAAGGCGGGGTTTCAGCTGGAGGGCACCCTGCGGCACAACGCCGTGAAGGGGGGAGAGGTCCTGGACATGCGGTTGTACGCTGTCCTCCGGCCATAACTGCCTGTTGAAATGGAAAAAGACCTGTGTCCCAGGGGGACACAGGTCTTTTTTGGATAACTCAGCCGTAGCAGGACAGGGTGAGGGTGAGGATGGGATAGGGCATCCCCATCCCGTCCGTGGCCGTGCGGTGGTGGACCCGATAGCTGCGGCGCAGGTAAAAGTTCAGGGCCCGGTGGTTTTGCTCGTTGACGGTGATCTGGGCAATGTAGTGCTGGGCCATGGCGTGGCGGAACAGGCGGTCTGCCAGTCCGGTCCCGATCTGGTCCGGGGCCAGGAAGAACATTTCCAGGGTGTGCCCCGCCACCCCCAGAAAGCCCACCGGCCCGGCCTGGTCATCCCAGGCTGCGGTGAGGCTGGGGACCTCTCTCAGGGCCTGGGGCACCTGGGCGGCGATGGCCTCAAAATCCTCGGGGGCGAGAAAGTCGTGGGTGGCCCGGACGGAGGCGGCCCACACCTGGGTGAGCCGGTCGATGAGCTCCGGGCTGCGCTCCTGGGGCGTGAAGGTGCGAAATTCCATGGGGACCTCCTCTCTGCCTCACTCCGCCTCCCGGGCAAATTCCCCGGTGAGGTGGAAGGCGTGGTCCATAGGACCTGGCCCCTGGCCCAGGTCCAGCATGGCGGCCAGGGCCCCGGAGAGGTAGTCCTTGGCCCGCTGGACGGAGGCTTTCAGGGAGAACCCCTTGGCCAGGTTGGCGGCGATGGCGCTGGAGAGGGTGCAGCCGGTGCCGTGGGTGTTGGGATTGTCGATCCGCTTGCCCCGGAACCAGGTGGCCTGCCCCTGGTGATAGAGCAGGTCGTTGGCGTCGCTGACACTGTGGCCCCCCTTGCACAGCACGGCGCAGCCATAGGCCTCCCCGATGCGCCGGGCGGCGGCGAGCATGTCCTCCTCCCCGGCGATGGACAGGCCCGCCAGGACCTCCGCCTCGGGGATATTTGGGGTGATGAGGCAGGCCAGGGGGAGAAGCTCCTCCTGCAGGGTGGACACGGCGTCCTCGCTGAGCAGCCGGGAGCCGCTGGTGGACACCATCACCGGGTCCACCACGATGTTCCGGGCGTGAAATTCCCGCAGGCACTGGGCGATGGTGCGGATGAGGGGGGCGGAGGAGACCATGCCGATTTTCACGCTGTCCGGGGGGATGTCGGAAAAGATGGCCTCCAGCTGCTGGCGGAGGAACTGGGGGGTGACCTCGAAGATGGCGGAAACCCCCATGGTGTTCTGGGCGGTGAGGGCGGTGACGGCGGTCATGGCATAGACCCCGTTCATGGTCATGGCCTTCAGGTCGGCCTGGATGCCGGCGCCCCCGCTGCAGTCGCTGCCGGCGATGGATAGGGCGGTTTTCATAGGCTAAAACTCCTTTGGCTGGGATGCTTCAGGGAAAGACGGCTCTGGTCAGGCTGTCCAAGGCCTGAGCGGCGGCCCGGACATCCGGGGCCCCGAAGAGGGCGGAGACCACTGCCGCCCCCACCGCCCCGCAGCCGGCCAGCTGGGACAGGTTTTCTCTGGTGATCCCCCCGATGGCCACGGCGGGGATGGTGACGCTGGCGCAGATGGCGGCCAGCTCCTCCCTGGTGATCCCCACGGCGTTGGGCTTGGTGGGGGAGGGAAAGACCGCCCCCACGCCGATGTAATCCGCCCCGTCCGCCTGGGCGGCCTGGGCCTGGGGGATGGTCTTGGCGGTGGCCCCGATGATAAAGCCGGGCCCCGCCAGGCGGCGGATCTCCGCCACGGGCATGTCCTCCGCCCCCACATGGACCCCGTCGGCCCCGCATTGGAGGGCCAGGTCCACGTTGTCGTTGATGAGCAGGGGGACGCCGTAGCGGCGGCAGAGCTCCCTGGCGGCCAGGGCTTCGGTTAAGAAGTCCTCCTGGGGCAGGTCCTTTTCCCGCAGCTGGACCAGGGTCACGCCCCCCTTCAGGGCATCCTCCAGCTGTTCCAGAAGGGTCTGGCGGCCGGTCCAGGCCCGGTCGGTGACGGCGTACAGGCGAAGCTGCGGAGGGGTGAGGTTCATGGCAGAGCACTCCTTCCATTGGTGCAGATAGTGGACGGGGGAGGGACAGGTGGTCAGGGGGGAGCGCACGCACCCCCCTGCTGCCCCCGCCCGGCGCAGGGCGGGGACAGCCGCCGGCTGGACCCCGCCGATGGCATAGACCGGCAGGGGGACGGCGGCGCAGACGGCGGCAAGGAAATCCAGCCCCCGTCCGGGCAGGCCGGCCTTGCAGGTGGTCTCAAAGATGTGACCGGCGGTGAGGTAGTCCGCCCCCAACTGCCAGGCCTCCACGGCCTCCGCCACGGTGTGGCAGGAGACCCCCAGCCGGGGCAGGTCCTGCCGTTCTTCCGCAGGCAGCGCCCGCAGCACCGGCAGGGGCAGATGGAGCCCGTCCGCCCCCAGCTCCCGGGCCACGGCGGGGTGGGTGTGGACCAGAAAGGGGACACCATGCCGGCGGCAGATGGCCTGGACCTGCTGGGCCAACGTCCGGTAGTCTTCCTCGGAGAGGTCCTTTTCCCGCAGCAGGACCCCTGCCGGCCCGGCGGCGGCCACGGCGGCCACCCGGTCCAGGAAGGGCTCCCGGCACAGGGCGCGCTCGGTGACCCAGAGCAGGGGGAAGGGGGGCCTCATAAGGCGGCCTCACGGGCTGCGGTGAGCTTGGCCACTTGCTTTTTGCTCAAAAAGACCCCCAGCAGCACCATCCCCAGCCCGCCGGACAGGGTGGCGAAGGCCAGCATCACGTTGGCCCCCCACAGGTCCAGCACGAACCCGCCGGACAGGCTGGCCAGGACGTTGCCCAGGGTGGCGCACATGGTGAACCAGGCCTGGCCCTGGACCCGCTGGTCCGAGGGGACGATCTCATTGACGAAGTAGACGGAGGCCAGGATGTACATGGCATAGCCCGGCAGTTCGAAAAACTGGATGGCGTACATGACCCCCATGTTGGGGGCCAGCCAGGCCCCCAGGGCGTGGAGGAAGAACCCCAACCCGGACAGCCGCAGCCAGGTCCGGCTGGCGCGGCGGGTGAGCATCCAGGAGAAGAGGAACATGATGGGCAGTTCCCAGATGGACTGGATGAGGAGCATATTGCCCATGGCCCCGCTGTCGCCCCCCAGGGGCTGGACGATCTGGAAGGCGAAGGTGTTGAGCAGGTTGTGGCTGATAAAGAGCAGGACGGAGCCCACCAGGACCCACAGCAGCCGGCGCAGCTGGCCCCGGCCGGCCTGGGAGGTCTCTGCCGGCGGGGGAACCTCTGCCGGTCCGTCGCTTTGGGCCGCGCCCCGGACGCGGAAGAGGAGCACCGAGGCCAGGAAGACCAGGTGCAGGACCGTCATGGCCAGGGGCACCGAGCTGGCCCCCAGCACCAGCACCAGCTGCCCGCAGACGGCGGAGGCCACGCCATAGGTGATGGACCCCGCCCCCCGGGCCACGCCGAAGTTCAGGGAGATGCCCTGGTTGAGGCAGGCCATGCCCAGGGAGGAGCACAGGGGCATGAGCAGCTGGACCAGAATGACCAGCAGGCTGTAGAGCACCCGCTGGAAGAACAACCCGGGCAGCAGGAAGAGGAGCAGTCCCAGGGCCAGCTCCACCACCACCAGCAGGGCGGAAAACTGCCGCAGGCTCAGGCGCCGCAGGTGGTCGGCCTTTCGGGAGAGCAGCGGCTGCAGCAGGGTAGCCAGGATACCGGAGACACTCATCAGCACACCGATCTGGGCGTTGGAGAAGCCCTTGGCCAGCAGATAGACGCTGGAAAAGGTGATGATGACGCAGTAGCAGGCCCAATAGCTGCCCTGCAGGCAGGTGTAGCGCAGGGTGGGCCAGCGCATGGTGACGTGGGACATGGGGACACTCCTCTCTCTGTGACGTTAGCTGCCGGAGACCGGCGGGGAGACCGGGGCGTGGCGCATCCAGCGGCCTTTTTTATAGTAGATGATGAGGATGGTGGCGGTGAGCAGCCAGGAGATGGGATAGCAGATGGAGATGCTCAGCAGGGTGTGCCAGTGGGGCACCACGAAGAGGACCCACAGGATGCGCAGGCCGCAGATGCCCCCCACGCTGATGACCATGGGCACCAGGGCGTCCCCCGCCCCCCGCAGGGCGTTGGCCAGGACCTCGATGAAGGTCCAGATGAAGTAGAAGGGGACAAAATAGGTGACGATCTCGCTGGCGTACTGGATCACCTGGGGCTCGTCGGTGAAGATGCGGAAGCAGTAGCGGGCGAACAGAAGCAGCAGCACCGACAGGACGATGGTCATGCCCAGGGCGATCTTCAGGCACACCCCCACGCTCTGGCGCATCCGGTCATACTTGCCCGCCCCGAAGTTCTGGCCCACAAAGGCCATGATGGCCACGCCGAAGGAGATCATCAGGGACCAATAGATCCCGTCCACCTTGCTGGTGGCCGACCAGGCGGCCACGGCGTTGGTGCCCAGGTCGTTGATGGGCACCTGGATGAGCAGGTTGGACAGGGCGTACATGGAGCTCTCGATGGCTGCCGGCACCCCGATGCCCAGAATGTGCACCAGGGTGGCCCGGTGGATGCGGATCTGCCGGGGCCGGAGCTGATAGCCCTCCTTGGCCCGCATGAGCTGGCCCAGGATGAGCAGGGCGCTGACCAGGTTGGCGATGGCGGTGGCGATGGCCGCCCCGGCCACTCCCAGAGGAATGACGGCCACCAGCAGCAGGTCCAGGAGAATGTTCAGCACGCAGCAGATGATGAGATAGTACAGAGGACTGCGGGAGTCCCCCACCGCCCGCAAAATGCCCGAGCCCATGTTGAACAGCAGCATGGGGATGGTGCCCAGGAAGTACAGGCGCAGATAGATGGTGGCCGCCCCCATGATCTCCTGGGGATTTTTGGTCCAGCGCAGGGCGTCGGGGGTGAGCAGGATGCCCACCACCGTGATCACCGCCCCGGCCAGCAGGCTGAAGGCGATGGCGGTATGGACGGCCCGGGTGAGCTTTTCCCGGTCGTCGGCCCCGTAGCCGTGGGAGATGACCACCGTGGCCCCCGAGGACAGGCCGGTAAAGACCCCCACCACCAGCTGCACGATCACCGCCGCCGACCCGCCCACGGCGGCCAGGGCATCCGAGCCCACGAACTGGCCCACGATGACGGCGTCCACGGTGCTGTACAGCTGCTGAAACAGGGTCCCGGCGGCGATGGGGAGAAGAAAAAGGAGCAGCTGTTTCCAGATGACTCCTTGGGTAAGATCCAGATTGGACTTGGCGTGGGCCAAGGGGATGACCTCCTTTTGCTCCCGGGGAAAGGCTCTCTCGACAGGGGAACTATTTTATGATAGGATTGATACTATCATAGAAGAATCTTTGGAAAAAAGCAACCACTGGGAGGGGAAAACCCACCGAGAGAAAGAGGGCGTTTTTTTATGCACATTCCCACCTGCCAGACCCAGCAGCTGCACATCCTAACCTTTGCCCAGGCCCTGGTCCCCACCCGGGAGGATTTCGACCGGGAGACCTGGCTGTACGTCCCCGACCACTATGCCGACTACCGGTACCTGCTGGGCACCCGGGGGAAAAATCCCCTCATCTGCATCGGCATCAACCCCTCCACCGCCGCCCCGGGGGATCTGGACAACACCTTAAAATCCGTAGAGCGCATCGCGGCGGGCAACGGCTATGACAGCTTTCTCATGTTCAACGTCTACGCCCAGCGGGCCACCCGGCCGGAGGACATGGACCAGGTGTGCAACCAGGACCTCCACCGGGAGAACATGGCCGCCTTCCGCTACGTCCTGGACCAGGTGGGGGAGGGCTTCACCCCCGCCATCTGGGCAGCCTGGGGGACCATCATCGAAAAGCGCCCCTACCTCCGGGACTGCGTCCGGGACATGGTGGCCATCGGGGAGGAATACGGGGCCCAGTGGCTGTGTGCCGGGAAGAACTCCAAGAAGGGCCACCCCCACCACCCCCTCTATCTGCGCAAGGACGAAAAGGTCCGCCCCTTTGATGTGACAGGCTATCTGTCCACGCTGTGACGGCAACCCAAAAGACAAACAGCCCGCGCCGGGTGATGCCGGTGCGGGCTGTTGTGCTGTAGTCAGGAGGAGAGGGTCAGTGTCACGGTGACGCCGCCGGTCCCCAGGGCCTGCGCCAGTCCTTGGGGATCGTCAAGGCGGCCCAGGGGCGTATAGGAGTAGGAGGTGGAAAAGCTCTCATAGAAGAGGACCAGGCAGTCCGAGCCGTAGAGCATCACATCCCCCGCCCGGATCTGTCCCGGACAGCTGGCCTGGACAGGCAGCGCGGCAGGAAGAGAAGCATATTTTTCGTTTCCATTGAGCTCGGCCATCTCCAAGGTCAGCGGGAGCTGGTCCACCAGAGCCTGGGCGGCGGGGCTGTCGGAGAGGGTGACGGACCAGCGTTGGCCGTTGGCGGTGAGGGTGAGGGCAGGCATGGCAGTTACCTCCGTGGTGTTGGGGTTTGTGTTCTCCTGGCCGGCGGACCCCTCCGCCGGTCCGCCGCAGGCGGCCAGCAGGAGCAGGGCCAGCAGGCAGGGCAGCAGCTTTTTCATGGGGTCTCATCCTCTGCCCAGGGGGGCGCGTCCAGTTCCTCCCGGGTCAGGGGGCGCAGGACCCTGGCGGGGACCCCGCCCACGATGACCCCGGGGGGCACATCCCGGGTGACCACCGCCCCGGCAGCGACGATGGCCCCCTCCCCGATGGTCACCCCCGCCAGAACGGTGGCGTTGGAGCCGATCCACACCTTGTCGCCGATGACGATGGGGGCCGGGTGCATGGCCGCCCGGCGGCTGGGGGCGATGTCGTGGTTCAGGGTGGCCAGGACCACGTTGTGGCCGATGAGGACATCGTTTCCGATGGTGATGCCCCCCTGGTCCTGGAAGCGGCAGCCGGCGTTGATGAAAACGCGCTGGCCCAAGGTGATGTTCTTCCCGCAGTCGGTGCTGAAGGGAGGGAAGAGGGCGAAGGTCTCATCCACGGGCTTGCCGGTGAGCTGGGAGAAGAGGGCCCGGATTTCCTCCGGAGTGTGATAGCCGGTGTTCAGCTGGCCGGTGATGCCCAGGGCCTCCTGGCTGGCCCGGTGCATGAACTGGTGGGCGGGGGAGCCGCCCACCACGGTCTTGCCTTGGTTCAAATGGTCCAGAAATTCCTGCAGTTCCATCGAAGGTCTCCTTTCTTTGGAAGAAGTGCTGCATTGAGTATAGCAAAGATTGGGGAAAAAGACAAACATCGCAAAGCGGCTATGCAGGGGCGGGGGAAAGAGAGAAAAATCTGCCCAAATCCCCCAAAGGAACTTGACAAATGGTGGATACGCACATACTCTAAATTATAGAGTAATCTTGAAAGGAGAATTCCTCATGGACGAGAAGACCAACTCCCTCCATCCGGCCCTGGATGACCTGCGCCTGATCCGCCAGGTGCTGGACCGGACCGCCGACTCCTTCCGCACCCTGGCCCCGTCCTTTTTCCGCATGGGGCTGGTGTGGCTGGTCTACGCCCTGCTGTACACCCTGGCCGTCGCCCCGGACACCTTGAACTATCTGGTTCCCGGCCTGAGCCTGAGCGGCTTGGGGGCTTACTTTGACCTCATCCAATGGCTTCGGGTCCCTCTGGCCCTGTACCTGGTGGCAGAGTGTGTCCTGTGGCAGCGGAAAAAACCCACTTATGCCGCCCTGAGCCGCCAGATCGTGGGGGTGTGGCAGGTCCTGCTGCTGCTCTACCTGATCCTGCTGGCCCTGTTCCAGTGGGAGGTCTCCTCCATCCAGTCTGCCGCCATGGTGTTTGAGGAGACGGAAACCATGCAGCTGTGGTCCAACTATGCCATCTGCGGCGCTTTTCTGGCCTTTCTGCCGGCTGTCTTTCCCGGCTTTCCCCTGGTGGCCACCGGTGTGCTGCTGGGGGAGCGGGTGTTGGGGGGCCTGGGGATCGCGGTGACCCTGTTGGGGGGCCTGACCGTTTTGGGCAGTCTGGTGAGCACCGCCGGCGCCCCGCCCCTGCTGGTGTATCTGCTGACCGCTGTGGGGCTGGTCTCAGCCTTTTTCCAGCCGGCGGCCCTGCTGCTCACCGCCTTTCGCCTGCGCCGGCGGCGGGAGGGGACCCCGCCGGCGGCAGAAGAATCAACCCACGGTCTGTGAAAGGAGGGTTTTCCATGGAAGAAAAGAGCCTCCATGCCGCCCTGGACGACCTGCGGGTCATCCGGCAGGTGCTGGACCGGACCGCCGACTCCTTCCGCACCCTGGCCCCGGCTTTTCGGCGCATGGGCCTGGTGTGGTTGTGCCAGGCCGTGCTGTACACCCTGGCGGTGACGCCGGACCTGCTGACCTATCTGTTTCCCGCCCTGTATGATTATCTGAGCTGGACCGGGGCCTTGGTCCCGGCGGCCCAGTGGTCTATGCTTCCCTTGGGAATTTACCTGGTCGCAGAGTGCATCCTCTGGCAGCGGAAAAAGCCCGGCTATGTCCCCTTGAATCGTCAGCTGGTGACCCTGTGGCAGTTCTTTCTGCTGCTCTATCTGGTCCTGTTTGCCCTGCTCCAGGGGGGGATGTCCCTTGCCGGCCATGCCTTCCCGATGCTCTCCTCCCAGGGGGGGAGGGATCTGTGGACCGCCTTTTTGATCTGTCAGGGATTTCTGGCCTTCCTGCCGGTGCTCTTTCCCGGCATCCCCCTGCTCATCACCGGGGCGATGCTGGGGGAGAAGATGCTGGGCTGGCTGGGGGCGGCGGTGTGCGCCCTGACGGTCTTTGCCATCCTGGCCCCCATGGTGACGGGTTTCCCCACTGTGGCCAGTATGCCTCTGCCGCTGTTTGCCCTGAATGTGGTCATCGTCTCGGCGGCAGCCTTCTTCCCGCCGGCGGCACTTCTGCTCACCGCCCGCCGGCTGGGCCGGCGGCAGGAGGGGGCGTGAAGGATGGAACTGTCGCAAATCCCCGCTGCCTTTCAGTCCCGCCTGCGTCTGGCGGTGGTGGCCGCCCTGCTCACGGGCCCCAAAAA
>DXEA01000058.1 GCA_019115225.1 Candidatus Evtepia faecigallinarum
GGGTCTCGGGGGAGGAACCTCCTCCCCTGAGCGGGAGTCCAGAGGGCAGAGCCCTCTGGTGCTCTTTCGTCTGGACTTTCTCCAGAGAAAGTCCAGGCCCCCGCGGCAGCGCCCCCCGGAGGGTGGCACCCTCCAAGCCCCCCTCACCTGGTGAGGGTCCGGGTCACCCCGCGGCAGCGCCCCCCCGGCGCACACCCTCCGTCAGGGCGTCCCCCTCCCTGACAGGGCCCCCCTGTCAGCAAAGCCCATACTCCCGGGCCAGCGCCCGGAACTTCGGCAGCGCCCGCTGAATCTGCTCCGTGGGCACGCAGTAAGAGATGCGCACATGCCCCGGGCAGCCAAAGCTGTCCCCGGGCACCAGCACCAGGTCATACTTCCGCGCCCGCTGGCAGAAGGCCCCTGCGTCGGGCTCCGGGGTGCGGGGGAAGAGGTAGAAGGCCCCGTCAGGCTGGGCGCAGGTGTAGCCCATCTCCCGCAGGGCGTCCAGCAGCAGGTCCCGGTTGCGGCGATAAACCGCCATGTCCGACGTCTGGCCCACGCACCGGGCCGCCACCAGCTGGAAGAGGCTGGGGGCGCACACATAGCCCAGGGCCCGGCCGGCCCCGCACACCGCCGCGTACACCAGCTTGGCCTCCTGGGCCTGGGGGGGCACCAGCACATAGCCGATCCGCTGGCCGGGCAGGGAGAGGGATTTACTATAGGAATAACAGACCAGGGTGTTGGCATAATAATCGGGCACCCAGGGCAGAGGGGTGTCCTGGTAGACGATCTCCCGATAGGGCTCGTCGGAGATCAGCCAGATGGGATGGCCGTACTCCTGGGACTTCTCCGCCAGGGTCTGGCCCAGCCGCCGGATGGTGGCCTCGGAGTAGACCACCCCCGTGGGGTTGTTGGGGCTGTTGATGATGACCCCCTTGACCTGGGGGTTCAGGGCCGCCGTGAAAGCGTCAAAGTCGATCTGGAAATCCGCCAGATCCGCCGGCACCGCCACCAGCTCGCCCCCGGCGCTCTCCACAAAGACCTTATATTCCGGGAAGTAGGGGGCGAAGGTGACGAACTGGTCCCCCGGGCAGCCCAGGGCCGACAGCACGCAGCACAGGGCCCCCGCCGCCCCGGCGGTGAGGTAGAAGTCGTCGGGGCCGTAGGCCGTACCGTGGCGGCGGTTCAGGTCCTCCGCCAGGGCCTGCCGAACCTCCCCGTCCCCCTGGGCGGGGGTGTAGCCGTGGAGCTTGATGGGGTCCACGCTGTCCACCAGCTCCCGCACCGCCTGGGCCACCGTCTCCGGGGCGGGGACGCTGGGGTTGCCGATGGAGAAGTCGTCCACGTTCTCCGCTCCCACTTCCGCCGCCCGGGCCTGGGCGAAGGCAAAGGCCTCCCGGATCTCCGACCGGGCGGTGCCCAGGGCCACCATTCTCTGGGATAACTGAATCATAGGGTATCCTTCCTTCCGTTTTGGGGTATGATAGGGAAAAGGCGGCCGGGCCGCCTTGTGCCTGCTGGGGCTATTATAGCACACTTCCCCCCGGGGGAAAAGCCTCTCCCCTGCCCGCCGGCCCCGCCCCATCCGTTTTAGCACTCTCACAGACAGACTGCTAACGTTTACAATTTAGACATAAAATCCTCTAAGATTGTTCATAAAATCGCAGTAGGATAACCACCGTAGACAGGAGGTCCCCGGGAATACCAGGGGAAGTGCCAAGCACTCCGACCTACAGACTGCAAATTTTATGGACACCCGTCGGGCCCGGTTTCCCCGGCGTCCGACCCGAATATAACACCGCAAAGGAGCGTTTTATGATGTTTGGTATGATTCCTTTTGACCGTCGTGACGAGAACCTGTTTGACCTGTTCGACAACTTCGAGAAGAAATTCTTCGGCAACACCACCGCCAGCCTCCCCGCCTTCCGCACGGACATCCGGGACCAGGGCGACAAGTTCCTGCTGGAGGCCGAACTGCCCGGCTTTGACAAAGAGGACATCTCCCTGGAGCTGAAGGAGGGCATCCTGACCATCAAGGCCGAGCACAAGGAGAACCAGGACCAGAAGGACGGCGACTACATCCGCCGGGAGCGCCGCTGCGGTTCCTTCTCCCGCACCTTCGATGTCACCGGCATCGACGAGAACGGCATCACCGCCGCTTACCACAACGGCATCCTGGAGCTCACCCTGCCCAAGCTGGCCCCGGTGGTCCCCCAGTCCCGGCAGATCGCCATCGGCTGAGACTTTCCCACGATCACTACCCTCTCTCTTTCCTCTCTTGATCCTCCTCTCTTTTTTGTCACAGCAACCATTGAGGCAGGGCGCCGGTGATGTCGCCGGCGCCCTTTGCCGCGCCAGACCACAATCCCTAATTCACCACCCCGGAAAGGAGTGACTGCTTTATGAACGCGGAAAAACTGACCCAAAAATCTGCCGAAGCCATCCGGGCCGCCCAGCAGGCCGCCCAGGAGTACGGCAATCCTCAAATCGAACAGGTCCACCTGCTCCTGGCCCTCCTCCAGGACCCGGAGGGCCTCATCCCCCAGCTGCTCTCCGGCATGGGGGTCACCGTTCCCTCCCTCCAGGCCGCCGTCCAGGCCCTGGTGGACCGCCAGCCCAAGGTCTCCGGCTACGGCCATGAGATGGGCAAGGTCTACATCTCCAGCGACACCGACAAGGCCCTGAACCGGGCCGAGAAGATCGCCGGGGAGATGAAGGACGAATACACCTCCGTGGAGCACCTCTTCCTGGGCCTGCTGGAGACCGCAGACCGGGAGTTGGGCAAGATTTTCTCCGACTACCGCATCACCAAGGAGGGGGCCCTGCAGGCCCTCACCGCCGTGCGGGGCAGCCAGCGGGTGACCTCGGACAACCCCGAGGAGACCTACGGCGCCCTGAA
>DXEA01000059.1 GCA_019115225.1 Candidatus Evtepia faecigallinarum
CGGTGGAGTATGAGGTAGTCCTTCTGCGGGACTTTCACATTGCCCTCTGCGAGGACTGCCGGTCCTGCCGCGCCTGGGGCGGGTGCGCCCTGGACCGGACAGACGACATGCCCCTTCTGCGCCAAAAGCTGCGGGAAAACGACGTCGTGATCTTCTCCAGCCCGGTGTCCCACCAGAATATGTCCGGCATCATGAAAAACTTCATCGACCGGGCCGACCCGGCGCCCCGGCCGGCCTGGCTGGCGGGGCGGCTGGGCTTTACCCTCACCACCACTGCCTCGGCGGGGGGAAAGTTCGTCTCGGACATGCTGTGGCACAGCCAGACCAGCTTTGGCATCAAGAACATCGGCAATTTTGTCTTTCGGGCGGTGTGTGACGACGAGGAAACTGCCAGCGACACCTGGGCCCGGGCGGCGGTGGAGGCGCTGCACTATCAGGAGGGCCTGGGCCGGCAGGTGCCGGCGGCGAAGGGGAGTGGGACGGCGTGACGGAGAAGCCCTCCGCTGTCAGGCAAAGCAGCCGGAAGGACGGGAAGCGTCCTTCCGGCTGCTTTGCGGTGCCTTCCTATGAAAAAACCGGTCAGGGCAGGGTGCTGCCCTGGTCCCGCTCCCATGCCGCCACCCGCTGCTGGAGCAGGGTGAGGAAAACGGTGGTCAGGGAGCTCTGCTCCGCCTTTTTGGGAAACAGCAGGCTGATGGTGCGGGTGGGGGCGTCGTCCAGGGGGACCGCCTTCACCTGGTGGGCCGGGGTGATACCCGCCAGGCTCAGCCTGGGAAGCAGGCTCACCCCCAGGCCCTGGGCGACCAGGGAGATGACGGTGCTGTCCTCGGGGGAGGAGATTTTGATGATGTCCCGCTCCATCAGCTTTTGGCGGATGTCCTTATAGGGCTCCTCCCAGTCAAAGGTCTCGCTGTTGTGGATATAGGGATAGTTCCCGGCCACCGCCATCAGGGACAGGGAGGGGGCGGCGGCCAGGGGGCTGCCGGCGGGGACCAGCAGATAGAAGGGCTCGGTGAGCAGGGGGACGTGCTGCATCCCCTGGGGAAAGTTGGTGCCCCGGAAGAAGGCGCAGTCCAGGGTGTTTTCCCGCACGCCGGTCTCGTCGTCCAGCTCCCGGCTCAGGTATTCCAGCTGAAAGACCGTGTCGGGGTAGGTGCGGAAAAATTCCTCCATGACCTGGGGCATCCACTGGGTGGCCACGCTCTGGAACACGCCCACCCGGAAACGCTCCTTCCGGGTGCGGGTGACCACCTCTTGCAGATAGTCCTCCATGTCGTCGATCTGGCGCATGATCTCCACCAGCTTTTCCCCCGTCTCCGTCAGGGTCACGCCGTGCTGACTGCGGTGAAAGAGTTTCACCCCCAGCTCATTCTCGAACCGCGTGACAATGCTGCCCATGTTGGGCTGGGCATAGCCCAGGATCTTTCCGGCCCGGGTCAGGCTGCCGCAGTCGGCGGTGACGATGATGGGCAGATATTTTCCCATGGCTGCTGTCCTCCTTCGCGCCTCTGCTCTGTGGTGCAGGGGCCCTTCGATTATGGGATCACGATACTACTACTATATCATATTGCGGGGCGGAGATATAGTTTGCAATTGCAATACCGCCATACGATTTTGGAATTTTACATTTTCCCCCGTTCCCCTATAATAGGACATGAGGAAAGAGTGTTCCGTGTCAGGTCCAGACAGTCCCTGCCCATCTTCCAGGCAGGCGGGAGCGTCTCTTTCTGATTACTCACAACAGGAGCCCTGTGCTCCGCCTCACCGGCAGCGGCAGTCCCCGGGACTGCCGCTGCTTTTTGCGCCGTCCGGGGGACGATATATGAACTGGATATGGCAAAATAAAAAACTGGTATTTCCCAACGATATGGATGTTTTTTATAATGACACTGACCAAAACACCACCCCGTCTTATACACAATGCCATGGATGGGGGGAGAGAGGAGGGATGCCATGCCGCGCTGGCGGGGAAACCCGCAGATGTTCAAGATCAGAGAGAGCCATCAACTCCGCCCGGTGGAAGGCCGGGCGGACCGGAAAGAAAAGAGGTAACCTATGAGCAATCATCCCGAAAAGAAGGGCGTCAGTACCATCGACTTTTTCTGCATCGGGTTCGGCGCCATCGTCGGTGTTGGCTGGGCTGTTTCCATCAACAGCTGGATGGCCAGCTCCGGCGGTCCTGTTCCTGCAGCCCTTGGGTATCTGCTGTGCCTGCTGATCATGGTCCCCTTCGGCCTGGTCTATGCAGAGCTGGTGCCCATGCTGCCCGTGGCCGGCGGCGGCGCGGCCTTCGCTTACGCGGCCTTTGGGGATAAGATCGCCTTCCTGTCCGGCTGGGCAGCCTTTGGCGGCTTCGTCTTCATCATCCCCTGGGAGGCCATTCAGGTCACGGACATTTTGGTCTATCTCTTCCCCCAGCTGAAGGAAGGGACGGTCCTGTACACCATCCTGGGTGCTGAGGTCCGCCTGAGCACGGTCATCATCGGCACCGTCTTTACCATCCTGCTCTTCCTGCTCAACCGGAAGGGCCTGTCCTCTGCGGCCTCCCTGCAGAAGTTCCTGTGCGTCTTCCTGGTGGCCTCCGCCGTCATCGGTGCGGTGGCCGGTCTGGTGGGCGGCAATGTTGAAAACCTGAAGCCCATCTATGAGAACACCACCGATGCCAACCACACCGGCGTGCTCAGCGGCGCCTTCTCCATCATCGTCACGGCCGCTTTCTTCCTGGCCGGGTTTGAGACCATCCCCCAGGGCATCGAGGAGGCCGGCGGCGACATCAAGAAGGTGGGCTCCACAGTGGTCCTGTCCGTGGCCCTGGCCTGCGTCTTTTACGCCATGCTGCTCTTCTGCTTCGGCTACGCCTATCCCTGGCAGGACTTCCTGGGCCTGGACCGCCCCGCAGCCGCCAACATGTTCAAGTTCGTCTTTGACGGCGGCGTTGGCGTGGCCCTGTACTGGCTGATCATCATCGGCGCCCTGGCCGGTCTGTTCACCACCTGGAACGGCTTCTTCACCGCCTCGGCAAACCTGCTCATGGCCATGGGCCGCTCCCGGATGATCCCCGCCTGGTTTGCCAAGCAGGATAAGAACGGCGTGGCCATCCACGGCCTGTACATCGTCACCATCCTCTCCTTTGTGGGTCCCCTGGCGGGCGCCAACGCCATCGACACCCTGACATCCTTCTCCGCTGTGGCCTTCATCCTCTCCTGGACCCTGTCCAGCCTGTCCCTGCTGAAGCTGCGGCGGGACATGCCCAACGTCCAGCGGCCCTATAAAATGCCCACCGTGGTGGCATACTGGGCGGCCATCGTGGGTGTGGTCTACTTTGTGGGCTCCCTGCTGCCCTTCTCCCCCTTCTATGCCAAGTCCAAGGCGATTATCGTCTTTGTCATCTTCCTGGTCGTCGGCTTCCTGCTCTATGCAGCGGCGGGCAAGGACCGAAAGGAGATGGCAGCCCACGAGCGCATGAAGAATATGTTTGGCGACGTGGACCTGGATGCCATGCGCCAGCAATGATCCCCCGATGAAAGCTGCAAAGCTGAAGTAGTGTTTACAAAAAGGACCTGCTTTCAGTAGGCACGCAACAAACGAGACAGAGCCCGTCGCAGAATTTTTCAATTCTGCGACGGGCCCGTCTCGTTTTTTTATTTTAGTCCGTTTGTGATGAAAAATTAAAAAGCAAAAACGGGCAGCGTATATGCATACCAAGACCAATTGCTTTTGGAGTGGGATAAAAAATATGAATATAGTTTTCTTTTGAAATGTGAGCTGCTATAATTTAAGATATCACACCGACAAAGAACCACGATATGATTCCAAGTAGGAACGCAGAAGTTTATAAAGGATAGAGGAATATAAAATTATGATCAAAGTGCTTTTCGTCTGCCACGGCAACATCTGCCGCTCACCCATGGCCCAATACCTCTTCGCCCAGCGGGCGGCCCAGCGGGGGCTGGAGTGTGTGAGCGAATCTGCCGCCACCAGCCGGGAGGAGATCGGCAACCCCATCTATCCCCCCGCCCTGCGGAAGCTGCGCCAGATGGGGGTGCCCTTTGGGGATCACCGGGCGGTGCAGATGACCCGGGGTGACTATGACCGCTATGACCTGCTGCTGGCCATGGACGGGGCCAACGTGCGCAACATGACCGCCATTGCCGGGGGCGACCCGGCGGGGAAGATCCGCCGCCTGCTGGACTACGGCCCCCGGCCCCGGGACATCGCCGACCCCTGGTACACGGGGGATTTTGATGCCACCTATGCCGATCTGGAGGAGGGGTGCGGGGCCCTGCTGGACTGGCTGGAAGCACAGAGATGACAAAAGGGCGTTCTCACCGGGGGACGCCCTTTTGTTGGGGCAAATTCGTTGACCCGTCAACGAATTTGTGCTATCCTTGCCCCAGGAGGGATGTGGAATGGAACCGAGTACCCTGCGCTGGATCACGCTGCTCTCCCGCAAGACCCAGGTCTATCTCACCGGCGCCCTGGCGCCCTATGGCCTGACGGCAGCGGAGCAGCCCTTTTATATGTCCCTGTACTACGCCGAGGGGGTCACCCAGGAGGAGCTGACCGCCATGGTCTATGCCGACAAGGCCTCCACCGCCCGGCGGGTGAAGTCGCTGGAGGAAAAGGGCCTGCTGCGCCGGGAAAAGGACCCGGCGGACCGGCGGCGCAACCGCCTGTACCTCACCGACCAGGCCAAGGCCCGCTTTGCCGCCGTCCACCGGGATTTGTTAGAGCTGGACCGGCGGCTGGTGGAGGGCCTGCCCCAGCAGGACCGGGAGACCCTGGCCCATGCCCTCCATCTCATGCAGAAAAATATGAACCAGGTCCTGGAGGAGCAGCGGCGAAAGGAGGGGGAGGGCCATGGATAAGGCCCCGGCAAGAGACGGCCGGCCCAATCCCCTGGGCTATGCGCCGGTGGGGGGACTCATCCGCCAGTTTGCCGTCCCCTCCATCATCAGCATGCTGGTCTCCTCGGCCTACAACATCACTGACCAGATCTTTATCGGCAACGTGGTGGGGATGCTGGGCAATGCCGCCACCAACGTGGCCTTTCCCACGGTCTCCCTGGCCCTGGCCCTGGCCCAGCTGGCCGGGGTGGGCACCGCCGCCGGGTACAACCTGAACCTGGGCCGGGGGAGAAAGCAGGAGGCGGCGGAGTTTCTGGGCACCGGCCTGGCCTTTCTGGCGGCCCTGGGGGTGGCCCTGGGGGCGGCGGTCCTGCTGCTGCGGGACCCCATCCTCCACCTGTGCGGGGCCACCGATGCGGTCTTTCCCTATGGGCAGAGCTATCTGGGCATCACGGCCCTGGGCCTGCCCTTCCACCTGGCCGCCACGGGGGCGTCGACGCTGATCCGGGCGGACGGCCGGCCCCGCTATTCCATGCTGTGCTCCGTGTCCGGGGCGGTGGTGAACATCGTGCTGGACGCCCTGTTCATGCTGGTCTTTCAGTGGGGCATCCAGGGGGCGGCCTGGGCGACGGTTCTGGGCCAGCTGCTCTCCTTCCTGCTGTGCGTGGCCTATCTGCCCAAATTCAAGGGGGCCCCGGTGACCCGGCAGACCCTGAAGCTGCGGGCGGGGAAGGTCAAGGAGATCTGCCAGCTGGGCACCGCCAATTTCATCAACCACATCATCATGATGGTGGTCAACATCGTCATGAACAACCTGCTGACCAGGTACGGGGCCCAGTCTGTCTACGGCAGCGACATCCCCCTGGCGGTCTCCGGGGTCATCGCCAAGGTGCAGACCATCGTCATCTCCTTCGCCGTGGGGTTGGCCCACGGGTGCCAGCCCATCTTCAGCTTCAACATGGGGGCCCGGAAGTACAGCCGGGTGCGGCAGGCCTACCGGAAAGCCTTGCTGGTGGCCCTGGTCATCGGCGCGGCGGCCTTTACCGTCTTTCAGTGCTTCCCCCACCAGATCGCGGGGATCTTCGGCTCGGGCGACCCGCTCTACTTCCAGTTTGCCGAGGAATACCTGCAAATTTTCCTCTTTATGATCTGCGTCACCGGCGTGCAGCCCCTGTCGGTGAACTACTTTACCAGCATCGGCAGTGTGCGCCAGGGGACCATCCTCTCGGCCTCCCGCCAAGGCTTGTTCCTGCTGCCCCTGCTGGCCATCCTGCCCCACATCTGGGGGTTGGAGGGCATCCTGTATGCCGGCCCCATCGCCGAGGGGGCGGCCTGCACCCTGGCCCTGGTCACCGTCTGGCGGAGCATCCGCCGCCTGCCCAGAGAGGACGGCCCCCAGGAGAGCAGGGAAGAGACCGGATGAAGAATAAAAAAGACATCCCCCGCCGCACCGAACCCCATCGGCGCAGCGGGGGATGTTTGTTATTCCTGGAACATGGGGGTGGAGAGATAGCGGTCGCCGGTGTCGGGCAGCAGGACCACGATGGTCTTGCCGGCATTTTCCGGGCGCTTGGCCAGCTCCATGGCGGCCCACAGGGCGGCCCCGGAGGAGATACCCACCAGCACCCCTTCCCGGCGGCCAATGAGGCGGCCGGCAGAATAGGCATCGGCCTCGGTGACGGGGATGATCTCGTCATAGATCCCGGTGTTGAGGACCTTGGGCACGAAGTTGGCCCCGATGCCCTGCAGGCCGTGGGGGCCGGCGGTCCCCTTGCTCAGCAGGGGGGAGGAGGCGGGCTCCACGGCCACCACCTTCACCTGGGGGTTCTTCTCTTTGAGATATTCCCCCACGCCGGTGATGGTGCCGCCGGTGCCCACCCCGGCCACGAAGATGTCCACCTGGCCGTCGGTGTCGTTCCAGATCTCCGGCCCGGTGGTGGTCCGGTGGGCGGCGGCGTTGGCGGGGTTGTCAAACTGGCCGGGGATGAAGGCGTGGGGGAGCTCCTTGGCCAGCTCCTCGGCCTTTTCGATGGACCCGGCCATCCCCTTGGCCCCGGGGGTGAGGACCAGCTCGGCCCCATAGGCGGTCATGAGCAGGCGGCGCTCCATGCTCATGGTGTCGGGCATGACGATGATGGTGCGGTAGCCCCGGCCGGCAGCCACGGCGGCCAGACCGATGCCCGTGTTGCCCGAGGTGGGCTCGATGATCACGGAGTCGGGCTGGAGCAGGCCCTTGGCCTCGGCGTCGTCCAGCATGGCCAAAGCCACCCGGTCCTTGGCCGAGCCGGCGGGGTTGAGGTATTCCAGCTTGGCCAGCAGCCGGGCCCCCAGGTTCTGGTCTTTTTGAAGATGGCCCAGCTCCAGCAGGGGAGTGGCGCCAATGAGTTGCTCCAGGGAAGTATAGATCTTGGACATGTTTGTCTCCTTTTCACGACGGATGGTCGGGGAATCTGCAAGGTTGGCTTACCATACCGATATCATAGGCATTTCCCTCCGGTTTGTCAAGCCGGTGCTGGACAGCCCCCATAGGGGATGGTACAATATATTATAATAGGTAAGTCCCGCCGGTGGCGGCGGAAAAAACGAGGTAAGACGATGACGGAAGACAAAAAGACGAGGATCGCAGCGGCCTTTGCCCAGCTGGCAGCCCGGCGGCCCATTGACAAGATCACGGTAAAAGAGCTGGTTGCCCAGTGCGGCATCTCCCGGCAGACATTCTACTATCATTTCCAGGACCTGCTGGAGGTGATGGAGTGGTTGGTTCAGCAGATCATCCAGCAGGCCCTGACCAACAGCCTGGCGGCAGACAGCCCCCAGAAGGCCATGGAGGAATTCATCCAGGTCTCCCAGCAGCACCGGGACCTGCTGCTGCGGCTGCTCTCCTCCCAGCGCCGGGCCCAGGTGGAGCGTATTTTTGTGCAGGCCATGCGGGAGAGCATCCGGCAGATGATTTTCCGGCAAAAGCCCGACCTGGCCGTGGACCACCAGGACCTGGAGGTGGCGCTGAGCTTTTACGCCTATGCCACCGCCGGGGTGGTCTTTGAAAACAGCCAGCGCAGCGGCATCGCCACGGAACAGCTGGCGGAGAAGCTCTGCCGCCTGCTCTCGGGCAAAATGATCCCGCTGGCGGAAATGCTCCCGACGGAGGACTGACACCCGCGGGGATGTGTCAAAGTTTTTGACACATGGGGCAGAGTGTTCAGACAGGGGGGACAGACTGTCTATTGTGGCCGGGCCCGGCCTGGGCATACAATGGGGGAAAAGCGCGAAGGAGGAACTTCTCTATGAAGGAAGTCAGGCCCCCCAGACGGCCCCTCATCTATTTCTATGTGATCGCCATTCTCTGCCTGCTACTGTTCAACATCCTGCTGCTGCCGTGGTTTGCCCAGCGGCAGATCCAGCTGGTGGACTATGGCACATTTCTGGACATGGCAGACCGGCAGGAGATCGGGCTGGTGGAGGTCCAGGAGGAGCAGATCCTCTTTACCGGCAAGGACGGCACGACCTATTACAAGACCGGGCGCATGGACGACCCGGCCCTAGTGGACCGGCTGCAGGACTCCGGGGCCCAGTTCTCCCAGGAGATCGTGGAGGAGATGTCACCCCTGGCCTCCCTGCTGCTCTATTGGGTCCTGCCCCTGGCGGTCTTTGCCGGGATCGGCCAGCTGATGAACCGGCGGATGATGCACAAGGCCGGAAACGGCGGCATGCTCTTTGGCATGGGCAAGTCCAATGCCAAGGTTTATGTAAAATCCTCCGAGGGCATCCACTTCCGCGACGTGGCGGGGGAGGACGAGGCCAAGGAGAGTCTGGCGGAGATCGTCTCCTACCTCCACGATCCCGTCAAGTACCAGCAAATCGGCGCTTCCATGCCCAAGGGGGTCCTGCTGGTGGTCCCGCCTGGCACCGGCAAGACCATGCTGGCCAAGGCCGTGGCCGGGGAGGCAGAGGTGCCCTTCTTCTCCATCTCCGGCTCGGAGTTCGTAGAGATGTTCGTGGGCATGGGGGCCTCCAAGGTCCGGGACCTCTTCCGGCAGGCCAAGGAAAAGGCCCCCTGCATCGTCTTTATTGACGAGATCGACGCCATTGGCAAAAAGCGGGACGGCCAGCTGGGGAGCAACGACGAGCGGGAGCAGACCCTCAACCAGCTGCTGACCGAGATGGACGGCTTTGAGGGCAACAGCGGGGTCATCATCCTGGCGGCCACCAACCGGCCGGAGGCCCTGGACCCCGCCCTCACCGCCCGGGCCGGTTTGACCGCCGGGTGCCTGTGGAGCTGCCCGACCTGAAGGGCCGGGAGGAGATTCTGAAAGTCCACGCCCGGAAGATCAAGGTGGCCGACGACGTGGACTTTGCCCAGATCGCCCGCATGGCCTCCGGCGCCAGCGGGGCGGAGCTGGCCAACATCGTCAACGAGGCCGCCCTGCGGGCGGTGCGGCAGAACCGCCCCTGTGCCAACCAAAGCGACCTGGAGGAGAGCATCGAGGTGGTCATCGCCGGCTATCAGAAAAAGAACGCCATCCTCACCGACCAGGAGAAATGGACGGTGGCCTATCACGAGATCGGCCACGCCCTGGTGGCGGCCCGGCAGACCCAGTCGGCGCCGGTGCAGAAGATCACCATCATTCCCCGCACCTCCGGCGCCCTGGGCTATACCATGCAGGTGGAGGAGGGGAACAAGTACCTCATGACCCGGGAGGAGATCGAGAACAAGATCGCCACCTACACCGGCGGCCGGGCGGCGGAGGAGGTGGCCTTCGGCACCATCTCCACCGGCGCGGCCAACGACATCGAGCAGGCGACCAAGCTGGCCCGGGCCATGATCACGCGCTATGGCATGAGCAAGACCTTTGACATGGTGGCCCTGGAGACCGTGAGCAACCAGTACCTGGGCGGAGACCACAGCCTGGCCTGCTCTGTGCAGACCCAGACGGCCATTGACCAGCAGGTGGTGGAGCTGGTGAAGAAGCAGCACGAAAAGGCCGCCCAGATTTTGCTGGACAACCGCAGCAAGCTGGACGAGCTGGCCCGCTGCCTTTATGAAAAAGAGACGATGACCGGCGCGGAGTTTATGGACATCCTGAACCGGTGACCGGGGGCAAACCGCGCACTTGAGGCGGCACACAGGCAGCCCGGCAGCACAGCGCTGCCGGGCTGCTCCCGTGCAGGGGCGGCGGCCATGGCCGCTGCCGGAGAAAAGGCCCGGCGGCGGGGGACAGGTTTGCCTTGACAGAACCGGGCCTGTGGTTTTACAATACATAACGTATCTTGATTGTTTCTCAGAAAACCACAGGCAGCTGCTGCGCGCGGTCCATCCGGCCCGGCAGAGGATGGGACGGGAAAGGAGCGCGGCACCATGGAATATCAGGTAAAGATGGTCTATGAACAGGGGGACGTGGCCGCCCTGGTGCGGACCCTGGACTTCCGCCGCCGGCCGGAAAAGAACCTGCGTCTGGCCCGGAAGATCGGCTATCCCATCTTTGGCATCCTCCTGCTGGTGGTGGGGGTCAGCGTGGTCGGCGGTATCTTCTCCATGGGGGTCTTTGCCCCCATCACCATTCTGAGCCTGCTGATCTCCCTGGCCTGCATCCTGGGGGGCGTGGCCCTGCTGCGCCGGGCGGACACCAAGGGGATGGAGCGCCGGTCCTGGGCCCGGTACCCCAACAAGGGAATGACCATCACCTACACCTTCTACCCCGACCGCTTCGAGGAGGAGGACGAGGTTTCCGGCCAGAACACCTTTGAATACCTGAGCATCAAAAGCGCCAACGAGGACGAGGGCCACTTCTTCCTCTTCACCAGCAGCAACGCAGCCCACATGCTGCGCAAGGACAGCTTTACCCACGGCGACCCGGCCGCCTTCCCCGCCTTCCTGCGCAAAAAGGCGGCAGTGACCATGGACCCCGTGGAATGAGAATACCCGCACGCCCCGCCGCCTGAACGGAAGGGGGGAAAGGAGAGCACCATGAGCATTTTTAACAACGAGAGCATTCTGGCCTGGCTGAAGTATTTCTCCGACCACACGGAGATCGACCTGTCCACGGTGCGCATCCTGGACATCACCGGGGACAACCGGAACCTGATGCCCACCGTCCAGGCCAGCCCCTCGGTGCTGGTCTTTACCGACGGCAACCACCCGGAGGTCTTTTACAGCATGTGGGACGCGGGCATGGGGGAGTGCGAGATCTGGTACAACGAGGGCTCTGAGCCCGAGGGCCCCATGAAGCACAACCTTCTCTCGGAGATGATCGACCGGGGGGTGAACGTGTCGGCAGCCATGCTCATCAACAACCCCCACGCCCACTCGGGCTACCGCATCGGCCTGGACAACAGCAGCTTCTCCCCGGGCACCATCCGCTATGTGGCCCCGGAGATCCGGGCGGTGATCCTGAAAAAGCTCAACCTGGACGAGAAGGAGACCATCTGCTGCGTCTCCGGCGAGAGCATCGCCGTGGAGGCTGCCATCGCCGCCCGGCGGGGCAACGTGGTGGCCGTGGAGTACAAGGCGGGGGACCGGCAGACCATGGAGGAAAACGTGGTCCGCTTCGGCCTGCGCAACGTGCTCATCGTGGACGACATGGAGAGCTATTCCCACCGCTGGCCGGTGCCCGACGTGGCCTTTTTGGTGGCCTCCCCCAAGCTGGAGCTGGAATTGCAGACCCTGGTCCGGGTCAACCCCAAGATCCGGGTGGTCATCTACACCCTGGAGTTCAGCTTCATGAGCCGCATCCCCAGCATGCTCTGGGAGAACGGCATCGAGCCCACGGAGGTCATGCAGCTGGAGGTGTCCAAGGTGGGACGGAAGGACGAGATCGAGGTCCAGCCCGCCCCGTGGATCTTCTCCGGCCAGGCCGGACGGGCGTAAGTGCCCAAAAGAATGGCGTTCCCCGGGGAAAGAAGGGGGAAATTTGCGCCTTGACAAGGGCGCGGCCAGTGCGTATAATAACTTCAATCATATAACAGCCAATGGAAAATGGCGATGATGGAGACAGTAAGGTCCGCGGAACCCCTCAGCGATTCGGGGATGGTGAGAGCCCGAAGGTAGTAGCGCGGAAGTCCGAAAATCCCTCCTGAGCTGCAGGCCGAACAGCC
>DXEA01000060.1 GCA_019115225.1 Candidatus Evtepia faecigallinarum
AGCATCTATCTAACAGTCTTTTTCAGCCCTAAAAAATCTAAGTTTCCCATTTCTCCCGTCAAATGCGTAAAAGTACCAAATCAGGGCCCAATCCCCCGTAGGTCATAAACCCACGACCGCCCCTTCGGTCACAAACCCAAAACCCGACGAGCGGGAGCGAGGACCTTCGGCCCCCCCGGGGGTCCAGGGGGCCGCAGCCCCCTGGTGCTCTTTCGTTTGGGCTTTCTCCAGAGAAAGCCCAAGCCCCCGCGGCAGCGGGCCCCCGCGGCAGCGCCCCCCGTGGGGAGCAGGCTGCTCCCCCTCCCCCACCCGGTGGGGCACCGGGGCACCCGCGGCAGCGCCCTGCCGTTGCCAAAGTCACCCGTTGAATTTGGACATAGCCTTGTCCACGCCTTGTTCTAACAGGCAGGTGACAGCATCGGCCGCCCGGTCGATGGTCTCCTCCATGGCCTTGCGGTCGGCCCCGGTGAAGGTACTCAGCACCCAGTCAGCCATGTCACTGTCCGGGTGGGGCTTGCCGCCCACCCCCACCTTGACCCGGGGGAACTGGTCGCCCCCCAGATGGGCGATGATGTCCTTCAGGCCATTGTGGCCCCCCGCCGAGCCGCTGCGGCGGATGCGCAGCTTGCCCTGGGGCAGGGCCACGTCGTCGGAGATCACCAGCACCCGCTCCGGGGGGATTTTGTAAAAGCGCGCCGCCTGGCCCACCGCCTGGCCGGAGAGGTTCATATAGGTGGTGGGCTTCATCAGCAGCACCGACTGGCCCCCGATGAGGGCGGTGTTGGTCAGGGCCTGGAACTTGAGCTTCTGCACCGGGATGTCCGCCCGGTCGGCCAGCTGGTCGATGACCAGAAAGCCCACGTTGTGGCGGGTCCACTCATACTTGGGGCCGGGGTTGCCCAGGCCCACCACCAGCCACTGCACCGGGCCGGGTCGCTTGAAAGAAAACATATTCTCGACGTTACCTCACTTATGACAAAGATGCGCAAAAAGGATTCCGCCGTCTTCCGGCGGCGGAATCCTTGACACGCGTTCCAGAGAACTTTTCCAAAAGCCTCGCAGAGTTCCGCCCTCCGCAGAGGGCGGAAAAAAGTTCAATCTGTTTTTCCGCCGGCTTTGCCGGTGGAAAAACACTTCTCAGCCGCAAGTGTGCCCGCAGGGCGCGCGCAGCTGCTGCATCCCCAAAACGGGAGAGCCCGCAGGGTCTTCCGTTTTTATACGAAAAGACGGGAGACCGAGTCCTCATGGTAGATGTAGCTGATGGCGTCGGCCAGCATGGGGGCAGCGGAGAGATACTTGATCTTCGCGGACTTGGCCCCTTCCTTCAGGGGGATGGTGTCCAGGAAGAGGACCTCCTTGATGACGCTCTCCTCAATGCGCTTGAGGGCGGGGCCGGAGAGGACCCCGTGGGAGGCGCAGGCGTAGACCTCGGTGGCCCCGCCCTTTTCCACCAGGGCGGCGGCGGCGCCGCACAGGGAGCCGGCGGTGTCCACCATGTCGTCCAGCAGGATCACCCGCTTGCCCTTGACCTCGCCGATGATGCTCATGACCTCGGAGGAGTTGGCCTTCTGCCGGCGCTTGTCCACGATGGCCATGGTCATGCCCAGCTTTTGGGCAAAAGCCCGGGCCCGGGCCACAGAGCCCACGTCGGGGGAGACCACCATGGTGTTCTCCGTGTCGTCGCCGAAGCGGGACTTGAAATAGTCCACAAACAGGGGGCTGCCCAGCAGGTTATCCACGGGGATGTCAAAGAATCCCTGGATCTGGGCGGCGTGCAGGTCCATGGTCAGCACCCGGTCGGCGCCGGCGGAGGTGAGCATGTTGGCCACCAGCTTGGCGGAGATGGGGTCCCGGGGCTTGGCCTTCCGGTCCTGGCGGGCGTAGCCGAAATAGGGGATGACCGCGGTGATGCGGCCGGCGGAGGCCCGTTTGAAAGCGTCGATCATCACCAGCAGCTCCATCAGGTTGTCGTTGACGGGGGAGCAGGTGGACTGGATCACGAACACGTCCGAGCCGCGGACGGTCTCGTAGATGGAGACGAAGCACTCGCCGTCAGAGAAGTTGCCGCACTGCAGGTCGCCCAGGGGCAGGCGGAGTTCCCGGCAGATGGCTTCGGCCAGGGGGCGGTTGGAGTTGCCGCAGAAAATCTTCAGATCCTTGCCATGTGAGATCATCGTAACATCCCTCTCGATAAAAAATTGTAGTTTCCTCTGTGTGAATTCCTCGGTTTCACGTTGCGTTTCTCCCGCCGGCGGGCCGGCGGTTTCCCTCTATGGGACCATTATAACAAATCGCGGGAATGATTGCACCCATTTTCGGGGATTTTTTCGGGAAAAAAGGCCGCTCTTTTTTTCGCAATTTATACGAAATTGGACAGAAGGGGCCGTGCCCCGCCGCCCCGAGGGCCCGCCGGGACAGGGGCAGGGCTGCTGGCGGGCGGGAAAGTGGTTGCCAGACGGCCCGGGGCGTGGTACAATAAAAAATCATGCCTGCCCGCCTCCGGTCAAAGGAGGGCTGCGGGTGAGGCTGCTGCCCGGGCCTGGGGGCTCTGGGCGGAACCATTCGTCAGAAAGTAAGGAGATTTATCGTGATGAAAACTATCGTGCGCCGCGCCTTGGGCGTGGTCCTGGCGCTGGGGATGACCGTGGGCGTGCTCAGCGGCTGCGGTCAGGCCGACCCGGTCCAGGAGGTGATGGGCTATTCCAGCTCCACCGTCCTCTTCACCGTCAACGGCAAGGATGTCACCGCCGGCGACTATTTCTTCTGGCTGGCCAACCAGATGGACTCTGCCGCCAGCTACCTGGGCATGTTCACCGAGGCGACCGACCAGAACAGCATCTGGGACACCGTCATCGACGAGACCCAGGGCACCACCGCCGCCGACAGCCTGAAGCAGTCGGCCCAGCTGCAGGCGGTGGCCTACAGCATCATCGCCGCCAAGGGCGAGGAGAACGGCTACACCTACACCGACGAGGACAAGGCCGCCTATCAGGAGGAGCTGACCTCCGTGAAGGAGCAGTTAGGGGGCGAAGAGGCCTTCCAGACCTGGCTGAAGAGCTCCTGCACCACCGAAGAGGGCATCGAGCACATCAGCTCCATCAGCTACATCAACGACCACATGACCCACGGCATGTTCCGGGACGGGGCAGAGGACGCCCCCACGGCAGAGACCCTCACCGCCTATGCCGACACCAACGACCTGCTGTGCGCCAAGCACATCCTGCTGCTGACCAAGGACATGACCACCAACGAGGCCTATTCCCAGGAGCAGAAGGACGCCCAACTGGCCAAGGCCCAGGACCTGCTGGCCCAGCTCCAGGCTGTCACCGACCCGGCCCAGCTGGAGACCAAGTTTGACGAGCTGATGAACGCCAACAGCGAGGATACGGGCCTGGCCACCAATCCCGACGGCTATACCTTCACTGCCGGAACGATGACGGAAGTCTTTGAGACGGCCACCCGGGAACTGGCTCCTGGCCAGATCAGCGACATCGTGGAGAGTGAATTTGGCTATCACATCATCCTGCGCCTGGACCCCTCTCAGGTGGCAGCTGTGCGCGACAAGTGGGAGACCGCTCACATGTCCGAGCTGACCCAGCAGTGGGTGGAGGAAGCGGAGATCGAGACCACGGAGACCTATGACCAGCTCTCCGCCAAGGATTTCTATGAAAAGCTCACCGCCTACCGC